>DAOUMU010000171.1:0-39343 GCA_034409055.1 Anaerolineae bacterium
TCATCCCAAAACTTTCGGCGGCGTGAAGCGTAAAACGTGAAACGTGAGGGTTTATGGCGTAAAAACATCACGTTTCACGCTTCACGTTTCACGGAGTTGGGACAATTATTTTTTCGGAACTGCCTTAGCGCCGGGTGAACCAGCGCCGGATCAATTCTACCTGGAAACGGTAGCCCCCATCGACCGGTTCGATGAGCTCCCGGCGGCAGAGCGAGTGCAGGGTTTGATCCAATTCCGTCGATGCCCCCGCATGCTCAGCCAATGTTTCCCGGCTGACGACCGCCCCTTCTCCCTGGGCGGCCAGGAGGCGCAGCAGGACCAACCCGGCCGCATCGACCTGGTTGCGCTGGATGTCGGCAAAGAAGAAGCTGCCGCTGTCCAGGGCTTCCGGCACGGCTACTTCCACGTCGGTCAGGGTGGCCAGGCGACGCACGGCGGGGTCTTGCTCATTTTTGAAGGCCACAATCTCAGCGCAGAGAAGTTGCACCAGAAATGGGTGACCATGCGTCAGGGCCAATACCCGCTGGCTGGCCTCGAGTTCGTAGCGCAAGGTGAATTCCTTGACTGGTCGCTCGATCAGTTGGCGCGCTTCGGCTTCCTGGAGGTAACTGATGTGGATGACCTGGGCGTTGATCAGATAGCTGGCCCAACGTTGGAATTGGTCCAAATGATGAGACCCGGCCAGCAGGACCTTGAAGCGGGGGCGATGCTGGATCAGGTGGCGAAGCATACCCAGCACATCCTCCTCGTCAAAGCGACCTTTGGTAATGGCACTATCCAGCGTTTCGAACTCATCCAGAGCCAGCAGGGCCGTATTTTGCTTGTGATTTTCCAGAATCTGCTCAACCTCGTCCAGCCATTCGTCAAAATGGGTAAAGGGATCGATAGCCAACACCTGCCTGGACAGGGCAGGCAGGACCAGATCGCGTCGCTGGCTGGCCGATTTGACCATATCCCGGGCGATATTGTAGAGCAGTCCGGCATGATCTCTGGCTCGAGACGCACCCTGTAAGTCGACAAAGAGGGGTACAATGGTGCTGGGCAGGAGTCGCCCCAGGTTGTTGAGCAGCGAGGTCTTGCCCATGCGTCGCTGGCCGTAGAGGAACAGGGGCGGGCGGCGCTGGTCTCGCAGTAGTTGCTCGATCCGGCTGCTGATATCGGTCCGTCCAATGAAGATTTCCTGCTGCTCGGTCAGGGGAATACCGATGATGTAAGGGTTGTCAATCTCCTGACGAGCTTCGACCATAGCCGCCAACTCCCGGATGTGGTCGGCCACAATTTTGCGCCAGTGATTGGTGATGGGACGAAACCGTTCCGTATAAGGCTCGCTGCTGCGGGTCAACTCCCGCAGCAGGCCGTCCAGGCGCTCCTCGACCGCACTGAGAGCCAGGCGTTGGTTGTAGGCACTCTCCTGTCGCAGGGCGGATTCGACGTCCTGGCTGAGACGACTGAAGCTGCGCAACAGGGCGCTGGCCGGTCCAGCCAACTCGCCTGCGGCCAGGCTGTGGTGAACCTGGCTGATGGCCGTCACTCCAGTACAGGCTTCCAGGCTGCGGGCGTCCAGTTCGATCTGCACGGCCTGGGCGGCCCAGCGTTGGGGGTTGGCCGTCAAGTAGTCGAGAGCGGCCTGCCCCTCGGCCGGGTGGCGGGCCAACACCAGCAACAGGTGATCAGCCAGGCCAATGAAAGGCAGGCGTTGGTACTCGTCCCAGAAAGCCGCATGCCGACGGAGGGCGGTTGGAGGCTGGTCAGCGGCCCGTTTATCGGCTCCGTAGAGCAGTAGATTCCAGGCCGTAACCAGGGGGTAAAGCAGAATGGGACGCCACCAGGCCAGGGTGAGCCCCATGATAATACAAACCACGCCAATCGGTAAAACGGGCCAGCGAGGGTAGTCGCCAATGACACTCAAAAAGAAAACGCCCCCACTGCCCAGGGCCCCGGCCACGGCCCCGGCCCAGGGACCGGCGATACGCTCGGCCAGAACATAAGGCAGGGCAAACAGGGCTGTGAGCAGAGCCGCATTGACCATAATAACCACCTCGGGGGCCCCATTAATGGCCAGGATGCGGGCCAGGCCAAGCACCAGGCCAAAAGTTACCCCAAAAGCCAGGCCTCGTTGGCGGGGGGCTCGTCGTCCCACGGCCACCCCAACAGCGATACCACCGGCTGCGCCAAAGGCGATGCCCCGGGCCAGGTTGATTGTTCCCCCACCGGCGGCATCAAAAACCATGGCCCGGGCTGTACTAAAGGCCACGCTACTGGCCAGGCTGATGGCCAGGCTGCTGGCCACAACCGTGCCCACGATACCAATCAGAATGCCGATGACAATACCGCTCATTTGCCGGGTGACCGAATAGGCCGGTCTGTGACCGGCGCGACTGCCCGGGACCACGCTGGCCGCCCCAAAGGCGGCGCTACCGGCCACGCCCAGGGCCAGCCCAACAGCGATGACCAGGGCGGCGATGCGCTCGACGCCGCCCGGCAAAGTGCTGGCCAGGCTAAAGGCCAGGCTGCCGGTCACTCCGCTGACAATGCCCAGGGCCACGTTGATCATTAGCCCGCCGGCCACGCCCAGGGCCACGCTGGTGGCTACGCCAAAAACAACTCCATCCACTGCACTCCGAGAGGTATCAAAAATTCGGCTGGCTTCGGCCACCCCTGACAGCCACAAGACCAGCCCCACCAGAAGCGGCCAGACCACGTAGCCGTGAATCAGGAGTTGTCGCAAAGCCGGGTTACGCCATTGCTCCCGGCTCAGTTCGGCCAAATAGAAATCTGAGGGGAGACGGGGATCGATACGGGCAATGTGGTTTCGCCAGGCCGAAGGATGCACCAGCAGCCAGAAGAGAAGTTGTAGGCTACCCAGAAGTAGATTAGGGTGGAGAGCGGGGGCGTTGGTGTAGGCGTTTTGGAGTTCGGGGGTTGGAGTTCGGGGGTTAGAGTTCGGGGGGTGGGGTTCGGATTTGGAGGTCATCTGCATGCTGTTCCTCTGAATAGTTTGGTTAAAAAATGATAAAAAATATTCGTGAAAGGAGCGAATTTTGTAGGACAAGTTGTTAACTTGTCAACGATGCTGCGGGCAAGTTAGCAACTGGCCCTACATCACTACATAGCTTGATGGTCGGATTCTAACAGGCGTCGAAACGGCCCAATCTGCTGGAGACCATCTTCGCGCCAGGTGGTATCGGTTTCGCCGTCTTCTAAAGTGATCAGACGTTCGCGGCTAAGAATTTGCAACAGGATGGGCCAGTGTCCGCTTTGGTCCAGAATCCACTCAACATCAGCAGGGGGGAAAGGAATAGGGGAACTGGCGATGAGTTCACGTGCTTCTGCTTCTCGTAGTGGCCCCAGGATGGCCGTGTAACCAAAGATGTTGAAAAATGGCGAGCCCAGGTTGCTGTGCTGGGCCAGTTGGTCGGGTGGCTCCTGGGCAGCCAGAATAAAAGCCAGATTGCCCCCTACCTGATGGGTGGCCAGGGCGCGCAGCCCTTCCCAAAAGGAGTCATCCAATTCTGGATAGCGTTGCAGAGCCACGCCAATCTCATCTAACAGGATAATCGTCGGGCTGTGCAACCCCTGGCTGGTCACATCCAGGAAACGATCCAGGTTACAAGGCTCAGGGATGGGCAGGTTTAGACGGGTCAGTAGATAACGCAGCAATCGCTCCTGGCTGCCCAGGCGAGAGTCCTGGAAATCGACCAGAATCCAGTGGTACTGCTCCGGCGTCGGCAGCCAATCACGGCGCTGGTTGGGACGCAATTGGGGGACTGGCGTGACGGTAATCTGCTTGAGGTAGTGTAACAGAGAGGTCTTACCACTGCGCCGGGGACCGATAATGGCCGCGTTTTGTAAAGGACGGCGCTTCAATAAGTTAAAAATGCGTTTAAGTTCCCGCTTACGACCGAAAAAGTAGTAGGGATGGGTAATGGGTGGGCCGGCGATAAAAGCAGGATGCTCCTCCAGGGGCGAACTGTTGTCGTACATGATCTCATCGGGGGCGGAGGGAGCAGAGACAGGGGACGAATCCGGCAAAATTTCAGCGGCCAGGTTGGCCGGATCGGGATGATCCGCGCAAGAGAGGAACTGCTTAAGTTCGGTCTGACCGGTTAAGCCCCCCCGTTTCACCAACTCGCGAGCCAAATTTTCCACTTCGATCACCTTGGATGGTACGTATCCCTTGCGCCAATACTCAATCGATGACCCACCGGTCTCTCGACCCAGGGCATAGCCCAGTTCATCCTGGACGATCTGTATTTTGAGGTTGTCACGTAAGGCTATGCGGCGTACGGCCTGCGTCAGTAACTGGGCAAATCTTTCTGGCGACTTGGACATTATACCACCTATCCCCTCCGAATTGTCGGAGTGAAATTCGGAGAGATTACTCCCCACTCCGAGGAGTTAATATGGCGTAAATTATTAGCATCACATCTTTATTTTACCAGAATTTATGATTGGTGATAAGTGTACCGATCGTTTAGATAGGTTGTAAAGGAGGATATACGATGCGCCATTCTACAACATCCCGGCCAAATGAAATTAAAAAGTTGCAGTTGGAAGAGATGGTGTTATTTGCCATTAACCATATCCCCCAGGTTGACTCGACCACCCTGGAGCAATTTTTAGAGCTGGTCAATGCCGGGGGGACCTTCGGCACCATCAGCCACGAGCAGGTTTTGAAAAAAATGCACCAGGTGTTGAAGTACATCCCCGGGGCCTGTGTTCGGTCCATGCTCATCTTGACGGATCTGTTGGAGATCGAGCCGTCCGACCGGTTAACGCTCAATGCTCCTCAGACCGGGTGGGTTCACCCAAACTCAAGTGACACCAAGCCAATGCCCTTTTTCATCGACTCCTCAGCGTCGGTGTTAGTGGAAAACGATGGGGCTCATTGTGCCGGGTAAGCAATCAACGTTTCCCGGTAATCACCAGCCCCCCCACTAATATCAGCAAAGCGACTCCTGTGACCAAAGTCCCAATTTGCAGGGATTGGGACTTAAAGGTAAAAACAACGGTGTGCTCGCCTGCTGGCATGGTCACTGCCCGAAACATCATATTGACTTGAAAAATTTCGGTGGGCTGGCCATCCACGGTGGCCTGCCAGCCGGGGTAATCGGTATCGGTCAGCACCAACCAGCCGGGCCAGTCAAGCCTGGTGGCAATTTCGACTCGCTCCGGCTCGTAGCTGATGATCATGACCCTCTCCTGGGGCGAGGCTTGCCCCAGCGTGATGGTCCCTGGTTGCTCATCAGTACGCGACAAACGGACCAACCTTTCAGCCGGGTTAAACGTTGGCTCTTGCATAGTGGTAATCAGGGCCGCCTCATTAGACACCAGGTCGGTTTGGTGAACAACGAAGGCCCGGGGCAAAACGGCTAGATTCTCATAGATTTTTACATCACCAGAGTGAACCTGCCGGTAGTGCCCCTCTGTAGACAGGATGACCGAACGGCTGGTCGTGGTCGGCTGGTTGATCAGACTCAGGCCGCGTAAGACGAATTGACCTTCAGGCAGGCTGGCGGTCAATGAGAGGCTGGCGATGGGTTGGCGGTTCGGCAAAGGATAGACGGCGATGTAATCGACGCCCTGCGCTTCGTAGGGCCAGGCCACGCCGATGGTGGCCTGCCGATGGGCGGCCTCGGGGGGATAGCTGCCTTCGGCCGTGTCTTGGCCGGCCTTGATGATAAATGTCTCGCTGGCCTTGTTGGCAAAAGTGACTATCATCTTGGCCACGGGGGCGCCGGTTGGCAAATCGGTTGCCCCCGCCAGGTGAGAGACCAGGCCAATGGCTGTGGCGGGGAAAGCAGGGATGTCGATGGTGGTGATGGTTTCTCCCGGAGCGAGGTGGGCCGGGAATTGCAGGTCATAAAAAATATCGTCAATCCACACGTCAAACATCTTGTCGGTAATAATCCAGCGGGTGTTCAGCAGTGAGAGCAGACGCCCTGGGGGGACGAAACGAAGATTTTCGCGTAGTCGTCCATCTATAGACAGGTTATCAGGCGGCAGAAAGAGCTTCTGCCAGGTGACAAATTGGGCCAGCGGTAAAATCCCGCCATCATAGCCATCCACACTGTGCAAGCCATAAAGCATGGGCAGGTTGAAAAAGAGGACCTCTTTCTCTTTGGTGGCCACAATCAAATTATATAGGGCCTTGTCCGAGAGATTGTGGCCGTAGATCTGCTCTAACTCCCGTAAGTCGCCGGGATCGTAGGTAATGCCGGACAGGCTCAGAAAGCGCCCTGGTGGTGGTCCGGCCGGATTATTGGTCGGCGGGTCGGCGGCCAGCAAAAAGGCGATGGCGTTGCGCATGGTGTGATAGGCCTGGGGAGCCGTGGGGTGGTTGTAGTTGAGGGTTTGGGCGGCCCAGAGGAGTTCGCCGACCAAGAGGATGAGCAGGGCCACAGGAGGAGCGTAGCGCGTAAAGCGTGGAGCGTGTTGCGTCCCTGCGGCTTCGCTCAGGACAGGATTGCGTGTTGCGTAGAAGATTAGGCCTATTGTGGCTACGGTCAAGGCGAGCCAGGTGATGAGGGTGGTGACCGGCGGCATTTTCCACAAGATCAGGCCCAGCAGAAAGATAAGGGGCAGGCCGATGAAGAGAGCCAGCCGCCACCAATGAGTACGCAGCCAACGCCAGGTCGAGGTCAATTGGTCGGGCAAGGTTGAAGGGGCGAGCCAGGCCTCGAAGCCAAAGCCGGCCAGTACGGCTGCGCCAAAGGCATATAGCAGCAACCAGCGGGCCGGGACGCGGAACAGGTCGAAGCCGGGCACCAGGTAATAAAGGGCCAGATAGAGCGGGCCACTGTACCAGCCGAAACTCAACACCAGGCCACTACCGGCCACAAACACAAAACGGCGCGCCTGAGGTCGCCAGATTGCGCCGATGCCGCCCAGCAGGACCAGAATCAAGCCACTTATCCCCACGTAGGCCACCCATTCTCCAAAGGCTTCCCCCAAGACCTGGGATAAGTCCAGGCCGAGTGGTGGTAACAGGGCATAGTGCAGCCGGGTGGGGGGCAGGCTAAAGGAAACCACTTCGCGAAAGGTCAACCCGCCACTCCGAATGGATTGACCGGCCAACTCGGCGGTGGGGATAAGCTGGACTGCGGCCAGGGTTACGGCCAGGGCGGAGACGGCCGCTAAGGGCCACAGGTGAGTAATGAGACGATGAAGCCTGTGGCGTGAAACGTGAAGCGTGTTGCGTGTTGCGTGTTGCGTGTTGCGTATTGCGTATTGCGTCCCTTCGGCTTCGCTCAGGACAGGATTGCGTGTTGCGTGTTGCGTGTTGCTGCTTGCTGAGGGGGGGGCGCTGAGGCCTTGCCAGAGTCCATACAGAACCAGACCGAATAGGGAGATAAAAACGGTTTGGGCGTGACCGGCCAGTAGGGTCAGGGCCACCACCAGGGCCAATAATAATAACCAGAACCAACGGCCTCGTGGTCGTGGCTGCGCCAGAACCAGATCGTAGAGGAGAAACAGGAGGGGTAGCCAGACCGCCGCATTCAACTGGTTGATGTGCTCAACTTGCGCGCCCAGATAGCCACCAAAGGCAAACAGAATGGCGGCCACCATTGAGCCGGTCCAGCTTAATCGCAGCGATTGCCGGCTGAAGACCAGCATCAATATCCCGGCCAGGGCGATGTGGAGACCGATCGACCAAGCCACCTGTTTGGGGGCATCGAGCCAGATCAAGAGCCAGTTCAACGGGTAGAACAGGCCCACCTGGCTATTGGCTAACAGGGGCGCGCCCATAAACAGATGCGGATTCCACAACGGCAGCCGTCCCTGCCGCAGGGCCTCGGCAGTATATGCCTTGTAGGGGTAAAAATAAAGAAAGGTATCCACCCCGACCAGAATCAGGTTGGTTAGCAGAATTTTCCAGAAGAAAAGCAAAGTCAGGGCAATGAAGATGAGTAAGACCAGTAATTTGGTTAATTTAGGTTGTCTCATATCAACACGTGACAAACGGTTACTTCGTTTCTGGGAAAGTTAATTAATTCTCATTCCTTAGTCTCAATTTGATAGAGAATCACCGAAGGATAACCGGCCGGGGTATAGGCCCGAGTTAACTCTCGTAACCCCAGGCCAACCTCGTCCAGCGCCAGTCGTGCTTCCGTTTCTGATCGCCAGCCTGGAAAGGCAATCAAGTGTCCCGGTTGGGCCTTGGCCGCCAAGGCTTGCGGCGATGACCAATATTGTAAATCATAAGGATAATTCCACAAATAGAAACGCCAGTGGGTGCCCAACCAACGATGGTAAAGGGTCGTATTGGCCCCCACATGCCCTTGCAAGTAGGCTGTGATCTGCTCGATGCCTTGCAGGGCGTTGCTATGACTGCCCAGGGGATAACGAGCATTGGCCGCATCCTGAACGGGACGGGCCAAGGTCAGGGCCAATAACAGGCTCAGAACCAGACCGGTGATCACCCCGGCCACCGGTCGCCAGGCTGGCTGCCGGTCGAGCCAATGATCTTTTAAGATCGACCAGGGTAATAATAACACGCGGGCCAGCAACAAGGCCAGAAGCGGGATCAGTCCCAATAGGTAACGGTCCCACACCTGAAACGAGAGCCAGGCGTGGCCCAGCAAAAAGGTCAGGGTGAAGAGGGAGAAGAGCCAATCGGGTTGGGTGGTTAGTTGGTGGGTTGGCCATTCCTGTTCTTGCGCTGTGGAGGTATTACCCCTGTCCCGTTGGGTAGACATCTTAGTCCTATAGGCCTGGTATGTCCCGTAAAGCAGTAGGAGGGGCATGCCCAGGATAAAGATCATATTCAGTGTTGGCGAGGCCGTGCCATACTGGAGCAACTCGGTAAAGCCAAACCAGCGCTGGCTAAAGCTGGCGGCGTCGGTGGTTAGTTGACCGTAGTTGACCATGCTTTGCTGCCAAAAACCGAGGGGTTGGTCACGGGTAAAATCCCACAGGAAAACCGGGATTAGGGTGAGGCTCATCGCCAGGAAGAATCTGGCCGAAGCGTGAAGCGTGAAACGTGAAACGTGAAACGTGAAACGTGGAACGTGAACCCGCAGGGCAAGTGACGTGTTGCGTGTTGCGTGTTGCGTGTTGCGTATCACTTTGCTATCTGCTACTTTGCTACTTGCTACTCTGCCACTTGCTGCCCTGCTACTTGCTACCCTGCCACCTGCAACCTTGTTACCTGCCACCTTGCGACCTGCGACCTGCGACCTGCGACCTGCCACCTTGCTACCTGCTACCCTGCTCACCAGTAATAACCCCATAACCAGAGGGATAAAAAACAGCCCCTGCTGCTTGGTGGCGATGGCCAGGCCCATGCCTACTCCGGCCCAACCGGCTCGATCATGGGCAGCGGCCAGGCCAGCGGCCAGCACCAGGGTGACCAGCATGGGGTCGGTGAAGGCGGTGGGGGCAAAGAGGATGGTCAAAGGGGATAGAGCGACCAGCCAGGCCGCCAAAACCCCGACCTGACGACCGTACAACTGTTGACCCAGGCCAAAGGTGAGCCCCACACTGAGCACGGTGGCCAGTAAAGAGGGTAAGCGGGCCACGACTTCAGTCACGCCCAGCAGACGCATCGCTCCGGCCATAGTGTAGAGAAAGAGGGGGGGCTTATCGATCAGCGTCTGCTGTAGTAACGGGTCATGACCGGAGGCAATCTGTAAAGCCCAGGTGGCATAGAGGGCCTCGTCGTGATGAAAGCGCTGGCCGGTGAGTAGATTCAGCGGAATCAACACGGCGCTCAACAGGGCCAGACCGATGGCCACAGCCGGCCAGCCAGGATGAGGGAAAGTGGTATAGAGACGAAGCGACGCTGCTTGTCGCACGATTGGATTTGTGGTTGAAATAAGTTTCATAGCGTACCGCGCTACGCTATTCCTCATACCCGCAAAAACGCAGCGCAGTCAGAGCCAGGGTACGCACAGTGGTCACCAAATCCGCCACGGGCACGTACTCGTCTGGGCGATGAGCCTGGCGCACGTCGCCCGGACCGAAGAGGACGGTGGGGGTATGCCCCTCGTTGACCAGCAGGCGCATATCCGCCCCGTAGGTCATGCCCTCCAGGCGGGCCGGGTGGCTGCTCACATCGCCCAAAGCGCCGGCCACCGTTTTTACCAGGGGGTGATCCACAGCCGTGGCCGCCGGCTCGAACTGGCCGCCCCACCACTCGACCAGCGGGGGGTGAGCCCGCAGCCAGGGGTCGGTTTGAGCGGCCCGGGCCACCGTCTCCTCAAACAGCCGCCGGGCCGCAGCGATGTCCTCGCCGATGGCCACGCCGTAGCGTCCCTCGCAGGTCAGGCTTTCGGCCACCGAGGAGGCCCAGGTGCCGGCCTTGACCGTGCCGATACACAAGGGGTAGGGCAACCGGTAACGAGCGTATAGGGGGTCCTGGCTTTGATGGTTACGTTCCCGTTCCAGGTTCATGAGGGCCTGGTGGATGGGGATGAACTTTTCGATGGCGCTGACTCCCTCTTCTCGCACGCAGCCGTGAGCCGACAGGCCGGGGATGGTCAGCCGGAAGTTCAACGCTCCGGCCTGGGCCGGGGCCACAATCAGCTCGGTCGGTTCGACTACGACGGCCCCGTCGGCCCGGTACCCTCGCAGCACGACGGCCAGGGTACCCACCCCGCCGTCTTCCTCGCCAATGACGCTCTCGATCATTAACCGGCCTTTGAGACGTATGCCCGCCTCACGCAGGGCCTTGGCTGCAAAGATAGCGCAGCAGAGGCCGCCTTTCATGTCCAAGGCTCCCCGCCCGTAAACTCGCCCATCAACGATGGTGGCCTGCCAGGGGGGGTAATGCCAGTTCGACTCATCGCCGGGAGGGACCACGTCCACGTGCCCGTTGAAAATAAGGCTCCGCCCACCTGCGTTCTCCCCCATGATCCCCACCACGCCCAGGCCCTCCTCCCGTTCACACTCTGTACTGAAGGCCGGATGCTGGCTTAAGGTCTCGAAATCCAGGGCCCAGACGTCAACGGCCAGCCCACACCGTTCCATCTGGGCAGCAACGTGCTCCTGGACCGCCGTCTCTTGACCGCTCAGACTGCGTACGGCCACCAATTCGCCCAGATAGGCCAACATTCCGTCGATGTCGATGGCTTCCAGGACGCACTGTTCGGTTTCGTGCATTTGATTGCTCCTTATTTTGACCCCCGACCGGTGACCGCCGACCGCAAAAATAGCTTAATTGTGACCTTGCTATCTTGCTACCTGCTACTTTGCTACCTTGCTACTCTGCCCGCAAAATCGGTCGAGTTAAACAGGTCGGTCCCCCCTCGGCCTTGAGCGAAATTTCTTGGCCCCGGTAGGTGAGCACTTGACAACCGGCTTCTGCCAACCGCTGCTGGGTGATGGGGTTGCCTTCTAGCATCAGGCATTGGCCGGGGGCCAGAGCCAGTACATTGGGACCCATTGTGGCAAACTCCTCGTCGGGCACTTCGATAAGCCGGAAACCCCGCTCGATCAGGTATTGCCAGAAGGGGACGGGCAACAGGGGCAGGTAAACCACGGCCAGGTGATGATCGACGATGCTAATCAGCGACATGAGGTGCAGGCAGGCCTCAGGACCGTGGTAGTAAGGTAATTCCACCGGGATGACCTTGACGTCCAACCCGGCCAAGGCTTCTTTCAACTGGCGCAGTCCCTTGGCATTGGTGCGGAAACCCTGGCCAACGGCCAGAGTCTGGTCGTCAACCCAGAGCAGGTCACCCCCCTCGGCCCGGGCGGCCCCGTGCAAGGTGTAGAGGATGGGCACCCCCAAGGCTGCAAAGCGGCGGGCCATGGCCGTTTCTTCACCCCGGCGCAGACTCTTCCCTAAACTCAGGATGATTGCTCCCTGGTCGGTGACAATGGCCGGGTCGTAAACAAAGATGGCGTCGGCGTGATCGGGTTGCAGCTCGCCGTGATAGATGACCTCGGCTCCCGTCTGGCGCAAGATGGCCACCAGGGCATCGTGCTCCTCCTGGGCCTTCGCCAGGTCGGGGCGGTCGGTGTAGTGCCACCTGGCGGGATCATCCACCGCAAAGGCTTCATCGGGCCGCTTGACCAGGGCCTGGCGCAATGGCTTGATCATGCTCTGGCTGCCGTAATGTTTGTTCATTTTACCTCGGGGGCATAATAGTGCAGTTTGGCATTAATTGGGCCATAGGGTGAGAATTTACGCATTGCCTACTTTTGTTCCTTTCTAAAATCACTGGGGTGATTGTAAGCCAAAGCCCCATTCAAGTCAATCTTCCTGAAAATGCACCGCAGGTTGGTTATTGGATGTTTTTGTCATTTTTGTAGGGGGCAACAAGATGTTGAAATTGAATGGAACGCTGATACCGCAGATTTAACGCAGATTTGCGCAGATGTGATTAGAGCGGTGTGTTTTTTTGGCCGACCGGAGACCTCCGTCCCAGGCATCTCACCTGTCTACCCGCTTCGTCCTCGCTGCCGTCTTTATCTTTTACGAGTGCTTTATGGCCCTGGATCCAGGGTCTGGAGTCCCAGGCTCGGAGTCTTGAAGATCTTGATCTCCGGCTGAGACGGGCTCCGGCGACGACCTAAGGACGGCATGCCCAAACGTCTTCATCCAGCTCAAGCTTAATTTGGCTGCTAGCTGTATGGCGACGGCTGGACGCAGCAACTCACCGACGATGGCGCGGTATGAACGATGACCGGACACAGCGTCGAAGAGGGCGGTACGCAGGATCGGTTCATGCCGGGAGACGATGATGAGGGGATCTAGCAGGTGCTGGGTGGCGCCAACGATGGCCAGCAGGCGCACGGCGCGGCCGTAGGGTAGGTCTGTAACCGTTTCTGCGCACGCCCGGGCATAACCCTCGGCAAAGGCAGCATGGGAAATGCCATGAGTTAGCATCGACTCGGCGGCCCACAGGCCGGACAGGCAGGCGGAATTGACACCTTTGCCCTTGAAGGCGCGCACCAGGCCCGCGGCATCCCCAACCACCACGTACCGGTCTCCGTAGAAACCCCTGGCTATGGACACCGGAAAGCGCCCCTTGAAGTAGCGGAGGTCTTCGGGGTTGGTCAGGCGGTGTCGGTCCACAGCCGGGAGCACCGACCGCACCGGTTCCCACGCCAGGAAGCGATCCATCCAGTCGGCGTCTACCCGGGCGCCGGCCACGTTGATGGCCAGATGGTTGCCCTTGGGGGTGATGGCTCCAAACTCCACCTGGGGCCAGGGCGGAAGATACGCATGAATGTGCCCCCCAAAGGTGTGCATGAACTCCTCCGGGGGATGCATTTTGGTAACGATGCTGTCCAGGAAGCGAGGCTGGCGGTAAGGGGTACTGCTGGTCAAGGCGTGAGCTGAGCCATGATCCAGGCCGAAAGCTGCCACCACAACGTCGGCCTCCTGGGGTATGCTCTCGCTGTACACCACAACCCGGTCGGCGTGGAACTCCAGGTCGGTCACGCGGCTTTGAATCACCTCGACCCCGCACGCTTGGGCCTGGCCCAAAAGATAGGCGTCGAACTGCACCCGGCGCACGGCATAAGAGGGCGCTTCCTCGTCTTTCAGAAGGATTTGCTCTCGCTCGCCATGGAGAACGTAGGCGGTGATGGAGCGCTGGATGAGATGCTTGGGGAAGGCCACCCCCAGTTCTTCCTCCAGAATACGGTCAATGGGCGGCGAGAGGACGCCCACGCATTGGTTGTAATGGGATTCGGCAGCAAAGCGCTTGCCCTCGTAGAGGATGACCCGGAGGGAACGGTTCATAGTGGCAGCCAGGCGCCTGAGGGCGATGCCACAGGCAGCTCCACCCGGCCCCCCGCCAATAATGACCACGCAGGCTTCCTCTGTCAGCGGACCCAGGCTGCCTTGAATTACCCGGTTACCCCTTTTTCGCACCATCCGGCTTCACCTTGGCCACAGCCCTGGCCGGAGGAGCCCTGCCAGGAGTCTAAAACATACGCTGAAACTGAACAATTGGCGGGCGATCATCTTATACGAGTCGTCGCCGGTGAACATGCTCCACAGGGCCCGGCGGCCATACTGTTCCGCAGCGATCAGCTCCGTCTCGGCGTTCAGGGCATTAAGCCAGGCCTGGCTCAAGCGATGACTGCCCTGGATACGACTCCACAGGGCGAACAGCATGCGGCCAATACGATTGTCCCGGTCGATGCTTTGACAAAACGGGGCATACCCCTCCCGAAAGGCGGCCTCCGACACTCCCAGCTCCAGGGCAACCCGGGCTGCCTGCTGAGCGGTGAGGAAAGCGGACCCGATGCCATCCTTATAGAGCCGCGTGACAGCGGCATCGCCTATAGCCACAAAGCGATCGGCATAGAAGTTGAGGGCCGCAGAGACGGCGATGCGAGGGTTGCACCCACATAGACGTTTCGGATTAGTCGATAACACCTCCCGTACGTGGTCCAACTTCAAGAATTGGCTGATGTCGTCTTTCGTTCGCCTATGATCCAGAAGGCTGACGTTGACGAAAGGGCCCTTGGGGATGAGACCGGCGAAGAGAGCGCCCGGCGGACAGCCGAAGTAGACATGGACCCGCTGATCGCTACTCATCCTGGAAACGGCCAATTCGTCCAGAGACATAATCTCGGTAGCCGGCGGCACGTAACTCAAGTTGGGCAGATGTACCGGTCGGTTATTGACTCCGGTGGCCAGCACGACCAGGTCACAAGTCAAGGCTGACGTACCAGTCACGACAACCGGTCGCCCGACCATCTTGACTTCAATTACTCGCTCGCGGATCACTTGCACCCCTCTTTGCTGCGCTTCATCCAATATCCAGCTATCGAAGCTGACGGCCGGCGGCAGATCCCCCAGACGTGGACCTGCGCCACGATAGACGCTGACAATTCGCCGCCAGGGTTCCGGCCGACTGATCTCCACGGTGGCATCTTCCAGGTGCAGGACGTAGGTCTGGATCTCACCCAAAATGATGTGGGGTGGAAGCGTCAACTGGAGGTGGCGCAGATTGTGGAGCAGACGCGATGAAAGGATGCCAGCGCACTTGTTACAACCGGTAGGGCCGCGCCGGCTGAAGTCCTTGCCCTCGAAGATGACGACCCGGATGCGCAACCCACGTTGACGGGCTGTATCCAGGGCATGCAGAGCAAAGAAACACCCGGCCGGACCACCGCCAATGACAGCGATTCGGGCACCGTCGCGTAATTGCCAGGGATGAGTGTCGCCAGCGGACATCGCAATCTCCATGGATAAGAGGGCGGTGTGACAAGATTGGTCCCACTCTCTTCCTAATATTCTACCATGATCAACTCAGCTTTAGATAATTTACATGCTGATTATACATAATGTAGAGGAGGGATCAGGATATTATAGTACCGGCAGGACCCATTCTCTGGCATGCAAGCGGGCCGGAGACTCCCTCCCCGGCCCGCCTTGTGGTGCGTCGAATGGACCTTACTTACTGTCATTCCTTAGCGATGGACGGTGGCCACAGCGAATTCGCTGCCCGGACCGTGGCAGACCTCGCAACTCTCCAGCCCGGTGGCCGTCGTTTGCAGTTCCGCGTGTCCGGCCACGGGTGTGCTATCGTGGCAGGCGGTGCATGCTGCCCGGATGGGCAGGGTAGTGCTCACAACCTCATCCGCCTGGGTAACGATTGTCGACTGGACGCCACCTGGCAACGGCAGTTCATAAGTGCCGGGCAGATGGCAGGTTTCGCAGTCCGCCACATTTCCGGGGAAGCGCAATTCGGTGAAGTCGTGAACGGACCCCTGGAAACCATAGACGATGTACGGCTTCTGGGAACGTTCTTCACCCCGATGGATCTTGTGGATCAGCACCTTGAAGTGGATCGACGTTGGTGGTAGTTCTTCTCCGGGCCGCACTTCTTCATCGCTGCCGGTCGGGTTATGGCACATGACACAGTACTCGGTGTTCTGCCGGATGCCGCCGTGGAGAGTCAAGTTCTTGTGGCAGGCGTTGCACAGTTCACGGTCAACCACCTGCCGCCGTGGTTCGGGCTTGCTGCCGTCCAGGGCCACATAAGTGACCGGATTGAAGCCGGCTGACCGCACCGGGTCATCTACTCCCTTGATGGTCTCCATCACGTAGCCTTCTATGCTCACCGCGTAGGTACCGGAAGCATCTTCGGGCAGGACATACTCAAAAGTGTAGCGATAGGCCCCCTCGTCGACCTCCTCAACGGCCGGGGGTGTCTCAGACGGAGCGCGGAAGATGGTCTCTGTCACCCGGTTAACGTAATCACTGGTTGGGCCGGCCAGGGTCAGGGCCAGGTAATCCATGTCAGCCGGAGCAACGGCCTGACCGGCATTGTCCGTGATCTTGAAGGTCACCACTGGCGATCCACCGGAAGCAACGCCTTGCACGCTGACAATCTCAAAGTTCACGCCTTTGAGTTGGGTGGATTCTTCCGGGATAGTCATAGACCCCGTGACAGACCTGTCAAACTCTTCGCCGTCGGGATTATGGCATCCGCTGCACTTGCTGTCGGATGGCTGTTTGCCGGCAGGATGGTTTTCACCGGTTTCCATATTCACATTGTCGTGACAGGCAGTACAGGCTGCGGTTTGCAGCTTGGTTTTATAGTTATCGCTATCAGCGCCGCCGGTGTGGCAGGTGGTACAGTTGCGCACGTCCTGGGGCCAGGCAACCTCGGTGTAGTCGTGGCTGGATTGCCGGTAGCCGATGATCTGGTACGGCTGGCCGCCCAACACGCTGGGCAGAAATTCACCCCGGTGAACCTTGTGAATCATCACCCGGAAGTCCACCACATTGCCGGTTTCGGGGTCGGTTGTTTGGTTGGTGTGACACGTAACGCACAAGCCCGTCTCGCGCCGGGTGCCACCGTGGAAAGCCAGCGGGTTGTGGCAGGCATTGCATGCTTCGGTTGTTACCACCTCGCGAGTCACTCTCGGCTCGCCGCCGGCCGGGACAAAGGTGAAGACATCGTTGACCACAGTGGCACGACCATCTTTATAGGCATACACCCCCACCGATGTGGTCAGGCCGGGATTCACTTCTGAGGTCAGGGCGTTGGCAAAGGTGTAGGTGTACACTCCGTCACCCTGGTCCAACCATTCCCCACCACTGTCGGCAAAGGCTTGGGTGGCCTTGACCAGGGCAGCTTCTCTGGTCTCGCCGCCAACGGTGTATGTCTGACCCTCCACCTCGTGAACTAATAGGTTCTGATACTGGCTCAGGTCGGTCTCCTCGTCCACCACAATCTGGGCGATGGTGAAGCCGTAACCTTCCAAAGCCTCGACAGGTAGCGGGCGACCATCGGCGTCGGTCAGGGTCAGGGTGATCACCGGCTTGCCATCGGCGGCAAATTCGACCGTGGTAATTTCAACGTTCAGCCCTTGGCCGAGAACGACAAAGGATTTACCCGGCGGCCCTTCCGGCCCCGGTGGTCCTTCTGGCCCCGGTGGTCCTTCTGGTCCCCAGGGACCGGGTGGCCCCTGTGGACCGGCCACACCTTGGGGACCCATTGAGCCTGGCGGGCCGGGCGATCCCGGTTCGCCCGGCTGACCGGCACAGGCAACCAGCAGCAAAACCAGAACTGCTAAAGCACTTGTAAGAAACAGTTTACGTAACATAGTTACTTCCTTCGCATTTTCCCAGTAGCATTCAGCGGTTGTTACCATCGTCGCGTGCTGTCAACGCCTGGACAGCCCCTACAATGTCCAGAGTTAGAGGAATAATCGTGCTACTTCGCTCGCCAGCCATCTCCACCAACGTCTGAAGATAACGGAGTTGGAGACTGATCGGCTCGCTGGCGATGATGTGGGCTGCCTGTGCCAGCTCTGTTGCGGCTTGATGCTCGCCCTGGGCATGCACTACTTTGGCTCGCCGCTCTCGTTCGGCCTCAGCCTGGCGGGCCATGGCTCGCTGGAGCATTTCGGGCAGAAGGACATCTTTCACCTCTACAGCCGTGACCTGCACCCCCCAGGGCTCGGTGTGGTCGTCGATGATCTGCCGAAGCAGCTCGTTAATCCGATCGCGGTGGGCCAGCAACTCGTCCAGTTCCGACTGGCCCAGCACGCTCCGCAGGGTGGTCAGGGAAATCTGAGTGGTGGCCTGCTCGTAGTTCATCACCTTGATGACGGCATCTTCCGGGTTGATAACTTGGAAATAGACTACGGCGTCTACCTGAACAGTCACGTTATCCTTGGTAATCACCTCCTGTGGTTCGACGACGATAGTCTCCACCCGGGTGTCCACCTTAAGCATTCGATCAACGTAGGGGATGATGATGTTCAGGCCCGGTGACCGGATACTAACATAGCGGCCAAAACGCAGCATGACGCCGCGCTCCCATTGTTTGACAATCTTGACCGCCGGCCAAACGATAACAATAATGAACAGCAAGATGCCAAGTACACTAATTAATTGTGTCATGTTTTACCTCCTAGGTATGGTCATGCAAGGCAGGTGTTGGATAAGCATATGTTTCCAATTCATCGGCCTGGGCCCCCCGAGCAATCCAGTTCAGGGCACCACCAAAGGCACTGACCGAGATGACTACTATGAGGCCCACGATCAGGCCGCCCAATCCGGGTGTGTTCACCAACCAATAAAGAAATCGAAAAATAGAGTTGTCTGGAAAATTCATAGTTGCCTCCTATGCGCTCCAAGATTTGCACTCGACGCACAAGCACAAGCGCTGTTGTATAACCGGGTCGGGTTGCAGCCTGGCCAAGACGGCGTCCAGTTCGGCCCGGCTGACGGTCGGTCGGCCACAGTTGGGACACCCGAGCCGGGGGGACTGGCGCATAACCCGGTAGCCAGCGCCATTTGCCGGGCCAAACCAATTGTCTGCCCACGCCGCGAACGATAAAAGCAGCACCCCCTCCGGACAGGTACGCTCGCAACGATTGCAGCCGATGCATTGCGCCGGATTCAGCGTCAGGGCCGTCTTGGTGGCACTTTCAATCACCCGCAGCGCACCTGGCGGGCAACTACCGACACACAGGCCACACAGTGTGCAGGTGTCCGCGTCTTTCAGGGTTGGGAGTCTAACTCTGGTTCGTCCATTTTGTTTGCGGCCGGCCAGTTCTTCAGCCAGGAATCCGCTCAACAAACGCCCCACGGCGGCGTAGAACCGATTGTCGGCAGCCGCGTCTGCGAGCGCGACTCCCACTTTGGGCAGCCAGACACCTGCATGAGTGCGTAGAAAGATACGCTGCTCCGCTCTTAAACGGGCAACCAGCCGGTCATTGCCCCTTGCCCGGGCTTCCATTTCGGCGGTGACCAGGTGGCCCAGAAAGGTCAGTTCCACACTGGCGTGATCCGGTAGTTCCTCCTCCAGCGGGGCCAATCCCAGCGCCCGGTAGTGCCGCTCAACCTCCCACGTGACTTGGCCCATCAGACCGCCCCCGCGATGGGGCGATTCGTACAGGGCCACCGGCCGCCGGCCAGGATTGGCGATCAGTCGGGTGTAGTTCCTCCGTAAAACTTCGAGGTCGGTTACGGGCAACTCGGCCAGGGTCAGGGTAGCTTTCTGACAGGCCATCGAGTCAAGCAGTTGGGCTCCAATTGTCACCGCCTCCAGCAGCAACTCCTGGATTCCCGGGGTCGGACCGGCCAGGGCTTCAGCCAGGGCGTGATAGATCATCGCCCGGGCGCGGGCCGTACCGTCAGGCTGCCCGACGGTGTCCTGAGCGCCCTCCTGAGCTTGTCGAAGGGTTTGTCGAAAGGTTCCCATCCACCTACCTCCGGGCAATTCCCCACCGCCGTCGCCGTGGGGACGTGGACGACTCTGGCAGTGGCACTTCGACCTGGACCTGCGTCCGCTCAATGACACGTCCTTCTGCCACCTCCCAGACAGACACGGGCGGGAAGAGCTTAAAGAAAATCAGGAACAGGAAGATAAACAGGGCAAAGGAGGCCACCGTCAGCGTCCATTCCGTGGCCGTTGGGGTGTAACCGGCCCACGGGATCAGACGCGGGTGGGTCATGGTGGGCACGACGATGTTCCAGCGTTCTAGCCACATACCGACCACTATGCAGAAAGAGGCGATGACGGTGCTGGTCACGATATGCTGCTTGAGCCAGGGCAGGAAGCCAATACCCGTGACAATTGCCAGAAAGATAGTTACAATGAACAGCACAACGCGCCCGCTGAAGTTGCCGATGTCAGCGGTGACCGGTTGGATCTGCGGCAAGAAGGCCAGCGTGAGGGTCATGGCCGTCGAGACAGCCGTGGCCATAGCGAAACGAGGCTGGAAAATCGGCGCCCTGCCCAATCGCGCCGGAATCAGGTGGGGGAAGACGAGCACCCAGAAGGCGATGATCATCAGGACCACCATGAGCCAGAAGCCGGACGCGTACTCCCCCCACAGTTTACTGGCCAACACCGGAAACTCCGCCTCCTCCTGGCCGGCTGCCAGGATCAGGTGCTCGGTGTAGGTGAAGTAGAACCAGATGACGGTCATCGCAATGAGTAAATAACCCAGGTAGCGGTATTGCCTCTCAGTGATGTATGCTTCCAGGTGAAAAACCCAGCGCATGATGGTCATAGCGATAAAAAGCGCGCCAATACCGGAGAAGATGGCCCCCACCACAAAGTACGGCCCGAAGACGGTACTATGCCAACCGGGCTGCACCGTGGTGGCCAGGATCCAGGAAATAATCGTGTGAACCGATACCGCGATGGGGATGATAATGATGGCCATAATGGCGATGACCCGCTCCAGTCTTATCCACTGAGTTCGGTTGCCACGCCAGCCCAGGGCCAGCAGGCGGTACAACCGCTGGCGCCAGGCCGGTACTGTGGAAGGTAGATTATCGCGCAGGATGGCTACGTCCGGGATGAGGGGCAGGTAGAGGTAGGTTACACTACCCAGGAAGTAAGTGGTAACCGATACCGCATCCCACAGCAACGGCGATTGCAGTCGCCCATACCAGAAGACGTACAGCAAGCGGTCTGGCCGGCCCATGTCAAACAGAATTTGGAACGTGCCGACAATCAGGGCCACAACGGTGATCGCTTCGGCGATGCGGGTGATGGGCCGTCGCCACTCGGCCTGGGTTACCCTCAAGATGGCCGAGATAAGGGTGCCAGCATGGCTAATGCCAATGAAAAAGACAAAGTTGACCATGTACACTCCCCAATATGTTGGGCGCTGCATACCGGTCACAGCCAGACCCTGCAAAATCTGGCGCAG
Organism: Anaerolineae bacterium; assembly: GCA_034409055.1. Lineage (GTDB taxonomy): Bacteria > Chloroflexota > Anaerolineae > 4572-78 > J111 > DAOUMU01. The sequence goes on from DAOUMU010000171.1 coordinate 21,094, forward strand.
GTAAACAAAGGTCCCCAACCCAATGATGGCTAACAGGACAAGAACTAGGGCGTAAAAGCCAGGCCCAGCCCGAAATAGGGGCTCCATTAATATTTTGCGGTCTTGCGCTTCGATCTTCAGCATTGATTAGCCCTCCCGCAAATAGATAACCTTTGGATGCGTACCCACGTCTTCCAACATCCGGAAAGCGCGGGTGCTTCTCGCCAGGCGACTCACCGTGCTGTTCGGATCGTCCAGGTCGCCAAAGAAGCGGGCCTGAGCGGTACAGGTCTGAACACAGGCCGGTTTGTAGTCCTCGGCCCGAAATTCGCGCCCTTCTGCCTCTGCCTTCTCCCGGGCCTTCTGCAAGCGGTGGATGCAGAAGGTGCATTTCTCCACCACGCCCTTGGGCCGTATTGCCGGCCCCTCCAAGCTGCCATTCTCAGACACGTAATCGGGGTTGAGGTGGCGGGCCAGTTCTGGACTCCACGGCGGCTCTTCCCAGTTAAAGTAGCGCACGCCGTAGGGACAGGCGACGGTGCAGAAGCGGCAGCCGATGCAACGGTTGTAGTCTTGCCGCACCAGTCCTTCCTCGTCAATGTACGTTGCCTGAACGGGACAGACCTTGATGCAGGGTGGGTTGTCGCAGTGCATACACGGCCGGGTCAGGTAGCGCATCGTCACGTTGGGATACTCACCAACTGCCTCTGGATCGTTGATGGGTAGGGGTACGACGTCGTTCCAGCGGAGAGCGCGCCCCATAGCCGCCTGGTCGGGCGCTACCGTTGGGGTGTTGTTCTCCTGCCGGCAGGCAATACTGCACCCCTGACAGGCCACGCACTTATCAAGATCAATCACCATAGCCCAACGTGGCATGTTGTTCCTCCAAAACGTAAAACTGCAAAGCCTCAACCAAGCCAATTTTGTGTTGCGTATTGCGTGTTGCGTGATGATTTCCGGCTGGGGGCATCACGTAACACGTTTCACGCCCGATATACTTTCACCCGGGTGTTTGTAAACGCGGCCAGGCCCGTGAGCGGTTCCGTATTTGATCCCATGAGTTCCAGGCCGTTCACTCCCCGGTCCTTGGCCCAGCGTCCGACGGCCCGGTGTCCCTGGTTATAGGGCAGGTTTACCACATCGGGGCGCACACCCGGAACCAGCCGGACCTTGGTACGTACCTTTCCGAAGGCGCTTTCCACCCAGACCGGATCCTTGTCCTGCAGGTGCAGCCGGTGGGCCGATTTCGGGTTCATCTCCAACCAGCTATCCCAGGTTTCGCCCACAACCATGCCACTGATCTCCTGGAGAGTGGGCATGTTAGCGTTGGCACTGTATGGACCCAGGCTCATCAGGGTGACTACGTTCAAAACGAATGGGTACTCGTCCTCCTCACCGTGGAAGCTTACGGGCTCGTAGTGGGGCAGGAAAACCTCGTCGCCCCGAACTTGGATGCCCAGGCGTTGCAACGTAACCTCGTCCGCCGTCTGGAGCAGGCACTGCAACTCCCGGCTAAAGAAGTCGAAGTAGCCGTCTCGTGGGGCACGCTGGCGATCCCGTCCCACAATCTCGCTGAGCCAGGGATCGCTCCCCCGGTTGGCAAATTTATCAGGCGGCACTATCCATAACCCCAGTTCGGTCAGGGTCTCCCATGTTGCTCCCACGTCCTGTAGTTGCCACTGCAATAGCTCCAGGAAGTTGGCCCAGGGAAAGGCGCTCCCAACCCACCCCCCTACCCGGTGAGCCAGGTCGATGAGCACGTCGCCGGTGTTGCGGGTGTCGTACACCGGTTCAACCACGGGTTGCCGCAGGGCAACGCCTGGGTAGCCCAACCCTTCGATGAAGTCATCCTGCCAGCGCTCCAAAAAAGTGTGATCCGGCAAGACTAAGTCGGCGAATTGGGTTGTTTCATCCAAAAAACTACTGAAGGAAACGATGGTATCCACCTTTTTGAAAGCCTCTACCCAGCGAGCATCTCCACCGGGACATTCAAACATCGGGTTGGCGTCGTAAAGGAAGAGGACATCTACCGGGTAGCCCTCGCGGATGCGGTCGGCCACGGCCTGGTAGGCGTGGCGAGCCAGGGGAAAAACGGTCCCGACTCCGTCCACCCGTTCGGCCTGGCGTCCCTGTTGGGCAACGGGGTCGGGAGGTAGCTCCGGCCAACCGGGGCAGGTGGGGTAGCGCTGAACCAGCACCCCACCCGCGGTCTCGATGTTGCCCACCAACGCGTTGAGGGCATGGATGGCCATAGCGGTGTACAATCCGTTGACGCTCCCGTTCAGGAGTCCACCTTTGCAGGGCACCACAGCAATGGAAGGGCGGTTGGTGCCAAACTCACCCGCCAGGCGGGCGATGGTGTCAGCCGACACACCGGTGATTTCGGCGGCGGTCTGCGGGTCGTAATTTTCCAATACGAGAGTCTTGAAGCCCTGGTGCTGAACCCCAGCCTCGTCCTCCCAATCTTCGTAGCCAAAGGCATAGTTCTCTACAAAATCACGGTCAACCAGGCCGGAGGAAATAATTACGTGGGCTATGCCCAGGGCTAGGGCGGCGTCGGTGCCGGGCCGGATGGGGATCCATTCGTCGGCTTTGGCTCCACTGACGCCAAGCCGCGGGTCCACGATGACCACCTTGCCGCGCTTGGGTCGTCCCCGCCGCATATAGGCGTAGCCAGAGACAAAACGTTGAACGGACCGGCCCGCTTCGAGCAGACTGGCCCCGAAGGAGAGGACGTGGTTCGTGTTCTCCAGGTCGTAAGCCATCAGGTCGTAAATGCCCTGGGTAAGCAGGTGGGCCAGTTTGGCGGCTTCAATGTTCAGGCTGTTGTGGGAGACGGCATTGGGTGAACCGAGAGCCTGGGTGAAGTAGGTAATCAAGTCGCGCATCTGGCCCCGCGTTTCTCCATACAGGAAAGCAAAATGCTCCGGGTGGCCGGCGTCACGCAGCCTGGTCAGTCGTTGGGCGGCCAACGACAGGCCGGTTTCCCAGTTGATCGGCTCCCATTTTCCCTCGCCGCGCTCGCCAATGCGGCGAAGGGGGCTCCGGATGCGGTCGGGGTTGTAGAGCAGTTCCGGGGCTGCCTGTCCTTTGGGACACAGGGCGCCCAGGTTGATGGGGTGCAGGGGGCTGCCTTCCAACTTGACCAGCCGGCCGTCCACAACGCGAGCCCACATGCCGCAGCCACTGGGGCACAGTAGACAGACGGAAGGGACAATATATTCCTCGCTCACGGTATCGTAGCCGGGTACGGCGGCGTGGACCTGAGCCAGGTTCCGCCCCGGCCGACCCAGGGCAGCACTCAGCGCGGCTGTAACCGTGAGGCCACCGGTAGCTACCAGAAATTCACGTCGCGTTATCTTTAGCATTGGCCAGCCCTCCTCAGTTACCACCACAATCTGTACGCCCAGGCAGTGCCGACGAATCGGCGCCACAACTTATTAGTTTCGCCGGGGGCAACAACCGTTTTTGTAAAATGAGGCTGGGTTGGACCTCACCTCGTCCGATAGCCTGCACGTGCTGAATGACGGCATCCATCTCTTCGTCCGACATCACGTCTGGTCTGTAGCCTTTCATGATGCCGATGCCGTTACGGATGATTTCGACAAGTTCAGCAGTAGGTAAATCCGCCTGGTTCAAGGCCGGACCGATGTCACCTTCACCGGTAGGACCGTGGCAGCGAGAACATTCAAACTTTTCAAAGAGTGCCGCTCCATCCAACGCAGCTTCAGCTACTTCCTCTTCACTCCCGGGCAACGGCGGTACCTGGTCTGGCCGACCCTGAGCCAGCCAGAGCAGGCCACGCAACGTGCGTGGACCACCTCCGGCCGGGTTTACGTGGCACGTGGCACACTGCTGGCCTGTACGGGCGGCATACTCCGGTAGCGCGTGGGCAGGAGGCCAGGCAACAAAGACCAGCATCCCTATCAACACGCCCAGGCCAATCCAGGGGATGGATTGTAAGTGTTTGCTCATAGTTTGTCTTCTCCCGCGGTAACAATTGCCTCTACCAGGTCCTGGGTGTGGACGGTCTGACGCCAGGTCTGGGACCAGACGTGCATCCCATCTTCGTCCAGCCGGAGTGTGATCAGCCGGCATGGGATGGGACTGGTAAGGATGGTGCGCACATCACTGATCGCCGAACCGCCCTCACTCTCCTCCACCAAGATGACGTCGGGGGCCAGGGTGGCAACGTCGGCTGCCAGTCGGTCCGTTTCGTTGGTCACTCTTACCAACTCAATTTCAGGATGCGTTTCTAGAATGGCGCAAATGGCATCACTGAACATTTGGTTGCAAAAAATCAGGTACACACGTGGCACAGCTTGAAACCTTGTGCGGCAATAACTGACCCCCGAGGCGTCATCGATCTCAAAGGACCTGCCTTAAGTGATCGACCAATAGTCCATACAACCAACCAGCATCCCAGGCGTTACACCTATGATATCTACGCCTATCTAATTTTAGCAAATGGGCTTATGGGACGGTATCGTGTGGACCACGATTGAAAGGTGAGGAAAATGCCATTATGATAGCATTTTGCATGATAAGGGATAATAGAGAGTCCAAAAGTGCACTTTGGGACTCTCAGATACAAGGCCCTCGTTGGTGAACGACGATCTAAGGCTCGATGAGACCGTGACGGATGGCGTAGCGTACCAGGTCTACCGTGGTCTCCAATCCCAGCTTCTGCAGGATATGGGTGCGATGGGTCTGCACCGTGCTGGGGCTAATGATCAGCTTTTCGGCAATCTCCTGGTTACTGAGTCCGCGCACAAGGAGAAACATAATCTCTCGTTCCCGGTCAGAGAGTTCATCATAGCCAGGTGGCCCAACGGGCGGTTTTGACCCGCTCTGCCCCAGGTAGTTATCCAGCAGCTTGCGGGCCAACGAGGGATAGAGGAAAGCTTCGCCCCGAGCAACCGCCCGTACAGCGTTGATCAGATCCTCGCTGGCAGCTTTTTTCAGGACATAGCCCGCCGCGCCGGCTTTCAGGGCGCGAAAAAAGTAGGCGTCGCTCTCGTGCATAGTCAGAATCAGAATCTGGGTCTGAGGGCACTCTACCCGAATCAAGCTGGCGGCCTGAATGCCATCCAGATCAGGCATAGAGATGTCCAGCACGACAACATCGGGACAAACATCACGGGCAAGTACGACGGCTTCCCGACCGGTAGTGGCTTCGGCGGTGACCTTAATATCGGGTTGGGCCTCCAGCAGCAGGCGTAGACCATCGCGGACAATATTGTGATCCTCGGCTAACAAGACGCGAATTGGGGTCATGGTACCCTCCCATCTAGCGGCAGCCACAGTGTCACCCGCGTGCCACGAGATCGGCGGCGAGTGACCTCTAACCGTCCGCCCAAGGCGTCAGCCCGCTCCTGCATGCCTAAAATTCCCAGAGGCTGATACCCATCGGAACTATGGAGGTGCTCGTCTGGCAGTCCAACGCCATCATCTTCAACAACCACGGTCAACTCATCGGCTGTTAGTTGCAGTCGAACGTAGACTTGATGAGCCTTGGCATGGCGAATGACGTTGGTGAGGGCCTCCTGGACGATGCGGAAGGCAGTGGTTGCCACATCCGAGGGCAGCCGCTCTACATCTCCGTCGGTGTCCAAGTGTGTGGCAATGCCCAGCGGGGCCAGACGCTGGTTCAGTTCATCTTGCAGTGCCGGGGTCAGGCCGTAATCGTCCAGGACGGTGGGGCGGAGGTGGGTGATGAGACGGTGAGATTGCTCAATGGTGTGCCGCACCAGGGTGTTTGCCTTGACCAGATAGTTATGGGCTGTCTGGAGATTGTCCGGCACGGCCTGCTGGCACAATTTCAGGTTGAGGCTGAGGCCAGTGAGTAACTGGCCCAGTTCATCGTGAATTCCCCGGGCCACGCGTCGGCGTTCTTCTTCTCGCGCCGTAATGAGCTTGGTTAACAACTGGCGGCGAACTGTATCTTTAGTTTTCAATTTCGTGTAGAGCTGTTTAGCCTCAGCCTCTTGCACCTGGATGGTATCGGCCATCTCATTGAATACACTGGCCAGCAAGCCCACTTCATCTTGGCTCTGCGCCGGTACCCGGACTGTTCGTTCCCCTTGGCTGAAACTACGCAAGCCCTGGGCTACCTGTTCCATGGGGGTGATAATCAGCCAGCTTAATAACACATAAAGGACTAAAGTGGTCAGCACAATGATTGTTATCGACCCCAGGAATGCGGTTTGTAACCCTTGCTCCAGGAGGGCATTGAGGCCAGCCATAGAAAAATCTATGTACAAAACCCCATTGAGACGATCCTCAGGTGAGTGACAGCCATAACAAGTCGGTCGATTTAAAATGGGGGTCATAGTGCGGAAGGCGGGCTGACCGTCCGTATCGGTTACCACAATGCTGCGGGGCCGGCTCGTGACCGGGAATTGATGGCAGACCTGGCATAGATTACTGGCCCGATCCAGTTTTTCGCCGTTGTGCTGGCTACCCGAGGAAGCAGCTACGACCGCCTGAGGAGTCAATAGGTAGATAGAGCGCACGTCAGAAGCTTGAGCTACACTATCAATAATAGCCTGAATGCTAGAGCGGTTGCCGGTTAGCATAGCCTCTTCCAGGCTATGTTCAACGACAGTGCCGGTGGTAGCCGCCAGCAGTTCCAGTTCGCGCATCGCCGTCCGGCGTTGCAGTTCGTATTGCAGCCAATTCAAAGGCGCTAACAGGAGAATCAAGGCCAGGCTCACTCCCAGACTGACCTTAAAGCGGAGTGATCGGCTCATGAATCTCACGGATGGCTCTTCCTCATTCTTGCCCTGTTAATAATATTCACTACCGGACCCTGACAATCTACCGACGATGTTGATATTATTATAGCATTCTTAAACCAGCTTTGGAAGGCTGGCGCGTGCATTTCAGTTTTGGGGCGAGTTGTAAACAGAAGGCCAAATTTTGATGCGTCCCGTGGGACGGACCGATTCCACGCGGATTTACACGGGTCGCAGCCCGTATGATATTTCCATCGCCCAGATACCGCCCCTATTTCGTCAACCTGGTCTATTGACAAACCAGTTGACTTGTGTTAAGTTATTCATTATATTTCTTAGACCGTAATGTCCAAGTAATGCCTAACTCATTACTATTTCCTGGACGTCGGCCATTTTGAGAAGTGAGCACGCTTATGTGGGAAGGGGGCCACGCATACGCGTACGGCACATGGGCATACCTCACTTTACAAGATGGTTCTTTTTTGACCTGCTGAGTTGGGATGTCATTCCCCTTTGACACTCCCTATGGTTGCGGATACAGCTTCATCACTCCCTGTGGTCTCAGGACAGGTCTGAACGCAACCCGGAAATTCCCAATTAAATCAAGTGATAACATCTGTGGAGGAGAGAAGAATGAACAGGATGCTGCCTGCCTTATCTCTCGGTTTAGGTCTGATTCTAACGTTTCTATGGGGGTTGGGCACCGTCCCTTCCATAGCTCAAGCCCGAGACAACCAAAATGAAACCCAAGTTACCCTGGCCCACTATGTCCCCCAACCCCAGGTTGGTACCGGTTTCATCCGGGTGGCCATCACCGGCACCGATACGGCCGGGTGTGGTGATGTAGCTTCCCCTTGTGCTACCGTCCAGTTTGCCGTGGATGAGGCCAATGTTGGCGATGAAATCCTCATCGCCGCCGGCACTTACAGCGGTGTCCAGGTCCGCAATGGCATGGCCCAGACTGTTTATATCAGCAAATCGCTAATCGTCCGCGGTGGCTATACCACCACCGATAGCTTTGCTGCCTCCGACCCCATTGCCAACCCCACCATCCTCGACGCCCAGGGCAGCGGGCGGGTGATGGTTATCACCGGCAGCGGGGTTAACGCTACAATTGAAAATCTGACTGTAACCCGGGGAAGAGTTGAGGGCAACGGACTCTGTCCTCCAGATTGCGGGGGTGGAATCTTTGCTGCCAATGCTTTGAGCTTGACCAACGTTAGCGTAATTAGCAACACCGCCGAACGAGACGGTGGGGGGGTAGCGGTGATACTCACCACCACCCTAACCAACGTACGCTTTGAGCGCAATATGGCCGGCTTCAATGGTGATGGTGGTGGATTATTAGTTGACTCTGGGCCGGTGAGCATCAGTGGCACCACCTTCATCAGCAATACCAGCAGTTTGGCTGGTGGGGGGGCACAAGTTGCTGGCCCAACCACAATTATCAATAGTCGCTTTGAAAGGAATGTAAGCCTCTTCAACGTAGGAGGGGGCCTCAAAACAAGCGCTGCGCCATCTATCAGCCAGACTATTTCTATCAGCAATACCACCTTTATCAGCAATACCACACTTTGCAGCGGCAGCCTGCCTATTTGTCATGGCGGAGGCATGTATGCGTTTGATGTAAATGTGGTGCTCATTAACAGCCATTTTGAAAACAACCGGTGTACAGACACCGGCTGCGACGGCGGCGGACTGTATCTCAGTCGTGCCTTCAACGCCTCTGCGTTGACCTTGCTTAACACCGACTTTATTAGCAATACGGCCGGTCGCAGTGGGGGTGGGGCTTATGGGACAAACCTGGTCAGCCTCACTGGGGGTCGTTTTGAGCGCAATCAGGCCAGTGGAAGTGGGTTGACCTTTAGTGATGGCGGGGGCGGTCTGTATGCCGGCACGCTCAGTTTAAGCGGCACCCAATTTATTAGCAATACCAGCCTGAAAGATGGGGGCGGAGTCTGGGCCGGGGCAACGGCCTCATTAACAGGCGGGCGATTTGAGGGCAATGCCAGCAGTCGTCATGGGGGGGGATTAGCAGTACGCGCCTTTGCCTCGCCTCTAACTTTGCGCGATACCCGGTTCATTAGCAACACTGCCCAAAATAACGGCGGCGGTCTATGGATAGAAATTAATGGGGCAACCTTAAACGGCGGCCTATTTGAGCGGAATACCACCCTCAGCAATGAGGGGGATGGGGCCGGGCTGTGGGTGTTCCACAACCTGACCCTGACCGGCACCCAGTTCATCAGCAATACCGCCCAAAATAACGGCGGCGGAGCCTTTGTTAGTTCCGGTAATGCGACCCTGAATGGCGGCCACTTTGAGCGTAACCAGGCCCGAGGCACTGATTTTTTTAAGGACGGGGGGGGAGGAGTGTATGTTAATAATGGTGACCTGACCGGTACAGGCACCCAATTCGTCGGCAATATCAGCCAAAATCATGGCGGTGGGGGAGTTGTACGGGGCGTCACCAACCTGACCAACGTTCTGTTTCAGGATAATAGCGTTGATCGAAGCGGGGGGGGTTTGTTCACCTTTAACACCCTGACAGTAGCCAGCAGCCAATTTATTAGCAATACCGCCAGCGATATAGGCGGCGGGGCCTTTACCACTGGTGAAGCCAGGCTGACCAATAGTCTATTCCGGCAAAATCGGAGTAGTGGCGGGTTGGGTCAAGGTGGTGGGTTACGGGCCTTGACGATGACCGTAACCAGCACCCAATTTATCAGCAACTTCGCCTCATTCGTGGGTGGGGGGGCATTGGCTTTCGGCACGGCCAATCTAAGTGATAGCCTTTTCCAGGACAATATCAGCGACGGGAGCGGCGGTGGGCTGAGCACATCTTTCAACCCCCTGACTTTGACAAATACCCGGTTCATCAACAACACCGCTGCCATCAGGGGAGGAGGAATAGCTGGTAACAGCATCAAGATCAATCTAAACGGGGGTCTTTTCCAAAATAATCGGGCTAATACAAATAGCGGCGGCGGCTTGTCCACCTCTGGCCAGTTGATTCTGACCGGCACCCAATTTATCAGCAACAGCGCCATGCTTGATGGGGGGGGGGCCTGGGCTAATAGTGGAGCGATACTCACCAACGGTCATTTTGAACGCAATCTTAGCAGCGAGGGCAACGGGGGTGGATTGGCAGCGCCACTTGGCCACTTAACCTTAAACGATAGCGATAACCGCTTTGTGGGCAATACGGCCGGGCTAGACGGTGGAGGGGCGTTTAGTTTCGATGCCACCCTGGTGGGAGGTCGTTTTGAAAACAACTTGGCCCAGAGTCATGGCGGGGGGCTGCGCGTACGAAGAAGTTTAATCTTGACTAACAGTGCCTTTATCAACAATAACGCTGCCGCTCTTGGCGGTGGGGTGGTGATTTCAAACACGTCTGGAAGAACGAATCGCCTGGTCAACGGCCTATTTGCTCGCAATAGGGCCGGCCAGAATGGGGCCAGTCTCTATCTCGACACCAATGGCTCCGTCAATATTCTACACGCCACCATCGCCAGCCCGACGCTTGCCACCGGACAGGCCATCTATATCAACGGCGGTGTGGCTAACATCACCAATACCATCATTGCCAGCCACACCACCGACATCGAGGTCAACCCTGGAGCCACAGTCAACGAGGATTACAACCTGTTTGATGATGGGCCAAACTTTGTCAATGCCGGCACACTCAATACCGGTCCCAATAGCCTGGCAGGCAATCCGGCCTTTCTTGACCCGGCCAACGACGATTATCACTTGATGGCCAGCAGTGTAGCCATTAATAGCGGTACTGACGCCGGCGTAACCACCGACTTTGAGGGTGACCTGCGGCCCGGTGGTACCGGCTTCGACATTGGCTATGATGAAACTGACTTCACCGCTGATCTAAGCATCAGCAAGAGCAGCGTCCGAAATCAGAAGGCCGCCGCCATTACCTATACCATTGTTGTTCAGAATCTCGGTCCTAACGACGCCAGCGCCGCTATCGTGTCCGATACTATTCCGGCCGGGATCAGTAGTTTCACCTGGACCTGCATCGCCTCCGGTGGAGCCACCTGTAACGTGGCCGGCGGAACCGGAAGCATCAACGAACCAATCCCAGGCTTTCCGGCTGGTGGACAGGTGGTCTACACTGTCAGAGCCATGCTGCCCAACACGAACACCACCGTGGTCAATGTTGCCACCGTAACTGCCCCGGCCGGGGTCACCGATCCGCTTCCGACGATCAACAATAGGGCGATTGACATCAGTGAACCAGATGTGAGCGGCAGTCCAGGTGGAGATATTTTCCTGCCGATCATTTTCAAGGAACCGGTACGAGGAGCGCCCGACCTGGTGGTAAGCGACCTCATAGCCAGCAGCAATGGTATTACCGTAACTATCAAGAACATCGGCAACAGCCCGGTGGTTGATGCCTTCTGGGTGGATGTCTACATTGAGCCCAGTTCCCCGCCCAGCCAGGTGAACCAGCATTGGTTTGACCTGGCCGGTGAAGGGTTAGTTTGGGGTGTAACCACACCCATTGCTGTGAACGATGTCCTGGTCCTAACCATTGGTGACCAATATTATTCGGCTGAGAATAGCCACTTCAGTGGTTCGTTGTCACCCGGCACGCCGGTCTGGGTCCAGGTAGACTCGGTTAATCTGAACACCACCTATGGCGGGGTACTGGAGAGTCACGAGATCAGCGGTGGGGCCTACAACAATATCACCCACACAGTTTCGGCAGCCAGCTTGACCGTTGCTCTGCCCCCTGCTGCCGGTAGCGCGCCACCGGCTTCGGGCGGTAATCTGCCACCAAGGAATGAGAATTAATTAACTTTCCCATTTGCTCCCGCTGGACACCTGCCCTTGCGTCCAGGTTATACGGAGTAGCTTAAATATATATGTGGCTTGATGGTAATTGATAGGTTCTAAGCCGCCCCCCTAGCCCCCCAAAGGGGGGAATCTGAGCATCGCTCCCCCCGCTGGAAGGTTGGGGATCAGGCGGCTACTCTATAACTCACAAGATTTCCATCGCTCCCCCCGCTGGGGGGTTGGGGGGGCCATCCAAGACCCTAAATCAGCCGCCAACTTCGTATAACTCAACTCAGTATAACGCAGGCGCAAGTGTTGCCAAATCCAGCGGTTTATGGCCCGGATTTGGCAATCCGGGCCGAGCGAAAACTGTATTTCGGCCAGGGTTTCATCAATTTCATCAAGCCCGCTCACCAAGCGTCAGCGTCGTCTGGAACGTTTCGCCGTTGCGCAGAATGTCAAGGGTGATGGTTTCGCCGGCCACATGCTCAAGCAGCAAGCTGACCAGGGGGTGGCGATCATCCACGGGCTGACCGTCTATGGCCACGATTACGTCGCCTGCTTGCAGGCCGGCCCGGCTGGCCGGGCTGCCGGGGACGATCTCCTGCAGCAGGGCGCCCTCGGTAATCGGTAAGGCCTCCTCGGTGGCCAACTGGGGATTGAGGGGCTGGTATTGGATGCCCAGGAAAGAGGGCTTAACCTCCCCGGTTTCGACCAGATGACGGACGATGATCCGGGCCACGTTGCTGGGGATGGCAAAGCCCAACCCCTCAGCCTCGGAGAAGCCACCGCGCACGACCATGGCATTAATGCCGACCACTTGTCCGTCTAAATTAATCAACGGACCGCCACTGTTCCCGTGGTTAATGGCCGCATCGGTCTGCAACAGGCCGCGCAGGCCGCCGAGTTCGCGGTTGAAGCCGCTCAATACCCCGGCGGTGACCGTGTTCTGATACCGGCCGAGGGCAGAACCGATGGCGATCACGTCGGCTCCGAGGGGGAGTTCACTGGAGTCGCCCCATTGAGCCACCGCCGGTACCGGGCCATCCACCTTCAACACGGCCAGATCAAAATCCGGGGCCGTACCCACCAGGGCGGCTGGCGCTGTACCGCCTTGGGCGTAAATGATGGTCAAGTTCCGGGCCCCTTCGACCACGTGATTGTTGGTAACCACGTATCCGGCGGAATTGATGAAGACGCCCGATCCGCTGCCACTGCCACGCAGGCCCTGGTTGATGACCGTGACCACGGCCGGTAGCACCATGTTCACCGCCTCTACGGAGTTTGATTCCTCAGCAACGGCCGGCGACTGATGGGCCACTCCCGGAGCAGGATCGCTGCCGGGGGCTAACTTCAGGTTGACCGAATCTGTAGCCGGGATACTGTTTGCAATAGGCTGAACCAGGGCAGGTTGCGAACGGGTTGCCAATTCGTTGGCTATGACGTAACCGGCTACCCCCCCGGCCACGGTCCCTGTCAGCAGACTGACGATAATGATGAGACCCCCAATGAGCCATAGATAGGGCTTATAACGATGATGCATGATACACTCCTTGTTCGTTTTGCTTGGTTATAATAATTTGCTTAGATTTTTATCTGCACCCATCTGCGTTTATCTGCGTAATCAGCGTGCTATCAATCCAATCACATATTTTGAAGACGATGTCCCTTTTATCCAACTGGCTTGAGAATAGGGTAACGGGCGTAAATGAGAGGAGGCTTAAACGAAAATAAAGGGATTATTAGAAAGCAAAGCTGAAACATGCCCATTTTGATAATTGTGGCTGCAAAGTTTTCATGCTAGACTCATTTCCAGGGTAAAATGTAGGCAAGGTATCCCTATACCCCGCCCGCCGAGGCATGGGGATGCCCCGGCTACATAATTCGCTGAACTCATTTCCAGGGTAAAACGTAGGCAAGGCATCCCTATGCCTTGCCGCTGGAGTATTCCTATGCCCCGCCCGCCGAGGCATGGGGATGCCCCACTCGCCGAGGCATGGAGATGCCTCGGCTACATAATTTGCTAAACTCATTTCCAGGGTACAACGTAGGCAAGGCATCCCTATGCCTTGTCGCCGGCGCATAGGGATGTGCCGGCTACGGTTTTGCTCTGAATTTTGATCTACCGAGATGATTAGGAGGAATAGTTAATGCCCCAAACTCGTATTCTACTCTTCACCGGGAAAGGTGGTGTTGGCAAAACAACCGTGGCTGCAGCAACGGCGCTGCAGGCAGCCGAGTTGGGTTACAAAACGTTGGTCATCTCCACCGATCCGGCCCATAGCCTGGCCGATGCGCTGGACCATCCGGTGGGGCCTGAGCCGGCCGAGATTCTGCCGAACCTGTACGGCCAGGAGCTTGACATTTACTACTCCATCAAAAAATACTGGGGTAATATGCGGCAACTCATCCTGAGCGTGCTCAAATGGCGGGGGATGGACCGCATGCTGGCCGAAGAAATGGCCGTCTTGCCGGGCATGGAGGAAACGGCCGCTTTCTTGTGGCTGGAGTTATTCTATCGCACCGGTGGATATGACCTGATTATCATCGACAGCGCCCCTACCGGTGAGACCCTGAAGCACTTAACCCTGCCCCAGGTGAGCCAGTGGTGGCTGACTCGGGTGCTGCCTATACAGAAGCTAACCCAAAAATCGGTCGGCTCGGTGGTGCGGAAAGTGACCGGAGTCCCCCTGGATACGGGCTTAAAAGAGCTGGAGAGTTTCTACGACAAGCTGATGCTTATTCAGGAGATTATGAGCAAACCCAAGATTTGCTCCATCCGCCTGGTGCTGAATCCGGAAAGAATGGTCATCCAGGAAGCGCTCCGGGCCTATACCTATCTGCAATTGTACGGGTATCCCGTGGATGCGGTCATCGTCAACCGCATCCTGCCGCCGGAAAGTGCCGAGGCCGGGTTTGGGGAGTATCTGGCCGCGCAGCAGCGCTACCTGGCTGAAATTGAAGACACCTTCGCCCCCCTGCCCATTTTTCGGGTGCCCCATTTAGGGCGGGAAATCTTTGGTCCTGACCGGCTGAGGGAAATTGCCACTCAGCTCTACCAGGGGCAGGACCCCCGGCAGGTCTTCTTTATTGAAAAACCTTACCACTTCATCGAGCAGAAGCACGGCTATCTGTTGAGCATCCGGCTGCCCTTCCTGACAGAGGAGGAGGTATCGGTCAACCAGCATGGAGACGAGTTGATCATCCAGGCCAAAAATCGCCGCCGCAATCTCTTTCTGCCCCGGTTTTTAGCTTATTACAAGGTGACAAATTTTCAGATGATGGATGGCCGTCTACTGGTGCGCTTCGAAAAGGTAAAATCATGAAAGCAGATTTAATTCTTCACAACGCTCGTGTTTACACCGTTGACCCGGCCCTGCCCTGGGCCGCAGCCGTGGCCTGTGCTGACGGTCGCATTGTGGCCGTTGGAACCAACGACGAGGTCATGGCCCTGGCCGGTCCGGACACCGAACTTATCGACGCGGCAGGACGATTGGTGCTGCCGGGCTTGATCGATGCCCACGTTCATTTTCTACAATACGCCATTCGCAGCCACGAGGTGAATCTGTTCGGGGTGCGTGATTTTGCGGAAGTGAGCCGGCGGATACGCCGGGCCGTTGAAAATGCTGAACCGGGCGATTGGGTGCAGGGTTGGGGTTGGGATGAAAATTTGTGGGGGATCCGGCCCAGCCGGGCTCACCTGGACCCTATCGCTCCCCACACCCCGGTTGTGCTGCGCCGGCTCGATATGCATACCTATTGGCTCAACAGCGCCGCCTTGAAGCAGGCCGGTATCACTCGTGAAACCCCTGATCCGCCCGAAAGTCGCCTGGAGCGCGATGCCACAGGTGAACTGACCGGCCTCCTGCGCGAGTGGAACGCCATCCGGCTGGTTGAACCCCATATCCCCCAGCCCGACACCGCCACGCTGCAAGCCTGGCTGCGAGAGGCCATAGCCGAAGCCCATCGGCTTGGCCTGACCGGCATTCACGACCAGCGCGTGCAGCGAGAAGGTCGCCAGACTTTTCGCCTCTTCCAGGCCCTGCGTCACCAGGAGGAACTTGACCTGCGCGTCCACATGCACATCGCCGCCGAGCACCTGCCCGAGGCCGCTACGCTGGGCCTGCAACCCGGCTTTGGCGACGACCGGCTGTGGCTGGGTCACGTGAAGGCGTTTGCCGATGGTACCATGGGCTCCCGGACCGCTCTCATGATCGAACCCTTCGAGGGTGAACCGGACAATTATGGCCTGGCCATAACCCCGGCCGACGCCCTGTGGGAGCTGGCCAGCCAGGTTGACCAGGCCGGCTTTCCCCTATCCATTCATGCCATTGGCGACCTGGCGGTGCGTCAGGTCATCGACGTGCTGAGCGAGTTCCAGCCCGACCCACAGTGGCCGCACCGTATTGAGCACGTCCAGATTATTCACCCCAACGACCTGGCCCGGTTGAGCCGGTACGGCCTGGTCGCCTCGGTCCAACCGGTGCATCTGTGCACCGATTGGCCCACCGCCGACCGGGTCTGGGGGCCACGGGCCCGCTACACTTACGCCTTTCGCTCGCTGCTGGCCCATGGGATCCGGCTGGCCCTGGGTTCTGATGCCCCGGTGGCACCTTTAGACCCGATGCTGGGTATTTACGCGGCCGTCACCCGGCAGGATCAGCAAGGGCAACCTGAAGGTGGTTGGTATCCAGAGGAGCGAATCGGTGTAGCCGAAGCCATCCACGGTTATACTATGGGCCCGGCCTACGTAGCCGGCCAGCAGCATCGCCAGGGGTCTATCACGCCCGGTAAGTGGGCTGACCTGATAATGCTGGCCCGCAATATCTTCGAAATTCCGCCCGCCGAAATTGCCGAAACCCGGGTGGATTTGACCATTTTCGATGGTCGGGTCGTCTATCGGGCATGAGGGGCAGGATAAGCTGCTACTTGTCCCAGGGACAAGTAGGCGGAGCATCCCTATGTATACGCCCCGTAGCAAGGGCATCCCTATGCCCGCCGTAGACGCATGGGGATGCGTTTGCTACGTCGGTCACAACCGAAATGCAAGGTCCCGATTTGATTTCATCCTCAATTTCCCTATTATAAGGCAAAATGCTGCGTAATGTGGGGGGACACATAGAGCGTGGTGCATAAGGATAGGATGTGCTCCACGCTTTGCCTTCTATTGGTAAACGACAACATGACCCAAACTTTATAAAGGAGAAAACCTGATGGTTCCTGTCCTGGACGATAAGCGACTCTTACAAGACCTGGAAACATTAGCCCAATTCGGAGCCAGTGCTGGTGGTGGGGTGAACCGCGTTGCTTATAGCCCGGCGGACCAGGAGGCTCGGGCCTGGGTAGAGGCCCGGATGCAGGAGATTGGGTTGGAGGTCCGTACCGACCCGGCGGGCAACAGTATTGGCCTTTATCCGGGCCAGTCACCCGACTTGCCCCCTCTGGCCCTGGGTTCGCATACCGACACCGTGCCCGAAGGGGGGCGTTACGACGGAGCGTTGGGCGTCCTGGCGGCCCTGACCTGTGTCCGGGCCTTACGGGCGGCTGATGTTCGCTTACGCCACCCGGTTGAGGTCATCAACTTTGCCGCCGAAGAGGCCACCATGTCTAGCGGCACCCTGGGTAGTCAAGCCATGACCGGTGCCTTGGAGCCAGCAGTCGTGGAGCGACCGGCGTGGGATGGTCGGCCGGTAGCAGACCATCTCCGGGCGGCCGGTCTCGATCCGGTAACGATTACCCAGGCCGGTCGGCCCCGAGGGAGTTTGGCCGCCTTCCTGGAACTACACGTGGAGCAGGGTGGTACCCTGGAGGCGGCCGGTCTGCCGGTGGGCGTGGTCGAAGGTATTGTCGGCATTTGGCGCTACCGGGTTACTTTTTTGGGCTATGCCAATCACGCCGGTACCACGCCGATGGCCGGTCGCCGGGATGCCTTGGTTATGGCCGCTCCTTTTATTCTGGCCGTGCGGGATATTGCCATAAATCGGGGGATTGTTGGCACAATCGGCAGCCTGCATTTGCAACCGGGAGCACCCAACGTCATCCCCGGTCAGGTGGAGTTGAGTGTAGAAATCCGAGGTTTGCACGAAACCGAGTTGGAGCAGGTCGAGGCGGAGCTGGCCGGGCAGGCTCAAAAGGCTGGGGCCAGGTTCGACCTTGTCTCCCGCAAGCCGCCGGTCAAGTCGGACCCCCGGCTCCTGGCTGCCCTGGTCGCCGCTTGTGATGAATTAGAACTGCCCTACCGGCCTATGCCCAGTGGGGCGGGCCACGATGCCATGTCTATCGCCCATATCGCGCCCCAGGCCATGCTGTTCGTGCCCAGCCAGGGTGGGGTCAGTCACTCCCCGGACGAGTACACCAACCCGGAAAGCTGTGTGGCCGGAGCGCGGGTGCTGTTGGCTGCTCTGCTCAAGTTAGATGAGAGCATTTGGTAATTGATTTCAAAGTAG
Source organism: Anaerolineae bacterium (assembly GCA_034409055.1). GTDB lineage: Bacteria > Chloroflexota > Anaerolineae > 4572-78 > J111 > DAOUMU01. The sequence continues at coordinate 39,050 of DAOUMU010000171.1, forward strand.
GTACAAGTTGTCCAATCGGGCGTTGGTAGGGGCGAGGCAACTCGGATTGAGGTTTGTTTTGGAAAGACAGGTTGCTTTCCGAGTTGCCTCGCCCCTACCAACGCCCGATTGGACAACTTGTACCTACTTTGAAATCAATTACCGGCCTTAGGCAGTTCCGAAAAAATAATTGTCCCAACTCCGTGAAACGTGAAGCGTGAAACGTGATGTGTTTACGCCATAAACCCTCACGTTTCACGTTTTACGCTTCACGCCGCCGAAAGTTTTGGGATGATTTAAATTTCGGAACTCCCT
>DAOUMU010000172.1:0-5283 GCA_034409055.1 Anaerolineae bacterium
AGGCATCCCCATGCCTTGCCCTGGTTTTCAGAACAAAACGTAGGCAAGGCATCCCCATGCCTTGTCCTGGTTTTCAGAACAAAACGTAGGCAAGGCATCCCCATGCCTTGCCTGGCCCCGGCTACAATTTTGCCCTGAGCTTCTTGTTATTCTTCAGCGCGGCAATAATCTTCAAATCGGTGCGGGGAAAAGGGAAAGCGTCGATTTCTTCCAGGGTCACCCAGCGCCAATCGGCCACGTCCAGGACCTGGGGCTGGCCTTTGACCAGGCGACAGTGAAAGGCGTGCAGTGTAATCTTGAAATGGGTATAGCTGTGCCTGACCGAGATAATCGGCGGCCCCACTTCTATCTCCAGGCCAAGTTCTTCCTGAATCTCGCGCCGTAAACACCGGGCCAGTGTTTCGCCCGGCTTTTGCTTACCCCCCGGAAACTCCCACAAACCACCCAACATGCCCTCCAGGGGACGTTGGGCAATCAAAACTTTGCCCGCCTGACCAATCACCGCCGCCGTCACATCGTAGTGCGGCAGCGTTTTTTTAGCCGGCTTGAAGGGTAAATTACGCTCAAGCCCTAATTTCCGCCCCTGGCACAGGGCCTTGACCGGACAGCGTAAGCATTTCGGGGTTTGCGGCAGGCACACCGTCGCCCCTAACTCGATCAGGGCCTGGGTCCAATCACCCGGCCGGTCGGGGTCAACCAGGGTGGCCGCAATCTCCTTCAGTTGCCGGGCAGCCGGGCCACGACGCAGATCATCCTCGATGGCAAACAGGCGGGCCAGAACCCGTTTGGTATTGCCATCCACCGCCGGCACCGGCTGGCCAAAGGCAATCGCAGCCACCGCCCCGGCCGTATAATCTCCAAAGCCGGGCAACCTGCGCAGCTCAGCATAACTTTCCGGGAACCGTCCCCCATGCTTCTCCACAATCTCAATAGCCGCTTTGTGCAGGTTGCGGGCCCGGGCGTAATAGCCCAACCCTTCCCAGGCCTTGAGCACCTCCTCCAGGGAAGCATTAGCCAAATCAGCCAGGACAGGAAAGCGCGCCAGGAAGCGGTGATAAAAGGGGATAACGGTACTGACCTGAGTCTGCTGCAGCATCACCTCAGACAGCCAAATCCGATAGGGCGACCCCTCACCCCGCCAGGGCAGATCACGCCGGTTGTGATCATACCACTCAAGCAGACAAGTACGAATTTGCTTAATTTCGTCGGAGATTGCCACTACCTTTTCTTTGCCCCTCGTCACCCGCCATCTGCTCCCTGCCACCTGCTACCTGCTACATGGAGATTCTTCGCTGCGCTCAGAATGACATGACCTGCTACCTGCTACCCGCCACCTGCCACCTGTTTAACCCGTAAAAACCGCCTGCCTGACCCTCATCTTCTCCACCCGCTCCATCAACACCTCAACCCCAATACCCGGTCCGGTGGGGACAGTGAGGGTCGAGTCCTCGCTGTTCAAACTAAAAGTGGGCTCGGCCACATCTTCCGCATAATAGCGTTCCGTCGCCGAAATATCGCCCGGCAGCGTAAAGTTGGGCAGGGTGGCCAGGTGCAGATTGGTGGCCCGACCGACCCCGGTTTCCAACATCCCCCCACACCACATGGCCAGGCCCGCCTCGACGCACATATGATGAATGGCCACGGCATTGCTCAGGCCGCCGACACGAGCGACTTTCATGTTAATAATCCGGCAGGCGTTCAGCTCGATGGCCCAGCGCGCGTGATGGGGCGAATGGATACTCTCATCCAGACAGACCGGCGTTTTGATCTGGGCCTGGAGTTTGGCGTGGTCGAAAATGTCGTCGTAATGGAGGGGTTGCTCGATCATCAACAAATCGAGCCCGTCCATTTCCTGAAAGAGTTTGACGTGGTCCAGGCTAAAGGCAGAGTTGGCATCGGCCATCAGCTTGAGGCTGGGATGTCGCGCCCGTACGGCCGACAGAGGTTCCATTTCCCAGCCCGGCTCGATCTTTATCTTGATGCGGCGGTATCCTTTCGCCACAAATTGGTCCACCCGGTCCAGCAAGCCCGGCAACGTCGGCTGGATACCAATGCTGACCCCTACCTCAACCCGATTCCGCCGGCCGCCGCCCAACAGAGCCGACAAGGGAACGCCCCTGGCCCTGGCCAGCAAATCCCAGACCGCATTTTCCAGGCAGGCTTTGGCCATCGGGTGGCCGCGCACTTTCTCAAATCGGGCCGTAACCTCCTCAGGTGAGGTTACCGTTTGCCCCACAACGGGCGGAATCAAAAAATCACTCAAAACGTGCCAGGCCGTGTCGACTGTTTCATAAGAGTAAGTGGGCTCATAGTGGGCCACACATTCTCCCCAGCCGACCAGGCCCTGGCTGTAAACAGCCACCAAAATACATGGCCGGGCCAATTGCGTACCAAAACTGGTCCGAAAGGGATGGACCAGTTGTTGAGAAATGTGATGGAGTTCGATTCGTTCGATTTTCATACAGCGATTTCCTTTTATGTGTTGCGTGTTGCGTGTTGCGTGTTGCGTGTTGCGTCCCTTCGGCTTCGCTCAGGACAGGATTGCGTGTGGAAACAATTCCTACGCTTCCCGCTCCCCGCTCCTCGCTTCCCGCTCTCCGCTTCCCACTTCTCGCTCCTCGCTCCCCGCTCCCCGTTCCCCGCTCCTCGCTTCCCACTCCCCGCTCTCCGCTCTCCGCTCCCCGCTCCTCGCTCCCCGCTCTCCGCTCTCCGCTTCAACCCGGCTGCCAATCTTTTTGTAGCAGGTAATAGTTGCGACCGGCCTGGCGTAGCAAATCAATCGCGGTGTAGCCGTTGGCAAAAGCCCTCTCAAAGATGTGGCGAGTTTGCAACCGCCAGGGCAAAGCCAGGTTGGGCGCCTCTACCTTAAGCCGCTGGATGTCGGCCGGAATTTCCACCAGGCAGCAATCACTCTCAGGCAGGTCAAACGTATCAGGAGGAGCGGTGAGGCCATTTTCTAGACGGGTAGCCGGATTGAGCACGGGGCAAACGGAGGGCAACAACGCCGGTTCGGGCGCCTGAGCGGTGAGCCGCTTAAGGACGTGCTCTGTGGTTAGCCACCAATCGACTCTAAAACGGTCCGTGGGCAGCCCCACATTGAGCTCATCTCGCATGTCGCTGTAAAGATCCCGGAGATAGGTGTGACAGACCGCCCCCAGCTTGCGCATATTAAGGCGGGCATTGCGGCCTTCCAACGGGTCATAGGTCCAGGTAATACAGTCGATCTGGCGGGCCAGGGCCGCCTCCCGCTGGGCCAGCTTGAGTTGACACCCGACCCCACTACCCTGGTAAGCCGGCAACACCCCGACCTGGTGAGAAGCCAGCTTCAACCGCTTGTCTGCCGTCAGGCCCAGAAAGCCATAGGCAAAACCAACCGGCTGCTCATCTTCGGCCAGGGCCAACAATACGATGCCCCCCTCTTTAGCCATCGTCAGCAGCAAATGGTCAGGAGTCACTTCCAGGTCCCTGGAACGCCATATGTCACGTTGAAGCCGTTCAATGATCCGACAGTCTTCAATGGTGGTCACAGAATGGATTGAGATGGTCATAAATCGAAATCACTTATTTTTTCCAGTCAAACGTCGGCAAATTCTACTACAAACTGCATGAGACGCAACTGGCAGACACTGACCACTGACGACTGATAACTGATCCGCTCACAGATTGGCTTGTTTCAAGGTTCTTGCCCCACAATGACGAAGCCCCTCCAACCTTTACATACGCCCATCGTTGATCGTAACCAACCTTGCCTTTGCTCCGGCAACGTTTTGGGTAAATGTCAGGCCATATCGAAAATCCAAAACTGATTTTTCAAAAACCTAGGTTTTTTCAGGGGAGTCAAATTTTCTTTAAGGGGACAGGATCAGCTTTTCCGCCAAATTTTTCAGGTCGTGAACAAACCTTTCGGCGGTTGGTCCATGATACCAGCGTATAACTTCCCAGTCAGCCGGGGAAACTGAGTCAAGGACGCGGGCTAAATCCGGCGGGAAAATACCGGCCGCCTTGCTTTGAGCGTCTGCGATGGCCTCAGTAATTGGCATCCCCAGATGACAACAGAACCCCCAAATATCAGCCAAATCTTTGGGTTCTTCACGCCCAAGTACGGCTGTAATTTTGTTGGCGAGTATATTTTCCTTGCTGTCTAAACGGCCTAATTGAGGGTGATTTACAATTTGACCGATATGTGCCGGAACGTCATTAATCAGTTCGATTTTTAATGACACCTGATTACCAACCAACAGCAACCGGATAAAAAAATCATCCTTATTCAAAACGTCGACGGACCACGGGTCGGTTTGCACCAAGGCTTGGATAACCCGCTCAGACCAACGGGTAAATTGGGGATTGTCATTCACAAAGAAATCCAGGTCATCAGAAAACCGGTGCTGAAGATACCCGCGGGAAACGGCCGTGCCCCCGGTTAAATAAAACTCGGTCTCTGCGGCCTGGATAACCTGCAAAACCTCATCCTGAAAGGGATAGAGACTGTCGAGATAAAAAGCTTTATCCATTACGCTAACAACTCAGGATGATGTTGTGGCAGCCACTCAACCAGAAAATCAAAGCCACGCCGCCGGCCCTGAGCCCGAATATGATCTCGCCAGCGGGGCCAACCCGCCACCAGCGCGGCAAAGCCTAACAAACGCACAATATCGGCATAGGATCCGTATTCAAGTAGACGAATGGTGGCCCAATCTTGGTCCAAGCGGCCAACTTGTTGTTGCCCGGTTAATATAGCTTGAAAGGTTGCTTCGTCGATGTCGTAATCCCATATATAGGGCGGTTTATTGGTTGGCAGCCTATCGTTCATAGAAATAAGTATACCATGTTACTGGCCCAGTCAGAAAGCCTGGATAGATGTTTTTCTTTCTATACCCCTGCCTGCCCTGATAAGGGTAGGTTTTTTAGAGGTTGGTTTAAGCGACTGAAGCTAGCTTATCACCGGGGTTCGCCCCGAGCTGAAAGCTCAGGGCTAAAAGCTCAAGCAGGCTAAAGCCAGCTCGTCTAATCAGAAAACCGGACTACCAGCCTGCTTTAGCTGGCTTGAGCTATGAGCCTGAACTTTAGTTCAAGGCGAACGCTGGTTAAATTCAACCTCGCCTAAAAAACCTCCCCCTCAAAGACCCTCTTGCCCCCTGCTACCTGCCACCTGCCCCCCATATGCGTCAACTTAACGCCTTTCGAGTCACAAACTGTCATCGAGTGGCTAGCTTTGGCCCCCCCTAGCCCCCCAAAGGGGGGAACTTTGGGCCATTTCTCCCCCCTTTGGAGGGCTGGGGGGGG
>DAOUMU010000173.1:0-36439 GCA_034409055.1 Anaerolineae bacterium
GGGCTACCGATTCACCATTCGCCGACGTTTGCCCTGTGGGTTCGCCATTCGCCCATTCGCCATTCGCAGATTCGCCATTCGCAGATTCGCCCATTCGCAGAATCTCCAGCCAATCCTGGCCAGGACGCGGCCACAGGTAATCCTCCAAATGAGGACAATTCCGCAGGGTCTGTTCAAGCCATTCAAAAATGGGTTGCAAATCCTCCAGGTCCCACTGGTGCCGTTTCCAAACGTGAAAAACGGTGGCTAACTGCTTGGAGTCCGCGGGTTGAGCCAGATATTTGAGGACGTTACTCAAGACGCCGGCCGTGCTGCGGGTGGCAGCCGTGCTGTTGAGCAACTCGACGTAGGGTATATCCGTCCGGCGCAGGGCGTTGGCGATATCGACCCCGCGCTTATTACGGGCATCAAGGACGGCGACGGTTTGAGACGGATTTTGGGCCAACCACCGTTTGATAGAGCGGACGATGGCTTGAATCTCTTGCTGGGGCTTAAACTTTTCCGGGCGGAAATATATCTGGTCGGGGCGGTCCGGGGGATTGGGCTGGGGATCACCGGGTGGGGTTGGCCGGATGTAAGGTAAGCTGAGGGCGGTCTGCACATCCAGGCGGGGGTGTTCTGTCATCGTCCAATCAATGAGGTGGTTGGCCAGGTGCATAATACTGCCCGTGGAGCGGCCTGACTCTGGCATAGGCAGGTCAATCACCCTCTCTTGGCCCAGGAAGCGGCGCAGATTCTCCGGGTCAGCCGTGGTGAAGGTCTCGTAGATGGCCTGGTTGGGATCGCCGACACGCACCCAGGTGCCGTCATGGCCGGCCAACGTATCCAAAATTTGCTCTTGCAACAGGCTGCTGTCCTGGGCCTCGTCCTCCAAAATGTAGGGCCAGCGCTGCCGCAGACGAGCCAGGAAATCAGGATCGAGATCGATGGCCTGCGCAGCCAGGCGAATCAGGTCGTCAAAATCAACGCCGGTGCGGGCCAGCCGGTTTTGGTACTCGCGGTAGATGTCGATGCCCAACCGGGCTAACGGTAACGGCTCGGCCTGCCGTTGGTAAGCGTCTTCCAACTGATAGGGGGTCAGGCGACGATCTTTAGCCCATTTGATAAAAATTTGGGCAATGACCAGGACTTGTTCGGGCAGAATCTGGCGTAGCAGCGACTGAAGATTGACATCAGGCAGCAGGTAGTCCTGGATGAGTTCGGTGTGGTCCACCAGCCAACTGTCCACGACCTCCCGCAGGATAAGTTGGGCGGTGCGTTCGTCAACGATGTCAAAATCCTGGCTGAGGCCAACCAGGGAGGGGCGCTGGCGCACAATCTCGTGGGCCAACGAGTGGAGGGTACAAACGCGATAGTTGAAGCCGGGCAATAGCCCCCTGATTCGCACGAAGCCATCCACCCGGCGGCGGAAGTTGTCCACCGCCGCATTGACCAGAGTGACAATGAGGACTTCCTGTTCGTCGCCAACTCGTTGCACCAACTCTGAGGCCAGGTAGGACAGAATATGAGTTTTACCACTCCCCGGCACCGCCGAGATACCCACCCGGATGGGACCATCGGCGGTCAGGACGGTATCGAGGATTTTCTGTTGGGCGGAACGGGGAACGAAGGTTGGTTCGGCCATTATAGTTTCCGGTAGTTTTACATACGTCCTAATTGCTCTGGTAATGGGGGTACCTGGGGTGACAGAGACAAGCCAATTGCTAAAAAGTCGCTCACGGGTGGGGTTGTGGTTACGGCTAATACTGCCTGCCAGATATCCTCTGGCAGATTACGCAAGTTTGCTAGTGGGACGTTTAGCGGTCTATCCTGATAATGAGCCATTATGCGGGCAAAACTGATGAACGTCAATCCAATTGCCCTGGGAGGTGCTCCTGTAGCTTTGCCAGTATCTAACCGCAATAAGATATTATCCGTCAGTTCTACCCCGGTGACATGTTCACTGTGTCCAAAGGAAACGTAAAGTACATCGGCCTCTTCATCGTAATTGATTTTTATTTCGTTCATCGCTTACTCCTCAAAAGACTGTAAATAAGCCGTCGTCACAAACTTTTCTTCTCGCACTGTGCCGTCCGGGTTGGTGGGCCAGCGAAAGCGAACACAAACAACCAGATGGGTGTTATCGTCAGATAGGTCTGGAAAGAATCGATAATATCGGTAGCCATTTGGATCATAGGGGTCTTGACGACGGTGATCCAACCGCACCGTCTCTGCTATATATATCGAAGAAGGGTTCAACTTCTGGGTGGTTATCGAGATCAATAATATGCGCCCACCGCTCCTCAGTCAGGTAAATCTCATTGCCAAAACGATCACGTTGTGTCCAGAGCTTACCATTGGACATATCCCTGACCTCCCGCCCTATAATTATATTTTCTCAAGTTGAAAGATTGTTTTGGTTACTTCAAGTATATCACGACTCCAGGTCAACCACCAATAAATCAAGACAACAGGCCCAGCAATTCTCATTTTGGCGTAAAGACCTGACAGGTCTGGTCATACTGAGAATTGCTACAACAGGCCATAAAAAATTGTGCTCTATTCTCTCTTCTGGTAAAGTTAAATGCTGGCGGTTAAATCTCTCAGCAATGTTTTATAATTTGAGTAGCATTGAGGTGGGTTACTACTCATGTCTATTCCTATTCTAAAGACCAAACTTTATATTCCTCCACCGCCTCCAGAACTTGTTTCCCGTCCCCGCTTGCTCAAACAATTGGATGAGGGACTAACGCGAAAACTCACTCTTATCTCTGCTCCGGCCGGTTTTGGCAAAACTACCCTGGTTACTGAGTGGCTGGCGTCAACGGATCAAGGTCGAGGGCGGCAGGCGGAAGAAGAGATTTTTCATCCCTCATCCTTCCGTCTTTATCCTGCCAAAGTTGCCTGGCTTTCTCTGGGCGAAAGCAATAATGATCCGCTTCGTTTTTGGGCCTATGTGATTGCTGCTTTAGATACTTTGCAGGACAACATCGGCCAGAGTGCATTGGAGCTGTTACTTGCACCCCAACCTTCAACATTCGAGGCGTTTTTGACGTTACTAATTAATGATCTGGTCAACCTACCCGATAAATCTGTGCTGGTACTTGATGATTACCACGTTGTGGAAAATGAAGAAATCCACGAGGGGTTGGGTTTTTTGTTAGAGAATTTGCCCCCCCAACTGCACCTGATCATAACCACCAGAACCGATCCCCCTCTGCCGTTAACCCGTCTACGAGCGCGTAACCAACTCATTGAATTCCGGGCGGATGATCTACGCTTTACGTCTGATGAGGCCGTTTTATTCTTAAATGAAGTCAAGGCGTTAAACCTGTCGGCCAATGATATGGCGATGCTTGAGACCCGTATTGAAGGCTGGATTACCGGGCTGCAATTGGCGGCGCTATCCATGCAGGGGCGTACAGACACGGATGCATTTATCACCAGCTTCACCGGCAGCCACCAGTACATTCTCGATTACCTGGCGCAAGAAGTCTTTGAACAGCAACCGGAAAATGTACAAAATTTCATGCTGCAAACATCCATTCTCAACCGGCTGACGGCCCCACTGTGTGATGTCGTTACCGGCCGCGATGATAGCCAGACGATGTTAGATTATCTGGTCAAGACCAACCTCTTTGTGATGCCGTTGGATGACCAACGCCAGTGGTATCGTTATCACCAACTTTTTGCCGACTTACTGCGTTACCATTTACCTCAAACCGCTATTGATGTTCAAGAACTTCATCACCGGGCGGCGATATGGTATGAGACAGAAGGCATTTTAGAGGAAGCGGTAAAACATACCCTGGCTGCCAAAGATTATGATCGGTTTGAATATGTAATTCTCAGTAACATTGAAGAGATATTACAACAAGGTAAGAGTGCACTTTTGTTAGAGTGGTTGGAGGAGCTACCTGAACAACGGTATCACACACGCCCATTATTTGGTCTGTTAAAAGCATGGGTACTATTTTTGAATGGAAAGATTGAAGCCAGTAAAGCATGTGTGCAAACCATTGAGCCTTATTTTTCTGACATTGATTTTGATCCCTCCCTTTTCCAACAGATTGATGAGTCGTTTGATGCTCAGCAGATTCGAAATGTTCTTATGGCGCTCCAGGCTCAAATTGCTTTGTTTAACGGAGAATTTAGGCGGGCCATTCAATTATTTCACAAAGTGCTTGAAACATTGTCTAAAGATGCTCCATTCGGTATAGGTCTATGGAATTTGATGATCCAATATTTAGGACTGGCCTACTGGCTAACAGGTGATGTGGATGCGGCAAATCAGGCGCTAAACGAGGCAAAAACTGTTATCCAGCCCGGTAGCGGCCCGGCTGCCATATGGACCACCAATAATCTGGCCGACCTTTACCGCATAGGTGGGCAGAGAACACGAGCGGCTGCACTGTATCGGCATGTGTTGCAATTAACCGAAAACCAAAATATTGAACCACCACCATTTCTCCTGGCCGTCGGCGTGGCTCACGTGGAATTGGGGCATCTTCTTTATGAATGGAACGATCTAGAAGCGGCCGAATATCATTTAAGAGAAGGAATCAAATTAGGTGAGCAAAGTATTATTGATCTGCGGGTGGTAGGCTTTGGCTATTACGGATTGTTTCTCCTCTCCCATGCTCAAGGGGATTTTGAGGGTATGGTTGCCACCAGCCAGAAGTTAATACAGCGGGTGCAAGATGTCAGCATGAAATCTCCCTTCCAGCTTTTGCAGATCATAAAAATTCCTTTGCAAATAGCCCAGGGGAACCTGGAAACACTCAGACAAGACATCCATCAATATGAGTTGATGATTGGAGATGAGTTTAACGCGGTTGTGGCCATGGGCCATTTGGCCATTGCCGAGGCTTATTTGGCCCTGGAAGAATCCACAAAGGCTGTTACCCTATTATCCCGTTTAATTCAGGAAAAGCGTATTGTTCAAGAAACTAATCTACATATTAAATGTCGCGCGCTGCTGGCCGTGGCCCACCAGGCCCAGGGTCATTTTCCCGAAGCCTTGACTGAATTAAAGCAAGCTTTGTTGCTGGCTGAGCCGGAAAATTACATCCGTACTTTTGTGGATAACGGCCCGCGGATGGCCGAATTGCTTCAAAAATATCTGGCCGATCCCGCGTCATCTACTGACGCCCCATTCCCTTCGCCAGACTACGTGCGTAACCTCCTCGCTGCATTTGATATTGCCTTACCCGTACAAACCCAACCTCTGGTTGACCCCTTGACCGAGCGTGAGTTGGAAGTGCTGCGTCTCATCGCCGACGGTTTATCCAATCAAGAAATCGCCGACACTCTCATTATTTCAAAAAACACCCTCAAAACCCACATCAGAAATATTTACGATAAGCTTGAGGCTCACAGCCGTTTACAGGCAGTGACGAAAGCCCAAGAACTGAATTTGCTATAAAGAACTATTCCCAGGCCGGGTGAGTTTTTCTCACCCGACCTTTTTTGTTTCTCACCCCTGTCTCTCCCATAAATCACCCCCCTCAATACTCCACCGGGGTGATGTCCCCCCATCTTTTTACGCTTATACTGAACTCCATAGTTTATGCCAGAGGTATAGGCCATGTCAACAACCATAAAAATGAAATCGGTTAGCAAAATTTATGATCTTCACACCGGTCATCCGGTTACAGCCATTGATAACATCACGCTGTCCATACCGGCGGGCTATGTGTTTGGGTTTCTTGGCAGCAGTGGAGCCGGAAAAACCACCCTTATCAAATTACTGGGGGGATTAATTAAACCAACCTGCGGCGATATTTACCTTAACGGGCAACCACTTGTGCCAGACACCGGGCAAGTAGGGGTAAGTATCGAGGAGACTTCAACGATTGATGGTACGCTTTCCGTATGGGATAACCTGATATCAGCCTTTTCAAAAGAAGATTCCTCAAAAAACATAGCCAAAGAATATATTGAAGACCTATTACTTAGATCAGATCTGTGGAAAGATCGAGATAAGCTGGTCGTCAAACTCTCGTACAGCAAACAGCGAACGGTGGCCATACTTCACGCTGTGATCAATGATCCTCCCCTTCTTCTGTTTGATGAGCCTTTATCCGGTCTCGATCCACGAATCATAAGAAGCACAAAAATATGGTTGCCGAAACAAGCCCACGAGTTGGGTAAAACTATCGTAATCGCCACCCGTGAGCCCAATATTGCTCAAGAGTTATGCGATTACGTAGCTATTCTTCACCGGGGACAGTTAGTTGCCAGTCAATCTACTCATGAATTGCTTCAATCAACGCAGCAGGAACCATACCAGATCCGGGTGAAAGGGTATCTTGATCATAGGTGGGCAACCTGGTTTGATGGTTTGAACATTACCAGAACTGAAAATGGCGAGAGCATCATCTCCGGTCCAATTTTCGACCAATCCGCCTTGCACGGCGTGTTGAATAGGATACACAACCTGGCATTACCACTGGTATCGGTGGATCGCACCAAACCAAGCCTGACAGCCGTGTACCAAATGTTAATCAGAGAAGTTGCAAAACGAGATGCTCTGAGCTAACGCATACCGTCTGATGTAAAGCCAAGAATTCGTAACTGCCTACCCTCATGTCATTCCGAGGAGCAGAGCGACGAGGAATCTCCGAAACTTTGGCCCAAAAGAGGTCTACTTTACCAAAACCTTGGGGATTCTTCACTCGCTGCGCTCATTCAGAATGACATAGTAGGTAGTTACAAGAATTCTTTAAATCGTAAGTCACGTAAAAAAATGTAACCAATTTAATGTAACAAGGATCACGCGGCAAGCGTGACCTACAAAACGATAAATACATAGGAGAAAAATAATTATGATTCAACTAAAGAAAATTATGCCCGCCTTTATACTTGTTTTGTTGCTGAGTACAAGCTTATTGACCACTGCCTGCGGCTCGATAGGCGGAGAAGCGGCGGCTGCCCCGCCCGATAATGACGAAACTGCGCTGGCCGAGGCGAAGGTGCCGGTTGAAGTGGCCCCCGTTGAAATGGGCGACATCTCTCTGATTTTTAACTACACCGGCAATCTACAAGCGCAAAAAGAGGTAAACATCGTTCCTAAAGTAGCCGGTGAAATCGAGCAAGTTCTGGTTGAAGCGGGCGACGAAGTAAAAAAAGGCGACCCTATTGCCGTAGTTGACGATGATGTATACACTGCCCAACTCAAACAAGCTCAGGCGGCCTTGACCGAGGCTAACCTGAACTTGCAGAAGATGGAACGTGGTACCCGGTCCGAACAACTCGCTGCTGCCAAAACCGCGCTCGATATTGCTCGTGCTGCTTTGCTTGATGTGGAGCATATTGACGATAACGAACGCACCACCGCCGCCGCTAACCTGGCCAGCGCCCAGTCGGCCTTACGCTTGGCTCAGTATGAATACGATAAAATCGCCTGGGCCGGACAGGTGGGACAGACGCCCCAGGCACTTCAGTTAGAACAGGCCACCAACGCCTACGAAGCCTCCCTGGCTGCCTATAATCTACAAACCAATCCCGGCGATGCTCAACTGGCCGAACTGGAAGCCGGGGTAGTGCAAGCTGAACTCAATTATACGCTGGCCCAAACTCCCTTCGAGCCGATAGATTTTGAAATTATTGGGGCCAAAATTCAGCAAGCCGAAGCCGCGGTAGAGTTGGCTCAATTACAACTGGATTACGCCACCATCAAAGCGCCCTTTGATGGCGTAATTGCCGAACTCTACGTGACCGAAGGCGACGTAGTAGGACAGTCTCTGCTGGGCGTGATGGTATCAAAAGAAGTTGAAGTGAAACTGAACGTGGAAGAAAGTCGGATAGAGCAAGTACACAAAGGGCAGCACGTCTCGCTGCGCGTAGCCGCTCACCCCGGTGTTGAGTTCCCGGCAGTGGTCACCAACGTGGCCTTTGCCGCCGACTCAAACACCCATACTTTTGTGGTTACCGTGACCCCGTTAGATGAAAAAGGGCTATTGCGCAGCGGTATGTATACCGACACCACGCTGCTGGCCGAAGAAAGAGAAAATACGCCGCTGGTTCCCATCACCGCGGTAACCTCTGTCGATAACCAGTCAATAGTCTACGTGGTTAACGAGGATGGGACGGTTGAACAACGTACGGTAACTACCGGCTTGTCCAATAAAAACCAAATTGAAATTCTGTCGGGGGTAAGGGCCGGTGAAACCGTGGTAACCAATGGTCAGGTAAATCTGGAAGACGGCGTAAAAGTAGAAGTTATGCCGGTGTTGTAAAACATGCTGTCTACGTTACCAAATTGGAATTTAAAAACAAAGCGATACACACAACAAATCAGGCAATCTTAAATCTAGAAATCGGATGTGAATTATGGGATTAACAAAATTATCAATCAACCGCCCCCTGACTATGCTGATGATCATTCTTGGTCTGGTGGTGATGGGGATTATGGGCTACATCCGGCTGCAAGTAGACCGGATGCCTAAAGCCGATATCCCCTATGTGTCCGTAGTGGCGGTTTACCCCGGCGCATCGCCGGACGATGTTTCCGGCAAAGTACTGGAAGATGTTGAAGACGCCATCGCAGGTGTATCGGGCATTAAGCAAATAACATCGCAAGCCAACGAAAATTTTGGCACGGTGACCATTGAATTTCAGGAGGGAACAAACGGCGATCAGGCCGCCTTGGACGTCTCCCGCGAAATTGACCGGATCAAGGGTACTTTGCCGGACGATGCCGAAGACCCCATCATCGTCAAAGCCGACATCAACGCCACCCCCATTATGCAAATTGTGTTGAGCGGCCCGCAAGGCCAGGATGTTCTATACCAACTGGCTGATGAGGAGTTGAAACCCCGGCTCCAGGCCGTTTCGGGAGTGGCCTCAGTAGCTATCGCCGGTGGCCGTGAGAGCGAAATTCGTATTGAGCCTGACCCGGTGAAGATGTCGGCCTACAATTTATCGCTATCTACGCTGCAACAAATTCTGGAAGCCGAAAATGTCACGGTGCCGTCCGGCTCTATAGACCAGGGAGATCGCAAAAACGCGCTCCGTTCGGTGGGTGAATTCACCAGTCTGGAAGATATTGAAAATGTGGTTGTGGCCGGACGGCCAAACGCCCTGTTATCAATGTTGCCGTCAAGTATGCTGCCCCAGATACCGGCAGGGATGGACACCGATGGGCTGGTTTATCTGCGCGATGTAGCCCAGGTCAATGAAGCATACGAGGATACCACTCGCCTGGTTCGTTACAATGGGCAAAGCGCGGTGTTAGTGACTGTAGTAAAAACCAGCGACGCCAACGCCATTACCGTAGCCGATGCGGTTCACGAAGAGTTAGACCTTTTTTCCGAAACCAAGCTGCTGCGCGGGGCCGAGTTGGATGTGGTGATCGACAATACTGAATTCACCCGCGAATCGGTGGCCGCGGTGCAGGAAGACTTGCTGCTGGCGATCATTATCACCGGCGTAATTATGCTGCTCTTCTTGCATACCATCAATAACAGCCTGATCGTGATGCTCTCGGTGCCCACATCGCTGATCGTCACCTTTTTGGGAATGTGGCTGTTTGGTTTCAGCCTGAACGCCCTCACACTTATGGCCCTGACCATGGTGATTGCCATTGTGGTTGATGATTCTATTGTGGTGCTGGAAAACATTGAGCGTCACCTGAAAATGGGTAAAAGCCCGGTTCAAGCCGCCATTGATGGTCGGAGTGAAATTGGTATGGCCGCCATTACCATTACGTTTGTGATTGTGGTGGTTTACCTGCCGGTTTCTTTTATGAGTGGCTTGATTGGCCAAGCTTTCCTGGAATATGGGCTTACGGTTGCCATAGCCACCTTGCTTTCATTGTTGGTTTCATTTACGTTGACCCCCATGTTAGCCGCCTTCTGGCTAACAGGCGAGGGACAGGAGAAACCGTGCACCGGAATCCGCAAAGTATTTCACTATGTTACCTTACCCGTTACCTGGATATGGGATCGATTTATTGGCGTATGGGAAATGCTGTTTACCGGCTTGTCAAACCTGTATACAGCGGTACTTCGTTTAGCCCTGAAAAATGTATTCACGCGGGTGCTGGTGGTGGCTATTTCTGCGGTAGCGTTGTATGCCGGGATTTACCTGGTCACCAGCGGCATCATTGCCAGCGAGATGATCCCTCAGGAAGATGACGGCCAGATCAATATCATCATCGAAATGCCTGCCGGGACCAATTTGGCGGCCACCAACCGGGCCGCATTACGGGCCGAACAGATCATTGTGTCTGAGGTGCCGGAACTGGCCAAACTGGTTACCAATGTAGGGAGTGGCGCAGGCAGTATTCTAAATGAAGGAGGTGATGAAGCCAACAGCGCAACAATGACAGTCAAACTGGTTGACAAATCTGATCGTGACCGCAGCATAACCGAGGTAGCAGACGCATTGCGTCTGGCGCTGGAAAAAGTACCGGCGGCCAACATTACGGTTGGATTGAATAGCGCGATAGGGGGAACATTGGTTACGGAATTCCGTATTCTTGGCCCGAATCAGGCGGTGCTGATTGACCTGGCCCAACAAGCCGAATCCGTTATCCAAACGGTACCCGGTGTGGTAGATATTCGCAATAACGGCGCTGACCGCTCGCCGGAAACCCGGATTGTGGTTGACCGTCAGCGGGCCACAGATTTGGGGCTATATCCCGGTGAGGTCGCGCTGGCCTTGCGTACGGCCGTCAACGGCACCGATGTAGGGTCTTTTGAACCCGCAGACGGCACCGGTGAGGTAGATATTGTGCTGCGTATGCCGGAAGATGCGCGGCAAGATATGTCCAAAATATTGCAACTTCCGCTGGGGTACACCAACGGCCAACAAATTACGGTCGGCCAGGTGGCCGCTCTTGAAGAAACCCAATCGCCCGGCACAATTCAACGATTGGATCGCCAACCGTCTGTGCTTATCAGCTTCGGCACCAGCGGTCGCGGCAGTGCCGATGTCGCCAACGATGTTGAAGCGGCCCTGCGGTCGCAAATCGACTTCCCGGCCGGTTACGATGTAACCTTTGTGGGAATTACCGATATTCAGCGTGATGCGTTTGCCCAGTTAGCAGGCGCTATGGCCCTGTCTGTCTTGCTCGTCTACATGCTGCTGGTGGCCTTGTACGAGAGTTGGCTGCAACCATTGGCTATTTTGTTTGTTTTACCGGTAACGGTGGTGGGCGCTTTTGGCGGCCTGCTGCTTACGGAGAACTCTATCAACATTGTCTCGCTGTTGGGTGTGATCATGCTCATCGGTATTGTGGCTAAAAATGCTATCTTGCTGGTTGACTACACCAACATTTTGCGCCGAGATCACGGCTACGATGACATCAAAGCGGCCCTGGTAGAAGCAGGCCGGGTGCGGTTACGGCCCATCTTGATGACGGTATTTGCTATTGTGTTTGCGCTGTTGCCGCTGTTGTTTGGTCAAGGGGCTGGGGCAGAAATGCGGGCGCCCATGGCTGCCGTGCTGATCGGTGGGAACATTTCGTCAACGCTGCTTACCCTGATTCTGGTACCGGTGATGTACTATTTCTTTGAATGGCTCAGTGCGACATTTACAAGAATTTATCGCAAAATCTTTGGCGCAGTTAGTAAAGAAAAAGATACAACCGGCAAAGGCCCAGGTGGAGCCAGTCGCATACCGGAACCAGGTGTGGCCGCTCCTCAAACTTAAGAACTGGCCGAAAGTGTAGAAATCGCCCTGCCCTGTAAACAAGATACTGATGACCTATCAAAGGAGCCGCCGATGGCGCGGGGGGTGTGGGGGGTGTCCCTCCACTTCCTTCTCCACGCCACACGCACCATATGATAATGACATTATTATAGGAGAAATAACATGATACAAAAGCGATTCTGGATATTACCCATCGTTGTGATTCTTAGTATAGCGTTGGTTGGCTGCGGCCATACAGAAGCAGAACGTCTTGAAACGGTTGATCCTGCGGCCTGGCCAACACCTCAACCGGCTGCGGTCATTCCCTCGTCTACGCCTTTCCCCAAAATCTATTTGGAAGATGTGGCGACGGCGACTCCGGCAGCCAGGCTAGAGGCTAAGGTAAGCCAAGATAGTGAGCTTGATAGTAAAGACGAAACAACCCCGCTGGCTGTTAATTCTGAAGAGGAAGCAAGTCGGAATAACCGGCAACCAGTTGCGCAGGCTGAAGTAACCAGTTTTGCCCTGAACATGCGCCAAGGTCCCGGCATTGATTATGGCCTGGTTGGCGGTCTGTCTCAAGGTGACAGAGGGGCCGTGCTGGCGCTTAATCCCGGACGCACTTGGGCCCTGGTGGAGTTCCCTAATCCCGGCATTGGGTGGGTGTCGCTGAAGCATCTGACTATCGACGGCTCTCTGGACAACGCACCCATTATGAATTCTACACCACCGGGTCTTGAGATGCCCTCTGGCTCAAGCGCCGCTGAAGGGGATACGAATGACTCAACAGCCAACAATCACCGATCTGAGCAAAACATAGTTGAGCCAGAGACAATTCAGGTTGTCTATGCTTCCAACCAACCGGCGGCTGTGGATACATCTCCGTTTGATGAGTTGCAGCCGGTAGCCACGGCCCGTATTGGTCGAGGTGAGGTGGATGTTCGACCTGCCTACAGCGCCACGCAGGCCCCCATCGACACCATCACCGCCGACCGGGAAGACATCGCCATCCTGGCTTTGGACCCCAGTCGAGAATGGGCCTTGGTGAACCCGGCGCATGCAAAAGTCGGCTGGATGACTCTGAGTGATTTGGACGTCATTGAAGGCTCGGTAGCCAACGCGCCGGAGGTCTTCACCGCCTGGACCAATAGCAACGAGTTAACCTTGCGGAGCGGCCCCGGCATCTATCACGATCCGGTGGGCACACTCTCCATTAACAACCTGGTTGTAATGTTGGGCCTCAATGAGAGCCGTAGTTGGGCGTCTGTCAAGCCGGTAGTGGGTCAAGGGCAGGGCTGGGTACAAATCAAGTTTCTGACCCTTAGTGAACCTGTGGCCGATTTACCCCTGGCCCCGACCCCTCCTCCTGCTCCAACCCCGGTTCCCATCGACCCGGCAGCCGCTGCGATCTCGGCTAAACAGGGCAAACTGGTCTTTCAATTGTCCAGTGGCGGCGAGATTATGACCATCAATGCGGACGGCACGGGTTTGCGCCACCTGACCCACGGCATCGACCCGGCCCTCTCCCCTGACGGACAAACCGTGGCTTTCACCCGCTGGCAGGGAGATGACGGCTCCTTGTGGCTGATCAATATTGATGGTAGCAACGAGCATTCGATTATGGGCTTTACCAAAAAGCCCAAGGGGCCGGCGTGGTCACCCGATGGCTCGCAGCTTGTGCTCAATTTCCAGCACGAAGGGACTCTCAAGGAAAAGACGGTTTGTCACGATTTGACCGAAGCAAGCGCCCCGCCACGGCCGCCTTTTAATGCTTCTGGCATCGAAGGGGGGTTAGACCAGAATAATGATCCAGTGTTATGTTGGAAACTGCCGCCCGATCCCCACTGGAGTCTGCGCCTGGTCAACGTGGCCGACGGTAGCTTTGAGGATCTCGATGGCGGCACCTATGCCTTCCGGCCGGCCTGGGATCCGGTCCAGCCGTGGCGTATCGTCTCTGATGGGGGGCAAGGGTTGGTGGATATCGATCTGAATCGGGATCATCGCCAACACCTGACCGAGAACGTCAATGATGGTTCGCCCATTTTCTCCCCGGATGGTCGTTACCTTGCCTTGACAGTTGGCCAGCCAGGGGGCAGCCAGGGATACGATATTTACCGGCTGAACAGTGACGGCGGGGGGCGGGTGCGTCTGACCCAGACCCCGCTGTGGATACCGGTTGTTCCCGGTGAGGGCAAAGCCTGGAATCATGTTTCTCCGGCCTGGTCGCCTGACAGCTCCCAGATCGCCTTCCTGACGGACCGCACGGGTCGCTGGGAAATCTGGGTTATGAACGTTGACGGTTCCAACCAACGCCCTATGTTCTCCGAGACGGTCAATGACCAGCTTCAGCTCCGTTATGATTTCGTAGACGAGCGGGTGATGAGCTGGAGATAGCCGCTCGGTTGTAGGACAAGTTGCTAACTTGTCCGTGGTACTATGGGCAAGTTGTATCATCTCAATAATCCGGGGGGTAAGGGCGAGGCAACTCGGAGAGCAGGTTGTTTGCTCCGAAACCCTCAATCCGAGTTGCCTCGCCCCTACTTTTTGAGAAGATACGGCAAGTTAGCAACTTACCCTATTTCATTTGTTCACGTTTCACGTTTCACGTTTTACGTCTCACGTCCAAAGTTCGCGCAGATTTTCCCATAAAATGTAACCGCCCGCTACCAACACAATCAGGCTGACCACTTCCCAGAAAAACTCGTAGACAAGAATCAGGGTAGCCACCAATGACAGGCCAATGGCTACACTGCTGGTCAGATTGGTCAGCCGACCACGAAAGCCGGACTCAATGAACACAAACAGGGACACCATGGCCACCAGTCCCCAGAGTAGATAGTCACTGGCAAAAAGGACCAGTCCGACAAAGGCAACCAGCATCAGGCTGATGCTAACCGCCGCCCAAAATTCGGCCAAACGTCCCAGTCTCAGTTCGTCGCTAGAGGCTGGATGATGAGCTCGGTGGATGTGAGCCCGGCGCGGCTCTCGCTTACCGACCCGCAATTGATTGGCATACCGTTCCAGTGATTCCAGCAGGGCTTGCTCTGAGGTCAGTTGGGCCCACAGTTGATCGATTTCGTCGGCCAGGGCGTCGATCTGCTTCTGGTGAGACTCGTACAGTTTGCCCAGGTGCGGTTGGCCGCGCATGGCTGCCGCTTCTACACCCAGCTTCTTCAGTTGGGTCGTTTTCTCCTCGACCTCGGCCTTAAGCTCCACCTGACGCGCTTTCACCTCGGCCTGCTGGGCCAGGACGGTGTCCAGGGCCTGGTCAGGGGTGAGGACCTTGTCCATACCCGCCCAACCTAACGGATCGTACCAGGAGCGGCGCACCTTGCCATCCCGGTTGTACATCGGCCCCGAGGGGGCATTCTCACCGCCCAAGGGATCGCGCGCATACAGGCCCCACAAGCCACGATAGTTGGTCACCCAGGCCGGGGTTGGATCCAGTAAGCGCGGCGGAGCCCATTCTTTGTCCTGACCCGGCCCAATGCTCAGGCCATCCCCGCGGGCATAATCGACAAAGGGGATCCGGAAAATATTGGAGGTACTGTTTTGATTCGAGGGGTCTTCTTCACCGCCATATTGACGCAGTTTTTCCCGCCAAAAGCTCTGAATCTTACTGGCCACGCTAGCTACAGGGGACAGGAAGGGCAACTCCAGTTCGACCATATATTCCCCGGCCGTGTAGTAGCTGGCGTGAGAACCGGCCCCGGCATAAATGACCGGATGCTCGCCGATTTTTTCTACCTCTGGGTCGTCCCAGCGGCGACGTAGATCGTCCCCCGAATAGTCGTGTGAAGCGTAAGCCACCCATTCCGGCCGGATTTCACCCGTCTTTGCCTCGGACAGGTAGACGTAGATCATTTCCCAATCGGACTCGTGGTCATTCACGCCGAAAAAGCCCGAGCGCCAGTTGTTGAAAAGATGGAAGAACCAGTATTGCAAAGCAATCCAGCCGTCCTGGCGGATCACCCGGCCATAGTAACAGTAGCGATTTTCTTCTTTGATGTCAGCCATCAGGCGATCGTAGGTCATGGCTGCTGCGGTGGCGGTGTCACCCTGCACCCGGCCCCGGGCCAGGAGAGTGATGGCAAAGAGGGCATCTATAAAACGAGAAACGTAGCCTACCCGGGCTAAGCGACCCTGTCCGGCGTGAAAGCCATTCTGAACGCCTTGGGATTTCTTGGAGAAAAATCTTTTCTTCAGGGTATAGGAGGCCAGTTCGGCTGCGCTCAGCGGTTCGGTGATCTTAAGAAAATGAACTGCGCCGAACTCGTCGGAATAGGGCTGGGCCAGATGATCGATGGTCAGTTCCTCTGGCGGCACCAGGCAAACCGCTTGTTCGCCGGGCCGCTGCACCCACAAGCTACAAGCGCGAACGTAGAGCTCGACATCCATTGGGAAAAAGTGTTCACCTTTGGTATAACGAATGACCGGCTCAAAGCGCCGGAGCAAGTCGATATCATTTTGAGTATTCACCAATGTCCCCTTAATCTTGGTCTGCTCCCCTGGTCAGGAAGGCCAGCCGCACTTCGTGAACATTCAGGTACAGGACTATCAAGATGCAATAGACCATGGCCGGGTAGATAACGACCGGTTTAAACTCAACGTAAAGCATCAGGCAGACGAGCAAGATGACGATTTGGGTAATCATAGCCAGTAGCCAGCCGAACCGAAGCAAAAACAGGAAGCCAATCGCAGCCAGCAAAGCCGGGATAGCCAGTGGTGCTAGCAAGAGGGCACTGATCAGGGCCTTAACCGGTCCAATCTGCTCTGGCGGCAATTCGTTGATCTCCTGTAAAGTCTCTAGTCCTACATTGATCTCCGCGTCCGGGCTAGCTTGACTGGAAAGATGGTAAGCATTGATCCCCACCAGTCCCACGGCCTGCAGGATCAGCAGTAAAGCAATGACCCGAATGGGCCAGGAGCGGGCCTTGTCAGGCGATCTTTTCGACATTTAGTTACCCCCTTTTTTACCGCTTAGTCTTCTTTAACGATAATCCATATGGCATGAATCAGGCCGGGAATATAACCCAACAGAGTTAGCAAGATATTCAGCCAAAAGTGAAAACCCGGCCCTACTTGTAAAAAAACACCCAAAGGCGGAATAATGATTGAAGCAATGATCCGACATCCATCCATAAAAAGACCTCTTTCGTTTCATTCTTAACCCGGACAAGCCGATCCCAAAAATAAACGAGTAGGTCATATGGAGCAAATTACCAGGTGAAGGAGATGCTTTGGGACCAGGGAAAAACGGAGTTTAGTAGAATATGCTCCCATTACTACATTAAGATACCACGAAAGTATAGTGTATAAATAGGGGCGAAAGTCACAAATAGTAAGCGCCTAAAGTACCTTATTAATTTTCCCGAAAGTCACATGTAACAACAGAGTACCGAACCAACTTACCCTAAAGTACTTAACTATTTGAGAAATTTTTAAAAAACGAGATAATGATCTACCTGAATTTTAAGAAAGGGAAAGACATATGTTACACCAATCGTTAACCGGTTCCTGGCAATTTCGCCAGGTTGATGCTGAGATATGGCTGCCGGCCCAGGTTCCGGGTGGAGTCCATACGGACTTGCTGGCCGCCGGACGTATCCCGGACCCTTTCGTGGCAGACTATGAAAAACAGGTGCAATGGGTGGCCGAGACGGACTGGCAATACCGGCGCACCTTTAGCCCCGATCCAGACCTGCTCGCCCATGAAAAAGTCTTCTTGGTCTGTGAGGGACTGGATACGCTGGCCGAAATCACCCTCAATGGACAACCGGCGGGCCAAGCAGAGAACATGTTCCGGTCGTACCGCTGGGAGATCAAATCGCTCCTTCGGGCGGGCCAAAATGAAATCAGACTTACTTTTCGCTCACCGGTACAGTATATTACCACCCGGCAGGCCCAACGTCCGCTGTCTGGGGTATCGCAGGCCATTCCGGGAGGGCCGTACTTGCGCAAAGCGCCCTGCCAGTTCGGTTGGGACTGGGGACCGCAGTTGCCGCCCAGTGGTATCTGGAGAGACATTCGCCGGAAGGGCGCAGCGTGGCCCGCCTGGCTGATGTTCACCTGCGCCAGCATCACCAGGCCGACCAGGTAATCCTGGCAGCGAGGCCGGCCATTGAACGCTGGTCGACAACGTATACGCCGCTCACGGCACGTATGCGTGTCACCGGACCAGACGGGACAGTATTGACGGCACAGGTGCAGCTTACCGACGATGGACAAATCATCCAACTGCCCATCACCTCACCCCAACTCTGGTGGCCTAACGGTTACGGACAACAGCCGCTCTACCAGGTGGAGGTGACTTTGGGGGAAAATGAGCAGATTTACGACCAACGTACCTATCAGGTTGGCTTGCGCACCATGGAACTGCGCCAGGAAGCGGACGAGTGGGGCCAATCCTTCACCTTCTTGGTTAACGGTGTGCCCATTTTTGCCAAGGGAACCAACTGGATTCCGGCCGACTCCTTCCCCACCCGCCTGACCGACGAACAGCTTGAGGCACTCATTGGGGATGCTGCGGCTGCTCATTTCAATATGCTGCGGGTTTGGGGAGGCGGCTTTTATGAGACAGAGCGGTTCTATGATTTGTGTGACCGGTACGGCCTCCTCGTCTGGCAGGACTTTATCTTTGCATGCAGTATCTACCCGTTGCATGACCAGGCTTTTGTGGAGAATGTACGCCTGGAGGTCCTGGAAAACATCCGTCGTTTGCGCCACCGGGCCAGCCTGGCCCTGTGGTGCGGTAACAACGAGATGGAATGGGGCTGGATTGAATGGGGCTGGGACAGAGCCGATTGGCAAGAGTTGAAAGAGGCTTATGACCGGTTTTTTCACCACACCCTGCCCACCTGGTGCGCTGAGGAAGATCCGGATCGAACTTATTGGCCCAGCTCCCCTTCATCTGGTCAACCATTCCAGGATCCGAACGGACAACGACTGGGTGATGCCCATTATTGGCAGGTGTGGCACAGTCGCAAACCCTTTATCGCTTATCGTGAGCAGTACCCGCGCTTTATGAGTGAGTTCGGGTTTCAATCCCTGCCTCCCCTGGAAACCATTCAAACTTATGCCGATGAAGCCGATTGGAATATGACCTCCTATATTATGGAACACCACCAGCGGCACAGCAACGGTAACGGTCTGATCATCGCCCAACTGACAGAAACCTTCTGCATGCCCAAAGATTTCCCGTCGTTGGTTTACCTGAGCATGGTCCTTCAGGCTGAAGGCATTCGCTACGGAGTGGAACACTGGCGACGGAACAGGCACCGAATCGGCGGTACGCTTTATTGGCAGCTCAACGACTGCTGGCCGGTCGCCTCCTGGTCCAGTCTTGATTACTTTGGCCGTTGGAAGGCTCTCCATTACGCCGCCCGGCGTTTCTACGCCCCGATCTTGCTTTCTATTGAGGATGCGCCTCCAAAGATGGGCCTGCATGTGACCAGCGATTTGACCGAACCCTGGACAGGCACGGTAAACTGGTCGTTGGAAACTTTGCCGGGGGAGGTGTTGGCGGCAGGGCAGGCAGAAGTATCGGCGGCCCCCTTGGCTTCAACTGTGCTCGATACGCTGGATTTTACCAATCTCATTACCGATGATAACTGCCGTGAAGTTATTTTTGTGGCCGAATTGCGGCAAGGAGAACAACGGCTGGCGCTGGCCCTGGGAACATTCGTCCCCAATAAGCATCTGTCGCTGGTTGATCCTTGTCTGGCGACAGCGGTGGGCCAGGATGGCAATCAGGTGGTTATTGAGTTGATTGCTCAATCGCTGGCCCGTTTTGTCGAATTAAAATTGACAGGGATTGATGTGGTCTTCAGCGACAATTATTTTGATGTACCGGCCAGGCGTCCGGTCAGGGTGACCTGTCCTCTGCCCCCAGGCTGGGCGATTGAGCAGGTTCGGGCGGCTTTGTGCGTGCGGTCTCTTTACGACTCGTTTGCGTAGTTACTTTGCTACCTTCTTTACTTTTAACCGAAACCCATCTATTTCGGCCACTTCGACCTGTTCCCCAACCGGGATGGGTTGGCCGTCTTCACTGGTGGCCTGCCAGCGCTCACCCCAGACAAAGACGCTGCCTTGTGGGTCCAGGGCTACTTTGACCGTACCAATGGCCCCGATCAATCCCTCTTGACCCGTTGTGGGCTGGATATGCATCGACTGGATGACTTTACGAATACCAAAGGCAAAAATGACCGCCAAAGTCAGGGGAATACCAATGATAGAAGGCAGGGGGACCTGGTAAGCAAATTCACTGGTGTTAAAAAGGATCAGCGCCCCGGCAATAAAAGCGACGATACCGGCTGTCGTCAGTCCGCCAAAGGTAGGCGTAAACAATTCAGCCGCAAATAGGGCAAAGGCCAGCAGGATCAAGGCCAGCCCGGCGTAGTTTACCGGCAATTGCCCAATGGCGTAGAAACCAATCAGCAACAGAATGGCCCCAATAATCCCACTCATGTAACCACCCGGATTGACAATTTCGTAAACAATGGCCAGGGCCCCAATGGAAATCAGCAAGAGGGCAATGGTTGGATTAGTGATGATGCCCAGAAACTCTTCCAGGGTAGTCGCTTCCAAAAAGCTGATGCGGGCATCGCCAGTGGACAAGGTTTCTTCATCGCCGTGTATTTTTATAGTAAAGCCGTCCAATTGCTCTAGTAAATCATCCAGGTCCTCGGCGACAAAATCAATCACGCCGATTTCTAACGCTTCTTCGGCATTGGCTGCTTTGGCTTCAGTAATAGCTTCCTGGGCCCATTCGATGGCCTTTTCACCGCGCCGGTTGGCCAGGCTTTTAATATCGGCCACCAGAATATTCTCAATTTTGGCCCGCAGAGTTTCATCAACCTCGTTGCCGCTGGCATCGATTGGGGCGGCAGCGCCAATGCTGGTATTGGGGGCCATCGCCGCCACGTGCCCGGCCAGCGTAATAAAGGTCCCGGCTGAAGCGGCAAAACCGCCGGGCGGCCAGACGTAAACCACCACCGGTACATCCGCAGCCATGATCGTTTGGATAATACGCTTGGTTAAATCAACACTACCACCGGGCGTATTGAGCCGAATAATCAGGGCCTCGGCATTACGCACATCAGCCTCGGCAATGGCCCGTTCAATGAAGCTGAGCATCACCGGGGTAACCGGTCCCTCTACATCGATCACCACCACCTCTGTGCCCGACCCGTTGCCTTCCTGGGCCAGGGCAATGGCAGCAAATAGATGCAAAGCGACCAATAAAAAATAAGCCAGTTTTCCTAACTGCTTGATTCGTTTCATTGCTATGTCCTCTTTTTGTTAGCTTGCCGTAGTTAGCCACCAAATGGTTATTGGCTTACGACATTATACCTTAGTGAGTAGGCGTCGCCAAGCATTTGTGTTACAATATTATGATGCGGGTAATCATTCACTTTGTCCAGCCAATTGGCATATTTAGGAGTTTAAGTAATTGACTAGCCTCTCTTCCTCTCCTGCTTCTGCTTCCACTCTCTACCCTGCAAAACGCAGCCTCCCCTTTCTGATTGTGATGGGACTGTTTGGATTGGGCTTGGGGTTTACCCTTAACATTTTAGACCCATTTATTTACACCGAGAAAGTACGCTTGTTAGCGCCGCCCTTCCTTAAAAATACGGTTTTAGGATTCATCACCATTATGTCGCTTATTGTAGCCCTGGTGGTTCAACCGGTTGTCGGGTGGTGGAGCGACCGGACTCGCTGTCGCTGGGGAAAACGAGGTCCCTATCTGACCGGGGGAACAATCGGCCTTAGCCTCTCGCTTTTTTTTATTGTGATGGTAAATGATTTATGGCTGCTGGTTATGGCCGCAATGCTGATTTCCGCTTCTTCTAATACCACCCAAGGGGCCTGGCAAGCGCTGATTCCCGACCGGGTGCCGGTGTCGCAGCATGGTACCGCAGCCGGTATTAAAACTTTGCTGGAACTGATTGGGGTGATTAGCGGGGTGGGCCTGGTGGGGGTCACCTTGGCCCGGGGTAATCTATGGGGTGCCCCCCTGGCCGCAGTTAGTCTTTTTTTGGCCATCCTGCTGGTTACGCTTTACACGCTCTGGCGAACGAGCCAATCCGAGAATCTGCGAATCTGCGAATGGGCGAATGGGCGAACCCATAGGGCAAGTGTGGGCGAATGGGCGAATCAGCAGAAGGATGAAGCACTAAATGACGGCGCGCCATTCGCAAATTCGTCATTCGCAGATTTGCCATTCGCCAATTTGCTTACCCGGTGGGTCCGTCAAGTATCGCCCTCATTTCCCTGGTGGATGTTCAATCGTTTTCTGTTTTGGTCAGCCGGTATTGCCATCCGTACTTTTATGTTGAATTATATGGAAGATGTTCTCTCCCTGCCTCTGGCCGAGGCTCAAGCTTTGAGCAGTCGACTTTTTCTTGTGCTGGGCCTAGGCGTTTTTCTGCTGGCCTTACCAGCCGGCGTAGTGGCCGACCGGATTGGTCGTCGTCCATTATTGATCGCAGCCGGCCTCATGGCTGCCAGCGGAACCGTACTTTTAGTATTTTTACGTGATCTTAACTTGCTCTTTATCGGCGGGGGGTTGATTGCCCTCGGTGTTGGTATTTTTGCCAGTGCCAGTTGGGCTCTGGCGACCGATTTGGTGCCCGGCAGCGAGGGTGCACAATATTTGGCTCTGGCCAATGTAGCCACGGTTCTGGGGAGCATAGGCGGTCGGCTGGGCGGTCCACTGATTGACACGGTGAATTATTTCACCGGTACGGTCACCGTCGGCTATTTGGTCGTTTTTGGTATTGCCAGTCTGTTTTTCATCGGCAGCAGCGGGGTGGTTTTGAAGATACCGGAAAAATTGCCGGTGTCCCGTAAATAGCTATAGCTTTTTAGAAAAAAGATTTTGAGTTCAGTCGTTCCAGGTGCTAATAACGACTAAAGTCGTCATTACCAGTCAAAAACACACAGGGCTGTGCATTACCTGAAAAGCTATATGTGTCTCAGTTTTTTGCTTATGAGGCCCTTAGGGGCCATATGCGTCAACTTAAGGGAAATGTTGCGCCTTAAAAACCCCCCCCAGCCCTCCAAAGGGGGGAGAAATGGCCCAAAGTTCCCCCCTTTGGGGGGCTAGGGGGGGCCAAAGCTAGCCACTCGATGACAGTTTGTGACTCGAAAGGCGTTAAGTTGACGCATATGCCCTTAGGGGCTGTGCTGAAATAGCCCCGTGTTACGAAATGGCTCTGGCAGGTACAGACAAAGTATGGTATACTAGAATTATCTATTGTTCTTTTAACAACTTAAGCAGAGAGCAGCAAGTGAGATGTAGATGCGAGGATACATTGTCGAATTAAAGATGACTTCTGCCCTGATGTTCATTCTGCTGTTGGTAGCTGGCCTCGCTGGTTGCAGTGTGCAAACGCCTGAACCTGTCACCATTACCATGGTGACGGGAACGGTTGGCAAAGAGTTTGAAGTGCTGGAAACACAGGTGGCCCAGTTCGAAGCGCAACACCCTAATATCCAGATTCAGCTTCTTGACCTCCCAGAATCGACCAGCGACCGCTACGCTGCTTACGTTGATCGTTTGCAGCAACAAGACCCAACCATTGATATCTATATGATTGACGTCATCTGGACGCCTGAATTTGGGGCGGCGGGCTGGACCCTGCCCCTGGATAACTACGTTGCTACCAGCGGCATCAACATGGCCGATTTCCTGCCCGGCTCAGTGCAAAGCAACACCTGGAATGGCGAACTTGTCTCTATGCCCTGGTTCACTGACGCGGGCCTCCTGTATTATCGGCAAGACCTGCTCGATAGGTACGGTTTCGATGCTCCACAAACCTGGGCAGAGTTGGTAAAAATTGCAGAAACCATCATCGAAGGAGAGAAAGAAACTTCTCCAGAGATGGTGGGTTTTGTTTTTCAGGGCAGACAATACGAGGGGCTCGTCACTAACTACCTGGAATATGTATGGGGTAATGGGGCGAATGTATTGGACGCGACCGGTGATCAGGTCGTGCTAAATAGCCCCCAAGCGGTGGAGGCCCTGGAAATCTTGGTTGGTATGCAAACCATTGCCCCGCCGGGGATTGCCAGTTTTCAAGAGGAAGATGCCTTAAATTATTTTCGCAGTGGTAACGCGGTTTTCATGCGGAATTGGCCCTTTGCCTGGGCCGTATTGAATGATGAACGGGCCTTACTGAAAGGTAAGGTTGGCCTGGCCCCGCTACCGCATGGCCCCAACGGCCGTGAGAGCGTTAGCACGCTGGGCGGCTGGCAACTGGGGATTAGTGCCTATAGTCAACATCCCGACGAGGCTTTCCACCTGATTACTTTCCTGACTGGGGTGGAGCAGCAAAATTACAAGGCTATTCACGCTGGACATCCCCCCACTCGCCGGGCATCTTATCGCGATCCAGCGGTCCTGGCGGCCAATCCTCATCTGAATGAACTGTTTGACGTGTTGATCAACGCCAGACCCCGCCCTATTCATCCCCGCTATTCAGAAATTTCAGAAATTATCCAGCAAGAAGTTCATCGCACCCTTACGGGGAAGCAAGACGCAGCCACAGCGACGGAAGCTATGGCTGAGGCGATCCAGACTATTATTTCAGATCCGGCTCAGGAGGCAAGCCCATGAGGCGGTTACGAATTGGCTCGCGCCTGGCCTTATCTTTTGCCATCATTCTGCTGTTAACGTTTTTGGGTAGCATGGTTGGTGTCTGGCAGTTTATCCAGGTATGCGAGCAAGCCCAACGCTTACACCAGGTCAATGTGGAAGCCATTGCCGTTTTGCAGGTCAACAACAATTTGCTGAAACTTCAGGACGAATTGCAGCAGTTGGTCCAAACACAAAACGCGCCCCATTTTTCAGCCGAGGTAGTTGAACTGCGCGATGGCTTTATAAAAGATGTGGAGCAGGCCATTGAAATCCTGGCCAATTCCCCGACCAAAAATCAGGAAACACGTTATACAACGCAGCTCAGACAATTGGCAGATATTGCCACCTTATCCTCTCAGATAGACTTGATGATTGAACTGGCCGAAGCAGGTGACTGGTTAGCCGTGCAATTGCGTCTGGAAAATCAGGTTCGGCAAGTTAGCTTGATTACCCAAAACATGGTAGCCGAAATCGAGGCCATCGTAGCTGAGGAACGGGAACTGGCTATGCAGAACATGGAGCAGGCCCAAGAGCAGGCTTTTATGGCTATTGTGATTACCAGCCTGCTGACATTACTTACGGCCGGTGCCCTGGGATTTGTGGTGACTCGCAGTATTGCCCAGCCGTTGGCTCACCTGGACGCGGGGGCCAAGGCTCTGGCTCGCCATGAGTTTGACCATCGCCTGACGGTAACCGGTGATGACGAACTGACGAATCTGAGCCAGGTTTTTAACGACGCAGCCTCGCAGTTGGCAGAGCTGTATGCCGATATGGAAAGGATCGTTCAGGAACGCACCGATGAACTACAGCGTCGGATTCTGCAGTTAGAAACCAGCCTGGCCGTCGGTCAGCGGATCACTTCGATCCTTGATCTCGACCCGCTGCTAAACCAGGTGGTCGAATTAATTAAAGAACGCTATCAGTACTATTTCGTGGGCGTTTTTCTACTCGACGAGAGTGGTGCTTATGTCACGGCCCGGGCCGGTACCGGCGAAGCCGGGTATCTCTTGCGTCAAGAGGGCTTCCGGCTGAAGATTGGTCAGGAAGGTATTATTGGCTGGGTGGCTGAATATCACCGTCCGGCCTGTGTCAACGACGTGTTCGAGGATGAACGTTACATTCATCTGGATGAGGTTGTTCCCCACACGCGCTCTGAACTGGCTCTTCCTCTGGCCATGGGTAAGAAGATGCTGGGAGTACTCGATATCCAGAGTGATCAACTGATGGCCTTTCGGCTGGATGATGTACCTATTCTCCAATCGTTGGCTGACCAGGTGGCCATAGCTATTCAAAATGCCTCTTTGTACCGGGGGGAGCAATCCCGTCGCCAATTCACCGAAGCGCTGTATCGCGCCGGACGGGCCATCTCCAGTACCCTGGACCTGACAGAAGTACTGGATCTCATTCTGGAACACCTGGCTAAAATTGTGTCTTACGATCGGGCCGCAGTGCTGTTACAAAGCGGTGGTGAATTGGAGTTTGTGGCGGCCAGAGGGTTTCCGGCCGAAATGCACCCGCTCAAACTTCGCATCACCATTAAGGATAATGATGTCTTTCAACAAATTTACCAGACTAAACAACCCCTGGTTATTCCTGATGTATCACAGCGGCCCGACTGGCAACAGGTAGCAGGTTTACCCCTGGCTCGGGCCTGGTTGGGAGCCCCCTTGACCCGCTTTGATGAAGTCATTGGGATGCTCTCCTTAACCCGGGAAGTGCCTCATGCTTACGAAGAGGAGGAGGTGACGTTGGCGGCCACTTTTGCCGGGCAGGCTGCCATTGCCCTGGAAAATGCACGCCTTTACGATAAAATTACCCGCTTTACCCAGCAACTTGAAGATATGGTCAGAGAACGTACCGAAGCCGTGCAAGAGGCATATAGCCAACTGGAGCATCTCGACCGGACCAAATCTGATTTTATCAATATTGCGGCGCATGAACTGCGGACTCCCCTGACCGTATTACGGGGCTACAGCAAGATATTACTGGGGGACTCAAAAATCAAAGAAAATGCTGCTCACCTACAACTGGTTTCTGGTATTCACTCTGGAGCTATTCGGCTGCATGAAATCGTCAACAGTATGCTGGATATCACCAAAATCGATAATCGTGCCCTGGAACTCTATCCAGAACCGTTATCTATTCCTGCCCCTATCCAACTCGTTTCTCAGGAATTTACAGAGGCTTTGACCGAAAGAAGTCAAACCTTAATTATCGAAGATATGAACCGTCTACCAGCCATTGAGGCCGACCCGGATGCTCTCCATAAAGTCTTTTACCACCTCATTATTAACGCCATTAAATATACCCCCGACG
Source organism: Anaerolineae bacterium (assembly GCA_034409055.1). Classification (GTDB taxonomy): domain Bacteria; phylum Chloroflexota; class Anaerolineae; order 4572-78; family J111; genus DAOUMU01. The sequence goes on from DAOUMU010000173.1 coordinate 26,573, forward strand.
GCGGGACAATTACCATCTCTGGACAGGCCCGGACCAATGACCCGGAGGGTTTTCCTATAAAGGGGATAGAAATCATCGTAAGCGATACCGGTATCGGTATTGACCCGCAGTTTCAGGAGTTGATCTTTACCAAGTTTTACCAGACTGGCGAAATGGCCCGTCATTCCACCGGGAGAACCAAATTTAAGGGCGCTGGTCCCGGCCTGGGATTGGCCGTTGTCCGGGGAATTGTGGAAGCACATCAGGGTAAAGTGTGGGTTGAAAGTCCCGGCTACAATGAGGAAACTTGTCCCGGCAGCCAATTTTACCTATTTTTGCCACTACGCCAACGCAAGTAGCAGGTGTAGCCTGATGATCGCTAAAGACGATAGTTCGATTGCCACTATCCAAAAAGCCATATGTGATTTTAGAGACGCCCGTGATTGGCGCCAATTTCATTCACCCAAAAACTTGAGTATGTCAATTGCCATCGAAGCGGCCGAACTGATGGAGCATTTTCAGTGGCTGACCACCGAGGAAGCCCTGGCCCTGGCCCAAACAAACTCTCAGACCAGAATCGCCATCACCGAAGAACTGGCCGACGTGCTGATCTATTGTTTCAGCCTGGCCGATATTTTAGGTTGTGATGTCGCTGAGATTATTCTTGATAAACTGGCCAAGAATAGACAGAAATATCCGGTGGGGAAATAAGCAGGCTACGCTAGCATGAATGATAGTATCAGGTCAAAGTTCCAAAAGGTTATCGTGGTTATGCCCGCCTATAACGCTGAACTTACGCTTGAGAAAACATTTTGTGACATACCACCGGGCTGTGTTGACGAAGTCATCCTGACCGATGATGCCAGTTCAGATAGAACTGTTGAAATTGCCCAGAAGCTAGGGATTACCGTTTTGTGTCACAGCCAAAACAAGGGCTATGGGGCCAATCAAAAGACTTGCTATCAGGCGGCCTTAGAAAAAGGGGCTGACGCGGTGGTTATGATTCATCCAGATTATCAATACGACAGCCGGGTCATTCCCTATGCCTTGGGCTTTCTATCCACGGGCATATGTGATGTCATTATCGGGTCACGCATTAGAACCCGTCGTGAAACGCTCGAAGGGGGTATGCCACTATACAAATATATCAGTAACCGTTTTCTGACCATAACGGAGAACATTATCTTGGGCCAGAACCTGGGGGATTTTCATTCCGGGTTTCGAGCCTATAGCCGAGAGGTGCTAGAAACAATCCCCTATCATCAAAATTCAAACGACTTTGTGTTCGATACAGAATTTCTGGCCCAGGCTGTTTTTTTCGGTTTTCGCATCGGTGATATCCCCATTCCTACCCGTTATTTTGAAGAGGCTTCTTCCATTAACTTTACCAGAAGTGTCAAATACGGGCTCCAAACTCTTGGGGTCATGGCCAAATTCCTGACTCAAAAAGCTGGCTTGTATAAGTTCGAAATTTTTCAACCTATACAATTGGGAGGTGAACAATCTTCCCGGAAGCTATAAAGTGGCTTTAATTGGACCAAAATTTGCCATCGTAGTCATATTTTGTCCAGTAAGTCCCGCTGTAGCTTTCGGGAAGGTGAGCGAATTGTACAGGTCGAAATTTTTGATTTCCTCACCTTTCTAACGATTTTTGCTCTTTCTAATTATTTTCTAACCATGTTTATATTTATTTCTTATTGTTTTGTGCTAGCGTGGTAATCGTTCAGCCAGTTTCCAGGGCAAAAAGGCAAGGCATCCCTATGCCTTGCTACTGGCGTATGGGGGTGCGCCAGTTGCAGTTTTGTTCTGAATACTGGTCTGGTTTCCAGGGCAAAACGTAGGCAAGGCATCCCTATGCCTTGCCATTGGCGTATGGGGGTGCGCCAGTTACAGTTTTGTTCTGAGTACTGGTCTGGTTTCCAGGGCAAAACGTAGGCAAGGCATCCCTATGCCTTGCCGTTGGCATATGGGGATGCGCCAGTTACAGTTTTGTTCTGAGTACTGGTCTGGTTTTTGGTGAAACAGTTGCCACCATGCTATATTTGGAGGGTAAATTATGAAACAGATCATTGTTAAGTCGGTTGCATTAGCTCTGATCGTTAGTGTGGTAGGTGCCCAACCCGCTTTGGCCTACGTTGATCCCAACACAGGGGGGATGCTATTTCAACTCCTGGCAGTTATTTTTACCTTCTTCACCGCTATCCTGTTGTTCTTTTCAGCCCAAATTCGCATGGCCGTTGCTCGAACCAGGCGTTTATTCCGTAGTTTGTTTAAACGCTGATTGATTGGGCCATTGGAAAAACAAATGCAAACATTAATATTAGGGTTGGATGCCTTTGATCCAGCGATCTTTGAGCGATTGTCTGAACAGGGCAGGTTGCCCAATCTAAGCAAGTATGCGGAGACTGGCGGCTATGCTCGCTTTACTGTGGCCAACCCGCCCCAAAGCGAAGTCTCGTGGACAAGTATTGCCACAGGATTAAATCCGGGTGGACATGGCATTTTTGATTTTGTCCATCGTAATCCGGCCACCTACAATCTCTTTGTATCATTATTGCCCGCGCAGCGTGGATTCGGTGGCACCCAGTTTGCCTCGCCCCATACAGCCCGTACAATTTTTGACCATGCCGTGGAGCAGGGGTTTCCGGCTACGGTATTGTGGTGGCCGGCCACATTTCCAGCCCAACTGGGGTCTCCGGTGCGTACCCTGCCCGGACTCGGTACGCCGGATATTCAAGGCCGGTTGGGTGTGGGCACCATTTTCTCAAGCAATGCCGACTTGAGTGATGAAGGGCGTAAAACGCCTGTGGTGACCCTAAACCGAGTGGGGCAAGATCGTTATACCGGCCAATTAAGTGGCCCCGTCCGCAAGAAGCGCCAGGGGGTTCAGGAATCCAGGCTCGAGTTACAACTCGAGCTAACCAGTGATAAATCGGCCCGTTTGACCATTGGCAAACACTCGTTTGAATTAGTCGAAGGGAGATGGAGTCCTATTCTGGAACTCTCCTTCAAAATAGGATTCTTTCTATCGCTTCGGGCCTTGACGCGAGTGACCCTGACCCAGGTTCGGCCCGACGTGCAGCTTTATGTCTTACCCCTCCAACTGCACCCCTTACATTCGCCCTGGCGATACGCTACCCCGCCTGGTTTTGTCAAAAAAATCTGGCGGGCGTGCGGCCCGTTTCTCACCCTGGGCTGGCCCCAGGATACCACTGGTCTTGAAGACCGGGGCATCACCGACCGTCAATTTCTTGATTTGTGTGCTTCGATCTTGAGCACGCGGGAGTACATCCTGATGCATCAATTGGAGCAGTTCCGCGAAGGTATCCTGGCCTCAGTGTTCGACTCTTTGGATAGAATCCAACACATGTTCTGGCGGGACCGACCCGATATTGTTGAGGAATGGTATGTGAAATTAGATGGTCTGGTTGGCCGAGTCGAAGAACGCCTGGCTGCGCTGAGGAAGAGCCAAACTCGAATGGTTATCGTTTCTGATCACGGCTTTTCGAATTTCGATTACAAGGTCCATCTTAATCGCTGGTTAGTTGACCGTGGTTACCTGGTGACGAAAAAGGACGGCCAGAAAGGTAGCCTGCAGGGCGTGGACTGGTCACAAAGTCGGGCTTATGCCATTGGACTAAACAGCATCTACCTGAATCTGGCCGGTCGGGAAGGGCAAGGTTGCGTACAGGCTAACCAGAAGAAAGCATTGCTGAACAAGCTACGAGTTGATCTGTTGGCCTGGTCAGGACCGGATAACCGCCCGGTGGTTCAGCAGGCCTGGCGCCAAAGCGAGGCTTTCGAGGGACCACTAACGGCGTATGGTCCAGATATGGTCGTAGGTTTCTCCCCGGGATATCGAGCCTCCGCTCAAACGGGTCTAGGCACGTGGGAAGAAATTGCTCTGGAACCCAATCGTGATCATTGGGGAGGCGACCACTGTATCCATCCGCAGGCTGTGCCCGGGGTGCTCTTTTCCAATCAAGATCTGAGCAATTTTCCCCATCCATCTTATCACGATATTCCTGCGTTGACCATAGAGGCCCCCCTTGACCACAGCAACTCAGCACCGCCAGCACCGTCTTACAGTGATGAAGATGAAGAGGTTGTTGAGGAAAGGTTAAGGAGCCTTGGCTACCTTTAGAAATCGTTTGGCTTCAAGTCGGGACATCCTGTTGGTGTTTGCCGCCTGTGTTGCTCCAGTTTATACCTGGTCTATCCTGGCATTTCTGGAACAAGTACCAGGCTGGTTGTTCTACTTGAATATCTGGGATGTGATCAGTATTTTTGCCTATACCCAGGCTTTTGCCTTCCTGGAGAGTGCCATCGTCCTGCTGATCTTGATCCTATTGGGTGTTATCCTGCCGGCCCGTTTCTTGCGGGACAGATTTATTGCTCAGGGCAGTATCATCGTCTTTCTGACTGTAGCCTGGGCTGTGGCTATCCACTATACCGGTTTTTTCCCTTTTTCGAAATACGCTCCCTGGTATTCGAAAAGATTTATATTTGGAGTGGTGTTGTATTTAGTCTCAATTGGGATATCCTATGTGTTGATATCTCATCATCAACGCCTGGAACAAGCAATAAATTCTTTTATAGAGCGTCTGACAGTGTTATTGTATATTTATGTGCCGATCACTGGCCTGAGTGCCATTGTCATCGCGCTTCGGAACATTAAAGGGATGTTTGAATGAACTCATCACCTATACCCAGACGCCAGTTCCTAAAGTCTCTGTCGCTCCTACCCCTTGTCCCCCTTCTCAGGAAGTCTTCACCTTTTATCGCAGAAACGAACAGCTTACCTCAAAGTCAAGGGATACCCAATGTGCTCATTTTGGTGTTTGATGCACTTTGTGCGGCGCATATGTCATTATATGGATACCACCGTGAAACCACGCCCTATCTGACCCGGTTTGCCGAGAGAGCCACGGTTTATCATGCCCACTATGCCGGCGGCAATTTTACCACTCCAGGTACATCCTCGCTCCTGACCGGTACCTATCCCTGGACACATCGTGCCTTCAACTTGGCGGCAACAGTGGCTGAAAATTACAAGCATCGGCACTTATTCAGGGCATTTGCCGGCGAAACCTACAACCGAATTGCCTATACACATAATTTGATGGCTAATTTGTTCCTATATCAATTCCGTGGAGATTTGGACGTTTATGTAAATCCAAGCCAATTTAGTCTGTTCCAAAGTCTATTATTTGACCAAGTATTCCCTAATGATGCCAATATCGCTTATCGGTCTGAAGACATCATTTTAGATGCCAATAGAGAAAGACGATCCTCACTTTTTCTTTCTTTAATGCATGAAATAAGGGGGCAGCTTAAAGAAGAGTCCCTTAGGAGAGAATTTGTGGACCTTTATCCCAGGGGACTACCAGAGATTGGAAATTCATTTTTTCTGCTTGAGCAGGTGATTTATGGACTCAAAGAGATAATAAGCAGTTCACGCCAGCCTTTTGTGGCATACTTTCATCTGTACCCACCCCATGAGCCTTACCGGCCGCGTCGTGAGTTTGTCGGCCGCTTCGACGATGGCTGGGTCCCTGAAGTTAAGGCCCCCCATTTCTTCTCAAAAGAAGAGACTGACAAGTATCTAAGGGACTGCTGGCGCGAGTATGACGAGTATATCGCCTATGCCGATGCAGAATTCGGGCGATTGTACGATTTTATGGCCCAGACCGGCCTGTTAAACAATACCTATGTCGTATTTACCTCTGATCACGGCCAGTTGTTCGAAAGAGGCATTCACGGCCATAACACTCCCGTGTTGTATGAATCACTCGTGCGTATTCCGCTGCTTGTTGCCAAACCAAAGCAGCAACAACGTGAAGATGTATATGCGCCGACCAGTTGCGTGGATGTGTTGCCCACGCTGCTCCAGGTGACCGGTCAACCCATACCGGATTGGTGTGAAGGGGAGGTGTTACCCCCATTTGATGACAAGCAGGCCAGCAGCGAACGTAGCATCTTTTCCGTCGAGGCGAAAAGTAATCCAAAACAGACCCCTTTAACCAAAGCCACCGTGGCCCTGGTTAAGGGCCAATACAAGCTCATCCATTACTTTGGCTACGATGGCTATGAGGATGAATATGAACTGTATGGTCTGGCCAATGATCCCGAAGAGCTAGAAAACTTGTATACGTCTAAGCAGTCTGTGGCCGCAGAACTCCAAAGTGAGTTAGTAGAGAAATTACAAGCGGTGAATCAGATGTAGTTTTAGTTATACTCATAACCCGGCCGAGTCCTTACCAGGACAGGCCGGGGCTCATAGAGCAGGCCAAACAGGTAAGGGAGTAGGGAGTAAGGAAATATTGCTTACTCCCTACTCCCTACTGCTTACCCCCAGATAAAATTCAGTTTTCTGGCCCAATGTGCAAAAAATTTTATGTTAAGGGTCTGTTGCTTCCTCCGACGCCCCCGTTATAGATTTTCTAGAAAAATTAGTCAATCCAACCTGTAAGTTGTGTGATATAATGAGTTCGATAAAAAGAACTCCTATATTGCTCTAGCCAGATTGGGAGACCTTAGTGGATTTACCCCTAAAACGCTACTGGGATTTGCTGGCCAAATACCTCAAACCCCTCCGGCCCAAAGTCGTGTTGCTGGCCGTCCTTATCTTGACCGGCATCGGCTTGCGACTGGTCAATCCCCAGATCATTCGCTACTTTATCGATACCGCTTACGCCAACGGCGACAACCAGAGCTTGGTTCTGGCCGCCCTGACCTTTCTGGGTGCTTCCTTTCTCCTCCAGGCCATTAGCGTCGCCGCCACTTACGTCGGCGAGGACGTTGGCTGGCGGGCCACCAACCAACTGCGGGCCGACCTGGCCCGGCATTGCCTGCGGCTGGACATGTCCTTCCACAACGACCACACCCCCGGCGAAATGATCGAGCGCCTTGACGGCGACATTGCCGATATTGCCATTTTCTTCGCCCAGTTTGTTATCCGCATTCTGGGCAACCTGCTGCTGTTGATCGGGGTGCTGCTGATCCTCATTCGTGAGGATTGGCGCATCAGCCTGACCCTGACCGTTTATACCAGCCTGGCCCTGGTCGGTTTGATCTACTTACGCCAGGTGGCCGTGCCTCATTGGAAAGCCGCCCGTGAAGCCAGCGCAGACCTGTTCGGCTTTCTGGAAGAACAACTGTCGGGCACAGAGGATATCCGCTCCAGCGGTGCGGTGGCCTACGTGATGCGCAATCTGTTCAAGTTCAATAAACTTCGTCTGGATAAACAGCTTAAAGCCGGCAGCATGAACATTCTCATCGTCATAATGTGGATCGGACTCTATACCCTGGGGCAGAGCGTGGCCTTCATTTCAGGGTACACCTTATTCCGAGAGGGGTTGCTAACCATTGGCTCTGTCTACCTGATCATTTACTACACCGATTCTATTTTTCGGCCGTTGCGCGAGATTACCAACGAAATCCAAAACTTGCAGAAAGCCGCCGCCGGTATTGAGCGGGTCGAAGCCCTCTACGCGCTGGAAAGTAAAATCAAAGAGAGGCGGCCCACCTCAGCGGTCTTACCGACCGGCCCGTTGGCCGTCCTGTTCGACCAGATCACGTTTGGTTACGTTGAGGCAGAACCTGTCCTGCAGAACTTCTCGTTCCACCTGCCAGCGGGCAAAGTGCTCGGCCTGTTGGGCCGGACGGGCAGCGGTAAGACCACTCTGACCCGTCTCCTGTTCCGCCTGTACGACCCCGGCCAGGGAACCATCCGCCTGGGCCAGGACGGACATCAGCCGGATATTCGCCAGACGGCCCTGGCCGACCTGCGCCAACATATCGGCATAGTCACCCAGGAAGTGCAATTATTCCGGGCCACGGTGCGTGATAACTTGACCTTCTTTGACAAGAGCATCCCGGATGAGCAGATTCTGGCAGTCATCGAGACCCTGGAACTGTCTTCCTGGTACAGCTCGCTGCCCGAAGGGCTGGACACCGAGTTAGAAACCGAGGGCAGTAGTCTCTCGGCCGGGGAAGCGCAACTACTGGCCTTTACCCGCGTCTTTTTGAAAAACCCTGGGCTGGTGATCCTTGACGAAGCCTCATCCCGCCTGGACCCGGCCACGGAGCAACTCATCGAGCGGGCCGTGGACAAACTGCTGCAAGACCGCACCGGTATCATCGTGGCTCATCGCCTGAGTACCGTTCACCGGGCCGACCAGATCATGATTCTTCAAGGCGGGCGGATCCAAGAATTTGGCGACTACGACCGCCTGGCCCACGACCCGACCTCACGCTTTTACAGCCTGCTGCAAACGGGCTTGGAAGAGGTTTTGGTATGAAGATAAAGAGACGAACCCACAGGGCAGGTGACCAACGACCAACTGGGAAATACCCCATTTTTAGCCCTATTTCTGACGCCCACAGAACGGCGTGGAGGCTGGTATGAACACCTACAAAGATGAAGATACACCCGACGTAGGCGTCCCCACCTGGAAATTTATCTGGGGCGTGATTCGCTTTCGACCGTGGCGTTACCTTTTTAACAACCTGGCCGTTAACGCCGTCATGCTGGGCTGGCTCATACCCGGCCTGGTCACCCGTGAGTTCTTCAATTTCATTACAGACGGCGCAACGGCCACCTTTGATCTGTGGAGTTTGCTGGCCTTGCTGGTGGTCAGCGCCATCGGCCGGATGGGGGGCGTCTTTGGCATCATTCGCATGAACGTGCCTTTCATTCACCACACCCAGACCCTGCTGCACAAAAACATGCTGGGTCGTATTCTGGACCGCCCTGGGGCTCGCTCCCTGCCCGAGTCGCCGGGGGAAGCCATCAGCCGTTTCCGGGGCGACGTTCACGAATTGCCCCTGTTTGCCCTGTGGCTCAACGATCTGTCTGGCAACGCCCTGTTCACCATTGCCGCTTTGCTGATTATGTTGACCATCAACCCAACCATGACCCTGGTGGCTTGTGCGCCCCTGTTCATCATTCTGGCCATTGCCAACGCGGCCACCACCCGCATCGAAACGTACCGTAAAGCCACCCGCAAGGCCAGCGCCATCGTGACCGGTTTCATCGCCGAGACCTTTGGGGCGGTGCAGGCCGTCAAAGTGGCCGGGGCGGAAGACCAGGTCATCGACCACTTCTCCATTCTGAACGAAAACCGCCGCCGGGTCGCCCTCAAAGATCGCTTATTTCTTGAACTGCTGCTGTCGATCTTTCATCACTCCGGCAACCTGAGCATTAGCATCATCCTGCTGTTGGCTGCCCAATCGCTGCGGATGGGTACCTTCACCGTCGGAGACTTTGCCTTGTTCGTCTCTTACCTCTCTTTCGTGACCGGCTTTTTGGGCTTTACCGGTTTCTTGTGGGCCCGCTACAAGCAGACCGGCGTGGCCGTTAGCCGGATGGTCCGCTTGTTGCAAGGTGCGTCGCCGGAAAGGCTGGTCGAGCCGAGCCCTGTCTACCTGGACGGCGACTTGCCCGAACTGCCTTATATGGCCAAGACCGACGCCCATCGTCTGGCAGAACTGGCAGTGACCGGCTTGACCTTCCGACATCCCGACTCGGAACGCGGCATCGAGGACATCAATCTGAAACTAAAACGCGGCTCCTTCACCGTGATCACCGGTCGCATTGGCTCGGGCAAGACAACCCTGTTGCGGGTCCTGTTAGGCCTGTTACCCAAAGAGGCCGGAGAGATTCGCTGGAATGGGCAGGTCGTGGAGAGGCCGGCCTCGTTCTTTATACCACCCCGCAGCGCCTACACGGCCCAGGTACCGCGCCTGTTTAGCACCAGCCTGGACTGATGAAAAGAGGTTCAAGCGGACTGACATAATTGATCCCGTTTTTGTTCCGTTTTCTGGGGAAAGGCAAAAGCTGCTCTTCGCTTGGCTTGAATAGATTGCCCAAGTTTTTCCTTGCCC
>DAOUMU010000174.1:0-18818 GCA_034409055.1 Anaerolineae bacterium
AACCGAATCTAGCATCCTGAGTAGACTGGAGCGTAGCGGAAGTCGTATCGAAGGGTGCGGGTTTTGCGACGAGTCTGGGCAACCCCGCACCCTTCGATACGCGCTCCACGTTGTTTCGCGCTACTCAAGATGCTGCGTGATCAGGCTGAGTAGTTACAAGTCGGGAACGTTTCGAGTACCTGGACATAATCTTAACGAGGAGATATAAGTGAACCTAAAAAAACTTGCCTTATGGTTTTTGGTCGCTGTGGGCCTCATCGTGGTGTTGTTCCTAATTTTGGTCTGGGCGATTACTTTTCACCCGGCCGAGGTACAGACTGAGACTGTGGTTTGCCCTGATCAAGCGCCTATGCTTGAGCCGGGTACCTCTCTCAAGGTGCTGAGTTATAATGTGCAATTTATGGCCGGTAAGAACTACGTCTTTTTCTATGATTTACCCAACGATGCTGGCCCTGATGAACGGCCCTCGGCCGCAGATATTACCAAAACCGTCGAGGAAGTGGCCCGTATCATCCGGGATGAAGCCCCCGACATTGTGCTGTTGCAAGAAGTGGATGATGGAGCCAAACGGACCGATTACGAGGACCAATTGGCCCGTTTATTGCCCCTGTTGCCCCCGGATTACGTTTGCCATACCTCCGTTTTCTACTGGAAGGCCGGGTTTGTGCCCCATCCTCGCATTATGGGCGCGGTGGGCATGAAGTTATCGACTATCTCCAAATATCGAATCACGGCAGCCACTCGTCATCAGTTGGCCCTGATCCCCTCCGATCCTTTGACCCAGCAGTTTAACCTCAAGCGAGCGGTACTGGAGGCGCGTCTGCCGGTTGGAGGCGGCCAGGAGTTGGTGGCTTTAAACACACACCTGGAGGCGTTTGCCCAGGGCACCGACGCGATGCAAAAGCAGGTGGCCCAGGTCAATGCTATGCTAGGCCGCCTGACTCAGGCCGGTTATCCCTGGCTGATCGGCGGTGATTTTAACCTGCTCTCCCCTGGCCAGGCTTACAGCCGGTTACGCGATGATCAAAAATTCTATTATCAACCGGAAACTGAGCTCAAGTTTTTATATGACAAATATCAGGCTGTGCCCAGCCTGGCCGATGTGAATGGCCCCAATTACGAACAATGGTTTACCAACTTCCCCAATAATCCCACGATTACTGCACCCGATAAGACCATTGATTACATTTTCTTTGCCGATAATATGCAGTTGGTAGATAGTTACGTCAGGCAACATGACACCCTGGCCATCTCGGACCATCTACCGGTTATCGCCGAATTTCACCTACCTTAAATGTAGTTTTAGCCCATAGTAAAGTGGTGGCAACATTGCACAAACAGCGTGATTCGTCCTCATTGACTCTAAAGCAAAAATTAATCGTCCCGTTTCTCTCTGTACTACTAGCTCTTCTAATTGTGGAGATTGGTATTAGGGTTTCTGATGCCTTCGTAGGCAAAGGCTTCTTCTCGAATCACAGGAATCCTTTGGCTGAATCCTCAAAGTTTTTATATCCATTTAGAACGTTTGGGGTTGAACTTTATCAGAAACGTGATGGAGTTCGTTATATTTCTTCCCGGCACGGTGAGTTATACCCTCTTGAGAAACCACAAGATACTTTCAGGATTGTCTGTTTTGGCGGCTCGACTACAGAGAACATCGTTAATGGCGTTCATTATCCACTGATACTCCAATCTATCTTGCGGGAGCGTTTAGGGAAGGACAATATAGAAGTCATTAACGTTGGATACAGTGCATATGCGACGCCTCATTCACTTATTCTTTTAGAGTTAGATGTCCTTTCGTGGGATCCAGATTTGGTTATTCTGAGCCACAATATTAACGATTTGACGGCTATGTACTGGCCTGATTTTACTTTTGACTACTCAAATAAATATTCTCACAGAGCTTATAATATCCCCGATCTATCTTGGGCTGATTTCGCCTTTCAGTATTTTCAGATCTATTGGATTTTACAAGAAAACATAGAAAAACTGTATTGGTATATAAAATTTAGAGTAAGTGATCCCTACTCATTGCTGCAACGAAAATCTTATGGGAATAGGCCTAATCCAGAAGCCATAGAGGTATTCGAAAGAAACTTGCAGTCGTTTATTACGTTAGCTAAATCAAACAACATCCAGGTGATGTTATCAACACAACCTTTACAACCCAATGAAGAATATTTCGTTGCTCATATGGCTTACAAATCTTACAATTCAATTATTGTGTATCCACTTCACGGTGAGTTTGTAAAACATCATTTTGCTTTTAATGAAATTATTCGAAAGACGGCTGAAGGCAATGAAGTCTGGTTTATTGACAACAATCAACTCATGGCAGGTAAAGAGAAATACTTCACTGACTTTGTTCATTACTCAAAACTTGGTTTAGAACAACTGGCGCAGAATTATGCGGACTTTATCGTTGATAACAAAATAATCAGGAGAAAAACATGGCCGGTCGAACCCACAGCAATCCGGTCGGTGTATTTACCAAATTAATACCCCGCTGGGTACAAAATTTTCTCAATACGCCTTTTCAGGTAACTACTTAACATTGTAAGCATAATAGTGTATGCTATAGGTCATCTAAGAGCGTGACTGAAACACTGGAGGAAAAATGGAACTTTACAACGCTTTGTCCCAGAGACTCGAAGCATTTGTGCCTCAAGGAGAAACCGTTACCGTTTATGTGTGTGGCATCACCCCTTACGATACGACCCATTTAGGCCACGCTTTTACTTATACCACATTCGATGTGCTCATTCGCTACCTGGAATACAAGGGGTATCGAGTGCATTACGTTCAAAACGTGACCGACATCGATGACGACATTCTACGCAAGGCCAAGGAGGCCGGTCAGGACTGGCAGGTTTTGGGCAACCGCTGGACCGCTCATTTCATCAGGGATATGCAAACCCTGAATGTACGTCCTCCCGACCACTATCCAAGAGCTACTGAGGTTATCTCTGAAATCATCGCGGTTGTGCAAAATTTACTGGAAACCGGGGTGGCTTATGAGGCAGAAGGAAGTGTCTACTTCCATATAGACGCCTGGCCGGAGTACGGTCAGTTGAGCCGTATCCCTCGCCATGATATGCTAACCGTTGCCAATGAGCGGGGGAACAATCCCAACGATCCACACAAACGCCACCCCCTCGATTTCGTCCTGTGGCAGGCGCAGGCGCCCGGTGAGCCGGCCTGGGATAGCCCTTGGGGACCGGGTCGTCCCGGCTGGCATATTGAATGTTCAACAATGTCTACCGGCTTGCTGGGAAATACGATTGATATTCACGGCGGCGGAGCCGACCTCATCTTTCCCCACCACGAGAGCGAAATTGCTCAGGCTGAGTGTGCCACGAGGGCTAAACCCTTTGTTCGTTTCTGGCTGCACGCAGCTATGGTGCGCCATGAAGGGGAGAAGATAAGTAAATCCCTGGGTAACCTGGTGATGGTCCGAGACCTGATAAAAGATTGGTCTGCCGACGCCTTGCGGCTCTATATGGCTGGTCACCACTATCGGCAAGCCTGGAGCCACAGCCAGGAGGAACTGGCCCGAGCCGAACAATTGGCCCAGAAGTTACGAACGGCGGTCACAGTGTCGGCCGGAGATGGACCGTCTTTCGACCCGTCTTTGGCCCGGGCCGCTTTCGTCGAGGCAATGGATAACGACCTCGACACAGCGACAGCCCTGACCGCACTGGAGCGTCTGGCTGGAGAGATGGTAGAGGCGGCCCGGGTTGGGCGAAATGTCAAAGCAGCCCAGGAGACATTAAGAACCCTGGGACAGATTTTTGGGCTACGTCTGGATACTGAAAACCCCGAGGCCCGGATCAGGGCTGGCTGGGATGAGCATTTGAAACGCTTCGATAGGGCGTAGGATGCCGGGGCGATATGGCGCGGACAAAGATTCTGTCTAAAAAGGACGCCCTGGGCGTGGTGTCGTTGGAAATTGCGCTGGCTAAAGACTTGGAGGCATAGAATTATGGACTGGACAATTTTTACCGAAGGAAATAACCTCTTGTATCTGGCCCTGTTCCTTATTGGGGGCACGTTTGCTTTGGCGGTGTTACTGCTGATTTGGGTCGTCTTGCGGGTGCGGCGCATTAACCTGCCCCCCGATGCTGACATCTTCACCGCCTTGCGGGCAACGCCTTTTGTGGTTGTACTTGTGCTTGATCTTCTTGACTTCAGTCTGGATTTTCTCTCGGCGCCAATTGCCTGGACTTTGCTGAGCTATCTTGGTTTGAAGCCCCTGCGGGGGGTGACGCTGGTCGAGGGACTTATCCCTGGTACACAATTACTGCCGACGATGACGGTGGCCTGGATATTTGCCCGGCTGGCCCGGCGAGAGCGGCTGCCTTAAGGGGCATTTTCCATTGATGGGGGAATTTGGAGGTTGATTGGGTTGCATCTTGACCAGCCTTGTGAAAAGCCTTGGCTGGCAGTATAATCTTGGGGGAAGGGGTTGTCAAATAAGGCAAACAGAGAACCCTGTTACGGGATCAAGGGGTAAGTAATTTCGCTCGGAGTAGATAAATGGCAATAAATAAGCAGGCCTCTCAAGATCAGCGCATCCCACGGTATATTGAAGCCGTCGAACGGCTGAAGGGTGGTCATTACGACATTGACGTGCCTGTAACCCCTACTGATGGGTTGGGGCAACTGGGCCAGGCCCTGCGAGGCTTGGCTCATAGCTTGGAGACTCGCTCCCGTGAACTACAGAAGCTGGCTGAAATCACGACTCGCATTAATGCTGGCTTACTATTGGACGACATTCTGGAAAGCGTCTATCAAGATTTTCGCGAGATCATTCCCTATAACCGTATCGGCTTCTCGTTACTTGAAGAGGATAACCAAACGGTCCGGGTGCAATCGTGTTGGGCCAAAAGCGACCAACCGGTGGTAAAACTTACTAAAGGTTATTCCGCCCCGCTGGCCGGGAGCAGTCTGGAAACCATCATCAATACCGGCCAGCCACGGATTATCAACAATCTGCTTAAGTATCTTGAGAAAAAGCCTGACTCCGCTTCCACCCGCTTGATTGTGGCCGAAGGTATGCGTTCTTCACTCACCTGCCCCCTGGTTGCCAATGGCACACCGGTCGGCTTTACGTTTTTCTCCAGCATTGAGCCTGGTACCTACGCCGATGTACACGTTGATACCTTCAAACGGATCGCCGGACAACTGTCGGTGATTGTGGAGAAGGGGCGATTGACCTCCGAACTGGCCGCCCAGAAAGCGGCCATAGAACAGCAGAATGAGGAGTTGCACCGCCTGAATGAACTCAAAAACACCTTCCTGGATATCGCTGCGCACGACTTACGAGGTCCAATTGGAGTCATTCAGATGGCAGCTTACTTTCTCTTAATGGATGCCGCTTCTCAGTTACCCAAATCCGAGGTTAAGTCTTTCCTCAATGACATCAGTGACCAAACCCACTACATGTTGGCCTTGCTCGATGACTTGCTCGATGTGACCCAGGTTGAGACAGGCAGGCTCAAACTTAATCTGGGGCCGGTTGAGATGAATAATTTTTTGACCGAGGCCGTGAAGCGTCATGCCAAAATGGCTGCCCCGAAAGAGACACAGGTTTTGTTGAAGTTGGGCCCGGCCGGTAGCGTTATGGCCGACCCGATTCGTTTGCGCCAGGTCATCGATAATCTGATTTCTAATGCCGTTAAATATTCGCCCCCCGGCAGTACGGTCAAGGTTGGTGTCCAACGGACTCAATCCGAATGGCGGGTGAACGTCCAGGATGAAGGACCGGGCTTAACGTCTGAAGACCGGGAACGTTTGTTTCAGGATTTTGCCCGCCTCTCGGCCAAACCGACGGGCGGTGAGAAAAGTGTTGGCCTGGGACTGGCCATTACCCGTCGGGTGGTCGAAGCCCACGGCGGCCAAGTTGGGGTAGACTCTGTACCCGGTCAGGGAGCAAATTTTTGGTTTACGCTACCGGATTGACCGGTATCAAATCCATTCAATTCCACGCATCATCCCAACCCTTTTTTGCACTTGCACTATAATCTTTTTGTTTAAGGAGATCTTCTTACATGTCAACAGAAAACAAAACAGTCTCTCAATTAGAAGTTCACGACCCTGAAATCCTGGCCCGGGCGCGGGCCGTGCTGGATAGTTGCCGCTCTCCCCAGGAGATGCAAGAGGCCGTTCTGGCTGCTGTGGAGCGTAACGAAGAATGGCGGGGCCAGCGTTGTATCAACCTGCTGGCCCCGGAAGCGCCGACCAGTCCAACCGTGCGCGCTCTCCTATCGACCGAGGTAGGTACACGCGCCGCCGAAGGACACATTGGTGCGTTGAATCGTTGGTTCGTCGGTACCCAGTACATTGACGAAATCGAAGCATTGTGTATTGAGTTACTCAAGGAGGTCTTTCGGGCTCGCTACGCCGACCATCGGCTGGTGGCCAGTATGATTGGCAATATGGCCGTCTATGCGGCCCTGACTGACCCTGGCGATGTGATTATGAGTGTGGCCCAGCCCTTTGGCGGCCATTCCAGTAACCGTCACGATGGACCGGCCGGGGTGCGGGGGCTGAAGATTGTGGATGTGCCCTTTGATCCGGTCGAACTTGAGGTTGACCTGGACCTGTTCCGTAAGATGGCTCCCCTGGTGCAGCCCAAAGTTGTTTCTTTGGGACTTTCGATGACTCTCTTTCCATTTCCTATTCAGGAGATGCGGAACATCGTGGCCGAATGGGGAGGGCATATCTTCTTCGACGGGGCGCATCAACTGGGGTTGGTGGCCGCCGGTCAATTTCAGGATCCGCTCCGGGAGGGGGCAGCAGTAATAACCGGTTCAGCCGGCAAAACCTTTAGCGGCCCGCAAAGCGGCATTATCGTTTGGAATGACCCGGCGCTGACCAAACCTATTACCTACGCCATTTTCCCGGTGCTGGTGGCCACCCATCAGGTCAACCGGGTGGCGGCCCTGGCCGTATCGGCCGCCGAGATGCTGGCTTTTGGCCAGGTTTTTATGAGGCAGATTGTTCGTAATGCCCAGGCACTGGGTGAGGCGATGGCCCGGCGTGGTATTCCCATGCTAGGTGCGCATAAAGGCTACACCACTACCCAGCAGATCATCGCCGATGTGCGCCAGTTTGGCGGTGGGTTAGAAGTGGCCCAGCGGTTGGCCCGGGCCAACGTTATCACCAATAAGAACTTGATTCCCAGCGATGGGCCGGAGGATTGGGATCGCCCCAGCGGCTTACGGCTGGGCACCATTGAGGTTACGCGGCTGGGAATGGGCGAAGCAGAAATGGATACCATCGCCGACTTCATCGCTCGTATTCTGGTTGAGCAGGCAGCCCCTGAGGATGTAGTGGAAGATGTTATCGATTTCAGGCAACCCTATCAGACCTTGTACTATTGCTTCGATAATGGTCTGCCGGTGTGATTAGGCCGAAAATACTTACTTGTCGTTAAGCCATCAACGCTTCAAATTGCGGGCGATCAACGGTTTCATCCTCTAACAATGCCTCCGCCAGGACCTCTAGCTTGTGGCGTTGCCTGGTCAGAATATCCTTGGCCCGTTGATAGGCGGTTTGTAGAATATGCTGGATTTCCCGGTCAATGGTTTTGGCCATTTCTTCACTGTAGTCACGAGACTCGCCCAGACTGCCCAGGTATATATTACCTTGCTCTTCCCCAAAGGTACGCAGTCCTAGCTTCTCGCTGAAACCGTAACGAGTGACCATCGCCCGGGCCAGTTTGGTCGCCCGTTCCAGGTCATTAGCTGCCCCGGTGGTCACCCGCTTAAAGATAAGCTCCTCGGCGGCGCGCCCACCCAGTAAGCCCACAATCTCACTTTCAAAGGCTTCCTGGGTGCGGAGATATTTATCGTTTTCGGGTAACGGCATGGTATAACCCAGGGCCATACCCCTTGAGATGATGCTCACTTTGTGGACCGGATCACTGCTTTCCGTATTGTGCATAACCACGGCGTGTCCCGCTTCGTGGAAGGCCACCACCCGGCGCTCATCGTCGCTGAGGATTTTGCCCTTACGTTCGGGTCCGGCCACGATACGCTCCATAGCATCCTGAAATTCCGGCTGGCCGATCACAGTTAGATTGCGGCGGGCGGCCAGGATAGCCGCCTCATTGACCAGGTTTTCCAGATCAGCGCCGGTGAAACCGGGTGTCAGCTTGGCCAGGTCTGACAGAGACACCTCGGGGGCCAGAGGCTTGCCCCGGGCGTGGACTGCCAAGATGGCCTCACGGGCTTGAACGTCAGGCCGATCCAGGATCACTTTGCGGTCAAAACGTCCGGGGCGCAGTAAGGCCGGATCCAGAATGTCGGGACGGTTCGTAGCAGCGATGATAATGACGTTGGTGTCGGTGCCGAAGCCATCCATCTCCACCAGAATTTGGTTCAGTGTCTGCTCCCGTTCGTCGTTGCCACCACCCAAGCCTACGCCACGCCGGCGTCCCACAGCGTCAATCTCATCGACGAAGATAACGGCGGGCGACTGTTCTTTGGCCCGTTTGAACAGGTCACGTACCCGGGCGGCACCAACCCCAACAAACATCTCTACAAATTCGGAGCCAGAAATGCTAAAAAACGGCACCCCTGCTTCGCCGGCCACTGCTTTGGCCATTAACGTCTTGCCGGTGCCGGGTGGGCCGGCCATCAATACACCTTTGGGTACCCGTGCTCCCAACTTAAGGAACTTTTCCGGCTCTTTTAAGAACTCTACGACCTCTCGCAATTCAAGCTTGGCCTGCTCAGCCCCGGCTACATCGTCAAACGTCACCGGCGGATATTCTAGCTTCTCATCTTTCTCGGCGGTTTTGGATAAAACGCGGGCGTTGCTTCGTCCGATATTATTCTGTATATTGGCTATTCCTCCACCCCCTTGCGTCTGTCTGGCCCATATGAGGATGATCAGGCCTATTAAGAGCAGGGGGGCAAAGGTTAGCAACAAGCCCAGAAAACCGGTCATACCCCCCTTAGTCTCTTCCACCACAAATGGTAGCTTCTTCAAGATTTCAGGAGATGCGCCAAGCAGTTGCAACGCTTCGATGGCATTGGTATTGGCCTCTTTGCGGGCGCTGAGACTGGTGCCATCAGTTTTCGTAGCGATAAGTAGGTCACCTTGCACGGTCAGACTGTCTACTTCACCGGCTTCAATGGCGCTAACAATTTGGGGAAGCGAAGCGGGTTGTGGTTCAACGCTGTCATTTCTGGTGAATCGAGCTAAAACGATGACACCCAAAATAACCGCTCCGATCATGATCCAATGTCGGAGGGTCAGACGGGGGCGTTGTTGATTTTCTGAACGATTGTCAGATTTCATTGTACTCTCCTTATTATATATGACCGTGAAAGGGAGTGGATTCTTACCCTTGAGTTGGGTTTAATTAGAGATGATCCTGGCAGAACATTAGAAGCATATTAAATAAATGTTAAAAGAGTATTAATCTTTGTCGATGAAAAGGATTGCCAACGAATGGAAAGTAGATTATCATGCAGCCGGTTTCCTTCATAAGTTATATTCATTAAGGAGAAAAATGCCAAAAAATAAGAATTTCCACATGACCCCCGATGAATTCCGCCGCTACGGTCGCGCCGTGGTGGATTGGATCGCCGATTACTACGAACGGGTCGAGGCCCTACCCGTCTTGTCCCAGGTAGAACCAGGCCAACTACGGACTTCACTACCGGCCAAGCCACCTGCTCAGGGGGAGGACTTTGCCCAGATGCTAAAAGATGTTGAAGATTTGATTTTGCCGGGTGTGACTCACTGGCAGTCCCCTAATTTCTTTGCCTTTTTCCCGGCAAACAGTTCTGCTCCGGCTGTGCTGGGGGAGTTACTCTCGGCCGGACTGGGTGTGCAGGGGATGTTGTGGGCCACCAGTCCAGCCTGCACCGAACTGGAGACACATGTCATGGATTGGGTAGCCGATATGCTGGCTTTGCCGGAACCGTTCAGGTCAACCAGTACGGGTGGGGGGGTGATTCAGGATTCGGCCTCGAGCGCAACCCTCTGCGCTGTCCTGGCTGCCCGCGAGCGGGTCACCGACTATGTGAGCAATGAAAAGGGTTGTGATGGCCGCCTGGTAGCTTATGCCTCCACTCAAACCCACTCCTCTCTTGAAAAGGGGATTAAGATCGCCGGCATTGGCCGCGAGAATTTGCGCCTGATCGAGGTGGATGATCGTTTCTCTATGCGCCCGGACCTGCTAGCTGAGCAGATCGAGCGCGACCGCCAGGCCGGGCTGGTGCCTTTCTTTGTCTGTGCGACAGTGGGCACGACCTCGTCCAGTGCTATGGATCCCCTGCCGGAAATCGGTAAAATTTGCCGGGAATATGGCCTGTGGTGTCACGTGGATGCGGCCATGTACGGCACCGCCGCCATTTGCCCGGAGTTCCGCTACATTAACGAGGGCGTTGAATTGGCCGATAGCTACACTTTCAATCCCCACAAATGGATGTTTACGAATTTCGATTGCAACTGTTTCTTTGTGGCTGATCGGCAGGTCTTAATCAATGCCCTGACTATCTTGCCTGAATATTTACGCAACCAGGCCACCGAATCGGGTGAGGTCTTCGACTATCGTGACTGGCAGATTCCACTCGGGCGACGTTTCCGCGCCCTGAAACTGTGGTTTGTCATTCGCCACTACGGGGTGGAGGGCTTGCAATACCACATCCGGCGTCACGTGGAGATAGCCCAGGCGTTTGCCGAGTGGGTCAGGGCCAGTGACCAGTTCGAACTAACCGTAGAGCCATCGTTGAATTTGGTCTGCTTTCGCCACAAGGGAGGGGATGAGGTGAACCAAGCCTTGATGGAGCGCCTCAATCAAAGTGGTGAGCTCTACTTAACCCATACCCGGCTGGACAATAAACTGACGCTTCGCTTGTGTGTTGGCCAGACGCATACTGACTACTCCCACGTCGAGCGAGCCTGGCAGCGGATCCAAGAGGTAACGCCAAGTAAGGGCTGATGTTTTTTCTTGATCTGAGATACCTCCTGTTTGCACTTCTGCTGATATTTGTTAGCTTGCTGGTAGCGGCCATTTGGTTGGACCGCCGATACCGTTATCAACAACAATTGTTGCCTCCGCTACCAGGTAAAGGAGCCTTGCTGTCTATTCTTGAACAAGCCCCCTTTGGTTATTTAATCTTGGCCGGTGCTGATATCCGCTATGCCAATGCTTGTGCTCGCCATTTATTGGGGCTGGTTTCATCCGGCGGCTTCTTGCCCGATACGACCTGGGCTACGCTTTTAGCAGAGGATCGAGAGATAGCCCAGCAGGATACTGCGCCACTTGGTCGCTATCGACACGTTCCGCTCTCGTTCAACCAATTCGTTCAATGGTGGGTTTTTCCGACCGATGATTTAGACATCGTCTTTGTCCTGGATGTCACGGCCCAGCAGCGAGCCAAACAAACCTCTCAATTCCTCTTTAGCGGCTTTTCCCACGAACTGCGTACGCCCATCGCCACGATCCTGACCCATTTAGAAGTTTTAAGCGTGCCCAATATTTCTGAGGAGATAAAACAGCAATCTATAAATCTGCTCAAACAGGAAGCCCAGCGGATGACGCGGCTGGTCAACCAAATGCTAACGTTAGGACGCTTAGAAACTGAGGTGGAGATTGAACACCGTCCTGTCGATTTACTGAACGTTGTCGAAGAAACGGTGTTTCAAGTGACCCCCATGGCCGAGGAACATAATGTGACTATATCCCTGGAGGCCGATACCCCGTTGCCAACCATCGCTGGCGATGCCAATCGACTCAAGCAGGTTTTTCTCAATCTTCTGGAGAACGCCATTAAATATACTCGGTCAGACGGTCAAATTACTGTCTCACTCCGCCAAGAAGCCGATAGTGTAACTTGCACTGTTTCTGATAACGGCGATGGTATTCCGGCTGAACACTTACCTCACCTGACCCGCCGCTTTTACCGGGCCGCCCCTCAAAAAACCGAGGGGAGCGGCCTGGGGTTGGCCATCGTTAGTGAAATTTTGCGTCGTCACCAGACTGATCTGGAAATAAAAAGTTATACAGAAGGTGACAAGCGGGGTACGCATGTTCACTTTACCCTGCCCCTCTTGTCCAAAGCGGAGGAGCCATCATAAGCAAGAAGTTATTCCGATCCTGGTGGCCATGGGGGTGGGGCATCCTGCTCTTGGTCTTATTGGCAGGATATTGGCTCTTGCCGATCTCCGGCCAGGTGATCCTGGTAACCGGCGCAGGAGCCTCCTGGCCCTGGCCCCAAATGTTGATGCAGCCGGTTTCCCCCCAACCCGGTCAAGCAGTAACGTTATGGGTAACCGATGTACAGCCCTGGCCGCACGTACACCTGACCGTCGATGGCGTGCCGGCCCATTTTGAAGACTGGCGAGCCAATTCTGGCGGCACCTGGACCTGGGGCTGGACCTTCACCGCACCTGATAAACCCGACTATGCTTTAATTTTCTATCACGACTGTCACACCGGTTGCCAGGTACGGGGGCAGGTGGCTATCGGAACACCCGAAGAGTCCCGACCGGTTGATCGCTTGCCAACCAAAC
This sequence comes from Anaerolineae bacterium, assembly GCA_034409055.1. Classification (GTDB taxonomy): domain Bacteria; phylum Chloroflexota; class Anaerolineae; order 4572-78; family J111; genus DAOUMU01. The sequence goes on from DAOUMU010000174.1 coordinate 12,538, forward strand.
TGGGCGTTGTCTTTGCTAATCCAAGCCGAGATTGGCATAGGCGCCAGGGGTGGGGGGTAGAACTAACCTACGCCCGTCTGGCCGATGAAGCGGCCTGGGGCATCGATGATTTGGCCGTTCGCGTCCACCAAAACGTCACCAACGGCCTGCGGGTGTTGGTGCGAGTTGATTACGCTCCGGGCCAGAGTTTGCCGCCAACCAATGATCACGTGGCCTTGACTGAATACCTGACCTATGTCCGGCGTTTAGCTCGCGATGACCGGCTTAAGCATGTGCATGGCTACATTATCGGCAGCGGGTTTAATGCCTTAGGCAGTAATGATTTGGCCCCGTACCGCCCGGTGACACCGGCCTGGTATGCGCGTCTGTTTAACGGGTATGGTGAGCCGGTGACCCACGTGGACAATGTGGTGCAAGTCATTCGCGCCGAGAATCCCCAGGTTCGGATCCTGGTCGGTCCGGTCCAACCCTGGAATACCGACCAGGATGGCGAACACCCTTATATGATCGACACGCCCTGGCTTAACTACATGCACACCCTCGTCGCTTTTTTAGACGAAAGTGCGCAGGCCAAGGCAGCCGTTGGGGTTCCTCTGGTTACGCCGGATGGTTTTGCCGTGCAAGCGCCGGGACGCCCGACGGCTCCGGAATTGGCGGGTCAGGATGGAGCGAAAGAACCCGGCCTGGACTTACCCCGCGCCGCTTGGCACGGGGCTCAAGTAGGGTTTGGCGTCTATCGAGATTGGCTGACCATCATTAATCGCTACCCCACCACCCGAAATCTGCCTGTTTACATTACCTCGACCAACACCTTTACCCCTGATGAAGGCATCCCCCCGGCCCAAAACTATCCTCGCGGCTGGCTGACTACGGCCCTATCGCTCATTAATGAGGAGCCACAAGTGGTCGCCCTGTGCTGGTTTATGGATGACCTCCCCGGCGATACACAGTGGCAATGGTTCAATTTAACCCGACACCCCGGTCGCTTAATTGACGCGGCTGAGGAGTTTGAGGCTTTGTTGCAAAGATAACTGATCACTGATTAACGGAGAAAACTATGGCTGAAACCATCCACGTCTTACTTGCCGATGACCACCCGGCTATGCGCATCGGGTTACGGGTTCTGTTGGATCAAGCCCCCGATATCGAGGTGATTGCCGAAACGGGGGACGGCAAGCAGACGTTGGCCCAGGTTGAAGCCTTGCGGCCTCAGGTTGTGGTTTTAGATTGCCAACTACCCAAACTGTCAGGCATCGAAGTAGCGGCCAGAATCAAGCAAAAAAATCTCCCCAGCCAGGTGTTGGCCCTCAGTGCCTATGATTCCCCAAAATACCAGTGGGGCATGCTGGAAATGGGAGCCGCCGGGTATCTACTCAAAGAAGAAGCCCCCACAGAAATTGTGGCAGCGGTGCGGGCCGTAGCCCAAGGTCAACAACTATGGACCGCTGAACAGGTCAGTTCGGCCCGCCATTGGCAACAAGAGGTGCAGACCCGCTGGTTAGATTTAACCGGCCGGGAACAGAAGGTGTTGGCCTTAATCGCCGCCGGCAAGAGTAACAAAGAGATTTCCCACGCATTAAACATCACAGCTCGAACGGTGGAGTTTCATGTCAGCAACATCTTAAGCAAGTTAGGGGTGGCCTCGCGGGTCGAAGCCGCAGTGTGGCTGAAAACTTACGGCTTGGATAACCAGTCTCAGTAGCCCCAAATTTAACGCTGTAAGCCGGTCCATGACCGGCGATACGACAGATCACGGCCCCATCGTGAACACAGAATTGGATTTGCCGAGTCTGCTGACTAACACCGCTTTACCTGTGGAAATCCACAGGTAAAAGACTATGGATTTCCACGGGGACAAAACGCTGGATTTGTTGTAAAATATTGGTGAGGAGATTTTAGGTAGTTCCAGAAAAATAATGCTCCCAAAATCGTGCTGCGTGTTGCGTGCTGCGTGTTAAATTTGGCCGAAAACCCTCACGCAACACGCAACACGTAACACGCGAACGATACAGTTTTGGGAGCATTTAAATCCTGAAACTCCCTTACTGTGTAGTAGAAATTTACTGGAGGTGAAATAATGACTGAAACTACAACATCCCCGGCTCCCCCTAAGCCTGGTCTCAGCACTTTAGAGCGTCTTTATAAGTTAGCTGTCGTCGTACTGGCCACTTTCGTAGTATTATCCGTCTTGCTTTTCGTTGGCCGGGCTGCGGTGTACAAGATCCATGCCTACGAGCGAGGGCTGCATCTGCGCGGTGGACGTTTCATCGGGGCGGACGAGCCGGGTTGGCACATGCAGATCCCCCTGGTGGATACGGTCATCATCGTCAAGGTTAACGAGCGGCTGGGTTATGTCGAACGCATTCCGGCCATGACCTCCGACGACGTGACCATGGTCGTCTCCCTGCAATATACCTACCGGGTGACAAATCCAGAGCGTTTTGCCCTGGAGGTGGACGATCCAGAGCGGATCGTATTTGAGTTTGTCCAGGGTAAATTGCGGGACGTGATTAATACCAAGCCGATGACCGAAGTCATGCACAGCCGGAATGTTATGAACCAGGAGGTGATGGAGGCCCTGCAGCAGAAAGAGGAACAGTACGGGGTGCGGTTCATCACCGTCCAGATGCAAAGCGCTTCGCCGCCTGACGAGGTGGTGACGGCCATCAAAGACCGTATGGTGGCCGTGCAACGGCAAGAGCAGGCCCAGGCCGAAGCAGCCCAGAAGAAGACATTGGCCGATGCCGAGTTTTATGCCGCTCAAAAGCGGGCGGAAGCAGAGGCTTACCAGATTACCAAAACCGCCGAAGCCCAGCAGCAGGCCTTACGGGCCATCTTGTCAGAGTTGGAAGGTAAGGGCGATCTGGCCGAGGCCTACATTCAGTTCATGATTGCTCAAGAACTGAAGGAGAACAGCAAGTGGATCATCAGCGGCGAGAGCACCCCTATTATAGATTTGCAAGGTAGCCCTCTGACCGACCGGCGGTAGATTATGAAAAAGTCGCTAATTTTGGTGCTGCTGACGCTGATCGCCTGTATCGGGCTGATTGGTGTAACGACCCGGGAAACAATTATGCCGGTGACTCAGGAGTCGCTGACCCGGCCCCGTGTCTTTGCCTACCGGGATTGGCAGAGTGTTGGGGTGCGGGTACAAGATGGGGACCGGCTGTACATTCAGGCCAGCGGCACCTGGCTGTACACACCTGATGAGTATCACGGGCCGGAGGGGAGTTCACGTTATCGTGCTCCTAACTTTTATCCGTTACCCCACGTCCCGGGTGGAGCCCTGATCGGTCGCATCGGCGAGGATGGCCGGCCGTTTTACGTCGGACGCGGCGGCGACTGGCCGGTGAACAGATCTGGCAAGCTCTACCTGCGCATTGACGATGACATACTGAGTGACAACGATGGTTGGGTGGCAGTGGAGGTAACGGTCAGTCACCCGGAAGCGGATTGATATTGCCCGAGGCCATAGTCCTGGGACGTCGGCGTGGGTGCCAAGCAAGTGGTCGACGACGCGCAGCGCGACGTACTCGCAGGTTAGTACTCGCCGCCGCTCCAGTTGGCGTCGCCAAGCAGTTTCTTGATGCCTGACCCTGTTGGTCCGTCGCTGCCGATCCACGAGTCGAGCACCTTATCGATCTCATCCGCACCCATCAGCCAGCTATAGAGCTGGTTCCTCGCCGCGGCGATGGCCTTGAAGTCAGCACCCTTCAAGCCGGGGATGCGGCGGATGGGCGCGGCGTAGGCGTCCTTGGCCAGTTGGTAGTAGAAGGGGTCGGGACTGTCGGGATGGGGATCGATGCCGACCCCGTAGCCCCCCCGCCACGACTGGATGTGTCCGTAGACCCGACCGACTTCGTCGTCAGCGGCCTTCCCGGCGTCCAGGGCCGCGGCCAGGAGCGTTTTCGTCTCGAGCACCGTGGTCGCAAATAGCAACGTTCGCGACGCGATGTCGGTGTCACGGCCCCTGTCGGCACCCTTGTTGCGCCCTTTGGCGAGCCGGTCGGCTTCGGCTCCGATCAACGCCATCGTCTCGCGCCGATCCATGACCGCATTTTGCAGCTCCTCGACCGCGTTCCGGTAGTGCTCGATGGCAGCGTCGAAACGGAACTTGATGGCATCCCACTTGTTCTTTTCCTCAATGCCGGCGTGGTGCTCGATCTCGTCGCCCAACGTCTCGATCTTCACCTCGAGGTCCGTCAGCTCCTTGTCGTAGTAGAGCTGCATCCCGAATGTGGCGGCCTTGCTCAGCATACCGGTCGCCTTGTTGATCTTGGCGGCACCCCCCGAGATCCTCTTCGACGGATCGGTGCTGGCCTCGGCCTCGGCCCCGGCAGAGGCCAGCGCGATGAGCTTGGTCGAACCGCCGGCCACCAAGGAGACCCCGGTCTGCACGTAGCCGGCTACCTTGGCGATCTTGTTGATCTTGGCCTGGATCGCGGCCTTGCCGGCCTCCGCTTTCTCCTGTATCGTGCGGAGCTTGCCGATCACCTGATGCTCGGTCAGCCGGGCCATGTCTCGTGAAGCAGCCACCAGGCTCTTGCGGTGAGCACTCACGTTCTTGGTCGCCGCCGAGACCTTGTCGTTGTCGATCTGGTACTTGGCCATGGCGTCCTTCAGCGCCAATTGCTCGCCTTTCGAGAGATCCGTCGAGACATCCCAACCCTCCTCGTTGATCCAGAGGTCCTGGGCCACCGTCGCCGCTTTGACCACTGCTCGCGTAGCCGCGTTGGCCAGCGGCACGAAGATGTTGAACGACTGCTGCGCTTTGGGGATCAGGTCGGCGTCCTTGGCGTAGTTGCCGAGCCCCACGTTCTGGGTCCGGTAGGCAAATGTCTTCTTCTTGTCGGCCACAGTGCTGCGCCCGTAGAACCAAGCCGTCAGTGTTTCCTCCATTAACCGGCTGAAGTACGTCTGGCCCTTCAGCGATGGATCGAGTGGGAACTCCGCTGGCTCGAACATGCCGAACGACGGCTTGCCCACTCGCCCCTCGACCGGCATGGACTTGGGGGTGGCCCCCGCCGCCGCGGCGTTGCCGAGCTGATCGGTAATGAGCGTCGAGGACTTCGGGTCCATCTTGGCCTGGTAGGGGGCGTCGAGCTCCTCGTCATCAGGTCGCCTCTGGACCGACAGCGCCGAGGTGGCGGCCCAGTTGCCGAGCGAGCGTTGGCGTGATGCGAGGTGGTCGGGCCGCAGACGGTCGGGCGAAGCCTCGGTTAGCGCCCTCTGCCTCGCGGCCGCGTCGCCAGGGGTGAATTTGCTTTGCAGCACCTCCCCCTCTTCCTTCGGTTGTCGCTGCACCTGCGGCTCAGGCATCTGCATCGCCTGATTGGCGACCCAATCTGCCTCCTGCTCATGTTGGTCTCCCGAGCCGTTAACTTTCAGCTTCGGTTGTTTGCTGCTATGTACGCTAGTATGCATCGGTAGTCGGCTGAAGTCGTCAGCAAAAGCAGTCGATGCCTTGCTCACCGGCCTCGCTTCGAGGTCTTCTGTTTTGGACTGTAACAATCGCTGTACGGCTTGATTACCAATTGTGTGTTGAAGTTGCAGCACTTGACGCGGGTTCAACCTATCGAGGTCAATCCTGGCTGGCTGGATAAAAGTGTCTGAGTGGGTTGGCTGCTGGGCTAGTTTATCTAAATTCTCGGTAGCGGGCTTCGGCGAACGTCGTTTTGAGTTTGTTTTGTCATTACTACTATGGGTTTGCTCTTTCGAGGACATAATTATCTCCTTATTTAGTTACAGTTTCACTTGCGACGAAGCGGGCTAACGCTTAGGTAAGCCGCACCACATAGAGCACAGGCCAACCAGAACGGTGCTGCATGAGACCCGTTGACCCGGTACCAGGACAACGGCTCCATGCCAATATGAAAAATAGGCAGGATGGTTTGCCCATACGGGTTAAATATGATGTTGTCAGGCCGTTCAGGAATCTCCTCTGAATCAGAGGAAGTGAGAGGCCCCCCTAGAGTTTGCATTATATCAGATTTAGGAGCGGTTGTCTATACCCCGAGGGGATATTTTTAGGTAGTTCCAGAAAAATACCTGTGCCCAGTACGGGTAATGCTCCCAAAATCGTGTTGCGTGTTGCGTGCTGCGTGTTAAACCTGTGCCCGCTTTTTGGGTATTTGGCCGAAAACCCTCACGCAACACTATGCACGGGTTCCAAACGACATAAACGGGCGTCATCTTCGTCGGGAACGATATGTTTGATGGTAATTGCATCCTCCTCAACGACGATGTGATCAATTAACAACCGAATAACGTCCTGTTGGGTT
>DAOUMU010000175.1:0-17842 GCA_034409055.1 Anaerolineae bacterium
GGCCAGAGGTGGATGGGGACAAAGCCCAAACAACTCGAAAACCGGCAACGTCGTACCTGAGGTCCGGGACGAACCCGTGGCGAACCGCGCAGCGAACGTACCCCTGAATATCGTAGAACGCCCCGCCCCGCACCACACGGGGGGCCTTTCCCTCAAGGTCGTTGTCATCCTGGTAATCCCGGTAGCTGGCCTGCCACCTGGTCCGGCACCACTCCCAGACGTTGCCGCTCATATCCTGCCCCCCGTAGGGACTGGTCCCACCGGGGAAACAACCCACCGCGCTGGTCGTGCCGATCCCGGTGTCACCGTAATTGGCCCGGTTCGGGTCGGGTTCGTCGCCCCAGGGATAGACCCGCCCCTCTGGGCCCCGGGCCGCCTTCTCCCACTGGCTCTCGCTGGGCAGGGTGATCATCTCGTCCGGCCCCAACTGGCCGGCCTGACGTAACTGGACCGTTAGCCAGTGGGTGTAGGCCACCGCTTCGTACCAGTTGATCCCGACCACCGGATGGTTGGCCAGATTGAAGGGCGAGCCATACTCCGCCGGGATTTCAGCCCACTCTTCCACAATTTCACCGCCCTTAATAAAAAGTCGTTTTACCTGACCCTCACGCCAGTAGCCCGCCCTGGCTGCTTCAGTCCAGTAGCTGACCTCTTGATATCCCCCAGCCTTAACAAAAGCCCGGTACTGGGCATTGGTAATGGGGTATTGGCTGATGCGGAAAGCAGGCAAGTCAACCTGCCGTTGTGGTGTCTCCTTACTGTCAAAGAAAGCCAACGAGTCATCTGGGCTGCCCATCACAAATGGCCCGGCGGGGACTTCACACCAGGCAATATCGGGCAGGCCATCAGAACGTAACCCCACCCCCGAACGGTCATCCCCCAGGTGGGCCAGGACCTGCCCGGCGTCAACCCGTTCTACGGCCGTCAAGATATGGTTGGTGAGGATTTGTTTCAGGCGAGGCAGCAACCGGGCCAGGTAAGCTGGGCCGTTGTCGTATAATAAGTCGTCGCCCGGATCATTCTCAATCCTCTCCCGGCCCAGAACCACTGCCATCTGGCCCGACCAGAGAACGGCCCGCCATTGGGCGATTTCGGCCGGTTCTTCTTTGGGACACAGGGTGTAGGCCAGGTCAAGCAGCAACTGCTCGCCCCGGGGGTTATTGTAAAAAAGTTCTTCCGCGCCCAACCGGCCGGCGACATACCAATAATCCCCTTCGGCCACCCGCTTCTGATACTCACGGTTGATCCCCCGCCCGGTGACCATATAACATCCGGCCAGGTATTCCTGAAAGGTACGGTGGGGAAAGTCGTAGGTTTGGGGTTTTTGGCCTTCACCTCCGCCGCCCCGTCCCACCAGTAAACCGGCCCGTTTATCAACGTAGTCCAGAAAGTCATTGGCCAGGCCGGTCTCCCCCAGATAGCGGGGGCCATCCAGCAAGGTGACCAACTGTCCGCGAGCCAGTTCGGTGCTTTCCCCCTCTTTCGCCTGGTGAGCGTGAATCTGGTAGGCGATTAGCTCCATAATGGAGCGGATTTGCCGGTCGTCGTCCAACACGGTCCGCAATGGGGGCGATACTGTCATCAGCCCTTTCCGCCTTTGCCAACGGCTGAGTAAAACCTGCACGGCCAGGTTGTACAACCGGACCCGCTCGCGAGGTAAGCCCACTTCTTGCTGGTGGATAATGGCCATCGTGGTCAACAGCATAGGGTTTTGAGCCAACCGGCGCAGATCCCGGTCAAACACAGCCCGCCGCAAATCTTGCGCTTTTTTGTTGGCCTCAGTTTGCCCCAACCGGTCACGCTGAGCGTTGTACCAACAATGAACAAACCGCTCTATCTTCGCCTCGTCAAATGGGGCCAGTTCGTGCTTGGCAAACCCGCTTAAAACGGCCGGTCCGGTATAGGAGCGGACCCGGCAGGTGACAATGACCCGCTCAATTGTGTGGTAGGTTTTGAGCACGGCCCACACGGCTTGCCGCACCCACCGGCGCAAGTTCTCCGGCACCTCGTCCAGGCCGTCAAAAATAACCAGCAACCGCTCTTCGGCCAAAACGTCATCCAAACGAGCGGCCAGTTCCGCTACGCGCAAGTCGGTCAAATCAGCCTGCCACTGACAATACACCACCTCAACCAGGCGCCGGTCCTGTTCATCCGTTGAAACATTGGCCAAATCAAGCTCGGCCAGGCGAGGGGTCAGGTTTCGCAAGGTCGTCAACATGGGCCAGACCTTGCCCTGCCAGCCGGAGGGTAAATCCTCCCTCTGCCCCAAACGGTTCGAGGCCAGACGACCGGCCAGTTGCCGCACAAAGGTGCTCTTGCCACTGCCGGGGTCGCCCACCAGTACCAGTTTTTTCTCTTGAATAGCCACCTCCATAGCCGAAAGCGGGCGCTCATTCTGACCAGGGAGTTTTGACTTATCTTCCTCGGAGCGGGGAACGCGGGTTTTGGTATCAAGGCTGACATACACCGCTTCTAAACTAATTTCTTCCCCTGTCTCTTTGTCACCCCCCAGGTCGCCTAAAGGCAAAACGTTGCAATAATGGGCAAATCGCTCCAGGTAGCGGTGCTGTAGGGTAGCCAGCCTGGCCTGTTCTGGATCAGAAGGTAGTTGGCCATGGAGGTGGGTGATGTGGACATCCCGGCCCACGTCGCCGGCCACGGCTATTCCAGCCCGGTCAGCCATAGCCGCCCTGGCCCCTGGGCCCTGGGCAATGGCCCCGGTGCCGCTGAGTTCAGCTTCAAAATGGGCCAGGTTGCCTAACCGGGCCAATTCTGCCCGCAGGAGCTCACTGAACCACTGCCGGTCGGCCTCACCCAGTTGAGCCTGGGCCTGGGCCACAACATCTAATTGCTTCAAAATAGCATCCAAGGCCAGTCGTAACTCCGGGTTGGCCGCGCTGTTTTCGGCCACCCATTCTACTACTTCAGTTTCGGTGACCGGTGCGGCCTGATCGGTCCATTTCTGGACTTGATTGGCCAGCAGATTACCACCAATCCCACCAGCTACACTGCCCAAGGCCATTACCGCCGGCAGGAGTTGGTCAGCCTGAGCTGCCGCCACCAGTGGCCACAGGCTCAGCCCCCCCAGATAGCCATACAGCAGGTAGGGCGCGTCCTCATTTTTCCGGCGCTCCAACCATTGTCCCACTTTGTGTAATGAGGCCGTTGTTTTTTCTTTCCACGTTTCCAAATCAAAGGTCATTTTTACGTCTCCCTGAGAGGCTCGATAGGCATTCTCAAGATCGCCTTGCGCAAGCCCACGGTATTGCCATACCGCACATGATTGATCCACCCCCGCACGCTGGCCGTGAGTACATCCAGGGGGATCAGACCGGCTTCGTAGGCGACGATTAACTGCCACAATCGCCGGCGATAGTATATCCCTTTTCGTCGTTTCAGGCGACGCAGGTGCGGGAAAATGATAAACCCCAGAAAGGGAATACCCTCCGTAACCGGTCTGGGCTGAGCCGCCGGGTGAATAGTCAACCGCAAGCTGGCTAACCGCTCAATGATGACCTCCCGCCATTGCCACAACGTTCGCTTGTCATCGGCAAAAAGGCAGCGTCCAGTAGCCGCCGGGTGAAAGTGTGGCGATGCGCCCGGGGGAACCCGTTGGTGGCCGGCAGCAGCCAGGTGAGAAAGTCAAAGGTGCGGGTGAAGATGGGCATTTCTTGTCGGGCCATCCGGTTCTCCGTGTCTCAGTGGTTAAATTTTGTGTCTCGTTTAGTACCAACACTTAGGGAGCTCCGAAATTTAAATCATCCCAAAACTTTCGGTGACGTGAAGCGTAAAACGTGAAACGTGAGGGTTTATGGCGTAAAAACATCACGTTTCACGCTTCACGTTTCACGGAGTTGGGACAATTACCCGTACTACCCACAGGGCACAGGCGGGCACAGGTATTTTTTCGGAACTGCCTTACAGGATAACGCAGGTAGAAAAATATCACGTTTCACGCTTCACGCTTCACGAAGTATGGTTTTCTTTCGCTTGGTCATACCAGCGGCAAGCAAGGCTTCGACTGCCTGTCGGCTGACCCTCATCCGTTGGGTAGGGTTGGCTTCGTCAAGCGCTACATAAGACATAAGTTCGCCTCGGTTGACCAGTCGTTTGATTCTCATTCGGGCGGCCTGAATATTTTGTTGAGCTAACTCGCTGAATAGGATGTGGGCTGCCTCGGTATAGCTGATCAAATCATCGTGGCGAATCCAGGCTTGCACATGGGCCAATACTTGACCGATACCCGATTGCGACCAGAACGAGATGGGGATCGTGTAGGGATAAGACCCGCTGGCCCGAGCAAATAGCAGATCGATTATACTTTGAAGCGTGTCTATGACCTGACCAACCGTCTGATCACCGACAGTCACTCGATCAAATTCTCCATTGGCGACTCGTACTAACAACTTGATTTCGTCATATAATGGACTTGATTGAAATGGCCTATCCGGCGAGTCGCTACTGCCATCCCAGTACAGGTGTTGTCCAACCTGGCGATAGTGGGTCAACACCCGATTGATAACATCACGGGTGATGGCGTCAATATCAAACATAAATGTCTCCTTACCTGCTGATAAACACAAATACACTGTTTTTAGCTAACGTTAGCTTATGTTTATTATACCACAGCTAACGTTAGCTGTCAAGATGTTAAAGCAGGTTGCATGTGACAGACGGCCAGAGTTGGCAACGAGCCGTGTGCTCGTTGTGGATACGAGCGTGCCAAAAATGTCAATAATACTGGGCGCAGTTTAATAGTTAAACTTATCTACTTACTAACCAATTATGCGTAATTAGTCAGGTAGCATCCTGAGTAGGTTGGAGCGCAGCGGAAACCGTATCGAAGGGTGCGGCGAACGCGACGAATCTGGGCAAACCCGCACCCCCTTCGGCCTGGCTCAGGACAGGCTTCGATACACGCTCCACTACGCTCCGCGTTACTCAGGCTGCGTCCTGAGGTTCTCCTGAGCTTGTCGAAGGGCTTGTCGAAGGGATGCTAGCCTGAATGCTTACATATGTCGGGGATCTGTCGACACCTGCACTTGCGGCGCAGGTGCAAGTGTCCCCTCTGAGCGATTCCACGGAAATTCCTGAAGAACCAAAATGGGTCTACCCAGACCAGTTCGGCGGTCGACGGTCAGCGGTCGCCTGCTCTGTGGGTTGGTCGTGCCATTCGTCGTCTGCCCTGTGGGTTGCCCTACTTCCAATCCGTTCGGAGCTTTTCCCGGCCGTGGATGTATTTATCCACGGCGACGGCGGCAATCACCCCGTCGGCAGCGGCGATGACGGCCTGCTTGATGTGGGCGCAGAGTAAATCGCCCACAGCAAAGACGCCGGGGATGTTGGTGCGCATTTCCCGGTCTACCATCAGGCAGCCCTCTGAGGTGGTCTCCAGTTGGCCCATCAGGTAGTCGGTGATGGGCTGGCCACCTTGCAGGTAAACGAAGGCCCCTTTGACCGGCAGCACTTCTTCACTGCCGCCCCGGGGCTGGATGCGCACCCCCTCAACCTGGCCGTTGCCGACGATTTCCTTGAGCCGGGTGCCCAACCGGACTTCCACTTTGGGATGAGCCGTAGTCTCAGCGGCCAGGGCCTCCTGGGCTTTGAGCTGGGGGGTAGGCACGATCAGATAAATCTGCGCGGCAAACTTGGTCAGGAAAAGGGCCTCTTCCAAAGCCTCGTCATTGTTGCCGATCACGGCCACGGGTTGATCCCGGAAAAAAGCCCCATCGCAGGTGGCGCAGTAGCTCACCCCGCGCCCCAACAGCTCATTTTCGCCGGGTACGGTATTGGTTCGCCCCATCGAACCGGTGGCCAAGATGATCGCTTTGGTATGAAAGGCGCTGGTACCGGCCATCACCATTTTGGGGTCGGCCTGGAGGTCCACCCCCACCACCTTGTCGGTCAAGAATTCAGCCCCAAAGGATTCGGCCTGCCGGCGCATAGTCTCGACCAGTTCCGCACCGCTGACCGGGCCGGGCACGCCGGGATAGTTGCTGATTTTAGCGGTGATACCCAGAGCCCCCGCCGTCAGTCCCTTGTCGATGATCAGGGTCCGTAAGTTAGCCCGGGCCGTGTAAATAGCGGCCGACGTCCCGGCCGGCCCCCCACCGATGATAATCACGTCGTAAGTTTCCGGGCCTGCTCCCGCCTGAGACAGGCCCAGGTCTAAGCCTAAATCTAAGCCCATTGTCTATCACCTCGATTACAAACGTGTTGCGTGTTACGTATTGCGTGGAATTTTTATGCGCTACACTTTCCGCTCCCCGCTCCCCGTTTAACGCTTTCTGTTGTGGCTGCGTCGCGCTACAGTCTTACTGCAACCCTGCAACCTGCAACCTTGCAACCTTGCAACCTTGCTCCCTACCCTGCTACCGCCTCTTGCAGCTTGGCCATGAGCATCGGTTCAGGCGCGGCCCCTTCCAGGTGAACGGTTTCATTGATCACGGTCCGGGGCACGCCCTGAACCTGATACTTCATCGACAGGTGCGGAAATTCGATGGCCTCGACCATATCCCCTCGAATCAAGTCGCTCTCGAGAGCCAATTGATGGGCCAGGCGCACGGCCTGGGGACAGTAGGGGCAGGTTGGGGTGATGAAGACCTGTAAATGAACCGGTTCGGTTAACCCGGCCACCAGGGCCTTGGTTTCCGCCGACAGGCCCGACTCGCCTCCCGAGACCATCATAATGTCTTCGATGAGCGAGCTGAACTCGTAGCCGGAGGGGATGCCAAAGTACCGAATGCCGTAGTCTTTGGGATCATCGCCCCCTTTCATGACGATGGTGGCCGGGATTTTGTCGATATCATAATGTTCGGCCACTTCCTTGTCTCTGACAAAATCGTAGACTTCAAGCGAAATCTTGTCCGACAGGACGGCCAATTCTTCGCCGATCATCCGGGTTTCCCTACAGTATTGACATTCCATCTCCTGGCTGAACACGAGAATTTTGATCGGGTTTGGCAGCCCGGCAAACTCTTTGATCAGGTATTGTCGATCTTCTTCTTTGAGCAATGACATTGTGATTTACCTCCGAATTTTATATGGGTTTAGATAACTGCGTGTTGCGTGTTGCGTGTTGCGTTAGTTTTACGCAACACGCAATACGCAACACGAACTTGCCTTAAGTTCGCAGGCAAAAAACCTCGGATATTATCCGTCAGTTTACCCGGTGGTGAGGTTGGCGTTGAAGAAGACTGAAGTTGCAGAACAGTTAGGCTTTGGTTCTTTTGCTTTACTGCCGTCATGTCCTACAAGTTTGCCACTAAACCGATTTAGATGCAAGAAAGAGCAAAAGGTTATAACAAAGGCATCACCACCGCCTCCAGTTGCTGGCGGGTAATTTCGCCGCTCTGGATGTGGCGAATGATCCCCTCACGATCAATAATAAAAGTGGTGGGCAAGCCACGTACATGGTAACGATTCATGACCTCGGCCTGTTGGTCTAACAACACCGGGAAACTAAAACCATGCGCTTCCATGAAGGCGTTGACCGTTTGGGCATCCTCTTGGGCATTCACGGCCAGGACGACAAACCCCTCATGCCGGTGGGTCTGGTAAAAGGTATTAATCGTCGGCATCTCGGCCTTACAAGGGGGGCACCAGGTGGCCCAAAAGTTTACCAGTACGACCTGCCCACGATAGTCACTTAAACTGACCCACTCCCCACTGGCAGCGGGCAGGGTAAAATCGGGCGCAGCTCGTGCCTGTCCTTGAGTAGATTGATTGGGGACATTGACGGTGTTTCCTGGCGATTGTTGCCCCAGCCAGAACAGCACGCCCACCCCGGACCCGATTAAGACAACGGCCACAATAATGTTGACATAGAGCCAGGTCTGTTTGGGCTTTGATGATCGTTGATGGTCGTCAGGGTGGGTATTTTTCTTTTTTGCCATGTTGTTTTCCTCTCACGGAGTTGGCGGCTGATTTAGTGACTTGGATGGCCCCCCCAACCCCCCAGCGGGGGGAGCGCTGCCCAGATTCCCCCCTTTGTTATACTGAGTTGAGTTATACCGAGTTGGTGACTGATTTAGCGTCTTGGGTAGCCCCCCCAACCCCCCAGCGGGGGGAGCGCTGCCCAAATTCCCCCCCTTGGGGGGTTAGGGGGGCAGCTTAGAACCTATCAATTACCATCGCCTCAACTTGTTGATGTTGCAAATCCCACATGCGCCGGTAAGGGCCGTGAGTCGACAGCAGTTCATGGTGATGACCCCGCTCCACCACCCGGCCACTTTGCAGAACCAGAATCTCGTCAACCATGTCCAGCCCAACCAGCCGGTGGGTGATCATCAGCACCGTGCGCCCGGCCATTAAAGCGGTGATGGTCTGCATTACCTCACGTTCGGTCAGCGGGTCTAAATTGGCCGTGGCTTCATCCAGAATCAATATCGGTGCATTTTTCAGTAGAGCGCGGGCGATGGCCAGGCGTTGCCGCTCACCGCCGCTCAAACGTAAGCCTTGCTCCCCAATCCAGGTGTCGTAGCCTTGAGGCAGGGCCTGGATAAATTCGTGGATTTGGGCCTGGCGGGCTGCCTGGATCAGTTCGGCTTGACCGGCCTCGGGACGGGCAAGCAGTAAGTTTTCGCGGATGGGACCATTAAAGAGGTGGGAGTGTTGCGACACCACACTGACCATCGCCCGTACCTCATCGGGTCGATAGCGGCGCAAATCGTGTCCGCCCAGCCGGATTTGGCCGCTCTGGTAATCCCAAAAGCGCAGCAGCAAGCTGACCAGGGTGGATTTGCCCGCGCCGCTGGGACCGACAATGGCCAGGCGTCCTCCCTGGGGCAGGGTAAAACTGAGGTCAGCCAGGGCGGGCGGTTCTGCCGGATGGTAACGAAAGGACAGGTGCTCCACCACCAGGTCGTAAGCCTGGGGGGATGGGCCAGGTTCACCGGTATCGGCTACAACCGGCTCAGCATCCACAATCTCAAACAGCCGCCGGGCTGCGACCAGGCTGCTTTCCAGGTTTTGGAAAGCCAGGGGTAAAGGTAAGACCGCTTCAAAGCTGGCGATGGTCGTCAGGGCTAACACGGCCAGGTAAACGCCCTCTAAGTGTCCCCGGTTGACCAGGGGGATGGCTATGAGCAGGATCGCCAACGTGGCCAGGTTGATCGACAGGCCGGCAAGGGCATTGCCCAGCCCCCTAACCCAGGCCATACGTTCTTGCCATCTGACCAGCTCTCGCCCCAGGTGGGTGACTTGTTCTTGATGGCGCCGTTCCTGGCCACAGGCGAGCAGGTCGGCCATGCCCTGGATGCCGTCCACGAGGGTTCCATTTAACTCGGATCGTACTGCGACCATACGCTGGCCTGGGCGACGGCTCAACATTCGCGTTAACAGCGGCACACCCATACCGGCCAGGAATAAAAAGCTCAACAGGGTAACCGCCAACCAGAGATGATAACCGGCCATGAAAATCCCCGTCAACAGGGCGATGAGAATCGCCACAATGGGAGGTGCCAGAACCCGCAGGTAAAAATGTTCCAGGGTTTCGATGTCGGCCACAACGCGACTCAGTAGATCACCACTTTTATACTGCATCAGCCGGGCCGGGGCCAGCGGTTCCAGGGCCTGGTAGAACCAGACGCGTAACCGGGCCAGCAGCCGAAAGGTCACCTGATGGGACACGTATCGCTCCAGGTAGCGAAACACCCCCCGGCTGAGGCCAAAGAAACGAACTCCGACGATGGCCACTTGCAGGACAGCAATCGAGGGCTGTAAGGCCGCCCTGGCAATGATATAAGCCGAAGTAGCCATCAAGCCCACGCTGCTGCCGACGGTGGCCAAGCCGAGCAGGGCCGACAGCGCGATCCACCCTTTAAAAGGCGCGATCAGTTCCAGTAAGCGCCAGATGACGGGGTTTTTGGGCCCGGAATGGCTCATGTTGCGCCCCCGTAAGCTGCTACCAGGTGGTGATACATCCCGCCTTGTTGCCACAGCGCAGCGTGGCTGCCGGCCTCAACCAGTTGGCCTTTGGCCATCACCAAAATTTTGTCGGCCTGATAGACGGTATTGAGACGATGGGCGATGATGAGGCTGGTTCGACCCTGCATGAGACGTTCCATGGCCTCTTGCAGCCAGCATTCATGTTCGGGGTCCAGGTTGGCCGTGGCTTCATCCAGAATTAAGAAAGGGGCATCTTTCAGAAAAGCCCGGGCCAGGGCAAGCCGTTGGGCTTGGCCCCCACTCAAACGGGCCCCTCGCTCACCAATGAGGGTTCCGTATCCCTGGGGCAGGCTCTTGATAAAAGTATCGGCCTGGGCCTGACGGGCGGCCTGGATAACTTCGGCCAGGCTGGCCTCAGGCCGGGCCAGGCGGATATTATCCGCCACCGAGGCGTGGAACAGATGCGGGCTTTGAGGCACCCAGGCCACCTGAGTCCGCCAGGCTGCCACATCCAGGGCCGGCAGCGGCCTCCCATCGACCGTAATCTGGCCCCGGTCCGGTTCCATAAAGCGCAGCAGTAGCTGGGCGACGGTACTTTTACCGGCCCCGCTTGGCCCAACCAGGGCCGTTTTCTGGCCGGACGGGATATGGCAGGAGAGGCCGTTAAGGGCCGGACGTTCTCCCCCCTCATAAGCGTAGTGAACGTCGACAAAATGGATGTCAAAGGGCAGGGGTAGCCGGTCTATCTGCCGGGCTGCAGCAGAAGCCGGAGCAGATCGAGGCGTGTCCAGCACCTCAAAAATGCGGCGGGCCGCAGCCACGCCTGACATACCGGCGTGGAAATGTGTCCCCAGCAGGCGCAAGGGCGTGTAAAATTCAGGGGCCAAAATCAGCACAAATAGGGCTTGCTCAAAGGGTAAGTAGCCGTAAAGCAGCCGTAAGCCCACCTCGACCGCCACCACAGCCGTACTGATGGTGGCCACCATTTCCAGGACGAGGGCGGACAGAAAAGCGACCCGCAGCACCCTTAGCGTTGTCTGGCCAAAGCGGTCGCTGATTTGAGCAATGGTCTGAATCTGCTCCCGGCTGCGACCGAACAGTTTCAGGGTGGTGATACCTTGCAGAACATCCAGGAAATGAGCGCTCATGCGGCTGAGGCTGGTCCACTGTTGCTTGGTTAACGCCTCGGCTTTACTGCCGATCAAGACCATAAAAACGGGGATTAAGGGGGCAGTCAGCAGCAATACCAGGCCCGAGGTGACATCCAGGGGAAAGACAAAAACCAGGATCGTCAGCGGTACCAGGGCAGCCATAGCCAGTTGGGGAATGTATTGGCTAAAGTAGGCGTCCAGGGCTTCGACCCCCTCGACCACCGTGTTGGTTAACTCGCCGGTGCGCTCGTTACGGGTGTAACCGGGACCGAGGGCCAACAGGTGAGCCGTCAAACCTTCACGCAGGTCGCTTTTGACCCGGTTGGCCACTCGCTGGGCTGTTATCTCGTTCCCCCAGACCAGGCCGGCCCGTCCCAGGGCCAGCAGGAGCAGGATCAGCAGCATGGATTGGACATCGGGCAAAGACTGCCCGTTTAGAAAGACTTGATTGATCACCCGGCTCAGGTAGCGAGCCTGCCAGACCACAAAAATACCGGCCAATAAGCCTGACCCAACCGTCAGGGTCAGGTTAATATGGGCGGCTTGGGCTTGCTTGAGAACTCTTTTATCCAGGTTCATCAAAGATTAATATTCAAGTTCAGACTGTTTCCCAATCCGTTGCCGGAAGACCCAGTAAGTCCAGCCTTGATAAGCTAGCACAATCGGCACAAAAATGAGGGCGATAATGCTCATAACCTTTAAGGTGTAAGGACTGGACGAGGCATTGTAGATGGTCAGGCTCCAATCGGGATTGAGACTGGAAACAATGACGCGCGGGTAAAGCGATATGAAGATGGTAATGGTCGAGAAGGTAATGGTCAGGCAGGTCATAATAAAGGCCCAGCCGGTGCGATGGCGATGGATCAGCCAGCCGGCCGCCAGCAACGTCCCTCCGGCCAGGATGGGAATCACGCCCGGGTTCACACCCAACCGGGTGAAAGCGTCGGTCATCAAGTAAGTGGCTACCACATAGGCAAAAATGAGCACGGTGGTCACCGGTCCAACTTTCTTGGTGGTGGCTAAAGCCCGTTCCATCATTTCGTCCGTTGTTTTCAGATTCAAGAAAATCGCCCCATGCAGGGTAAACATGGACAGCGAGGCCAAACCACCAATGAGCGCATAGGGATTGAGCAGGTTAAAGAAGCCGCCAACGTAAATCATGTTCTCGTCAATAGGCACACCTCGTAGCAGGTTACCCAGGGCCACCCCCCACAGCAAGGCCGGGACAAAACTGCCGATAAAAATCATCCAATCCCAAGTCGCCCGCCATGTTGGGTGTTTGTCTTTACTGCGGAACTCAAAGGCGACCCCACGCACGATGAGGGTAAATAGCATCAACACCAGGGCCAGGTAAAAACCGCTGAACATGGTGGCATACCAGTTGGGAAAAGCAGCAAAGATAGCCCCCCCGGCGGTTATAATCCAGACCTCGTTGCCGTCCCAGAAAGGGCCGATGGTATTGATGATAATACGGCGTTCCTGGTCATCCCGGCCCAAAAAGGGCAACAAGATGCCTACTCCGTAATCAAATCCTTCCAGGATAAAAAAACCAATAAATAAAACAGCAATCAGTATAAACCAAAGTGTATTCAGATCCATCAGGTTATCCCTCCTCCAATTGTAGGGCAATTTGCTAAATTGCCTCTGAACAAGTTAGCAACTTGCGTAAGTACAGTTCATTTGAAATACGCCCGTTTTATTTTGCCGGGGCTGCTGCCACCGGTCCCTGAGACGGAACCTCCTCTTCGCTCCCGGCCGGATGTTTGGCGAATTTAACCAGCAAATAAACATCGGCCACCATCAGCACACCATACAGTAGGGTAAAGCCGATTAGTGAAACCAGAACCATACCAAAGGAAACGTTGGGCGAAACAGCATCTGCCGTTTTTTGCAAGCCAAAGACGATCCAGGGCTGGCGGCCTATTTCGGTAAATATCCAGCCGGTAGTGTTAGCCAGGTAGGGCAGAGCGACCGCCCAAACCAAGGCCAATAGATACAGAGGGTATTTTGTAAGCTGATTCTTGAGCATCAAGTACATCCCCACCACCACCAGGAAGAGCATGGCAAAGCCACTGCCGACCATAATCCGGAAAGTCCAGTAGCTAACGGCCACGGGTGGCACGTAATCACCGGAACCATATGTTTCTTCGTATTCGACTTGCAGGTTTTTGATACCTTTAACTTCGCCTTCGAAACGGTTATAAGCCAAAAAGCTCAACATGCCGGGTATTTTGATCACAAAAAGGTCCCGGCGTTCCGGTTCGTTACCAATGGTCAAAAGGGACATAGCCGCCGGATTCTCACTTTCCCAGAGCGCCTCGGCTGCGGCCATCTTCATTGGTTGCATTTTGATCATATACTGGGCCTGGCTATGACCCACCAAAATTACCAGAATGGTCCCAATCAGACCATAGACGATCGCCATGCGAAAAGAGCGCCGGAACATATCCAACTGCTCACTATCGCCATTTTTACGCAAGTGGTAGGCGCTGATGGCCAGGATAAAAAAGGCGGCCGTGGCCATGGCCGAGGTAAACACGTGCGGAAACTGCACCCAGACATGCCCGCTGGTCAGCAGGGCGAAAAAGTCGGCCATCTCGGCCCGATCGTGACGCAAGACATAGCCGACCGGCTGCTGCATGAATGAGTTGGCCACCAGAATCCAGAGGGCCGAAAGATTGGAGCCAATAGCCACCAGCCAGATGGTGGCCAGATGGACTTTCTGGGGCAGTTTGTCCCAGCCAAATATCCACAACCCCAAAAAAGTGGACTCCAAGAAAAAGGCCAGGAGGGCCTCAATCGCCAGAGGCGCACCGAAGATATCGCCGACAAAACGGGAGTATTCTGACCAGTTCATGCCAAATTGGAACTCCTGGACAATGCCGGTTACCACCCCCATGGCAAAATTAATCAGAAACAACTTGCCCCAGAACTTGGTCATCGCTTTATACGTTTCGTCGCCGGTTCGCACATACAGCGTTTGCATAATGGCCACGAGAATGGAAAGCCCCAGGGTCAGGGGGACAAAGAAAAAGTGGTAAACTGTGGTTATGGCAAATTGCCAGCGGGCCAAAAGTAATGCATCCATCATTTAACCTCCTCTTTGTCTACAGACAATTTAATAAAAGCCGCCCCACGGCCATCGTGGAGCGGCTTGTAGGTGGACAAAATTTGACCGGTCTCAGTAGTCCAAAATTGCTCCGAGGGGACACCTGCACTTGCGCTTTTGCTACCGGACAGTTTTATGGAGAAACCCGGTTTTTTACGGTTTGAGCAAACAATTTGTGCTGAAAAGTCGCTTTTGTTTGCCAAGGATGATAAATTTCAGGCGAAAAAACCGGGTTTCTGAGCTTGTTACAAAAAGTGTCCGGTAGCAAACTTGCGCTCCGGTGCAAGTAATGTTGTCAAATCCCCGTATATACCCGGATTTGGCAATCCAGGCTGAGCAAATCTGTACTACTGGTCTAGGAACTTGAATTGCTCATTTCTTGGGCATCGATGACGGCCATCGCGGCGATATTGACGATGTCGCGTACTTCCGCGCCTCGAGTCAGCACGTGGGTGGGTTTTTTCACCCCCAGCAGGATTGGCCCAATAATTTCAGCCCCGCCCAGTCGATATACGAGCTTGTAAGCCGTGTTGGCGGCCTCCAGGTTGGGGAAGATCAGGACGTTGGCATCGCGTACCTGGCTGAAAGGATACAGCTCGTCGACAATGGAGGGTACAACGGCGGTATCGGCCATCATCTCTCCATCGACGATTATGTCAGGACGACACTCTTTCAGAAGCTCGGCTGCCCGCCTGACCTTGTCCGTAACGGGATGGCGGGTGCTGCCAAAGTTCGAAAAGCTGAGCATAGCCAGCCGAGGTTCAATGTCAAAACGGCGCACTTCGTCGGCGGCCATACTGGCGATTTCGGCCAGATCCTCGGCGGTGGGGTCGATATTGACCGTTGTATCAACGAAGAAGTAGACCCGATCACGCACGATCATAATGTGCATGCCGGCCACTTTATGGGTATCCTCGGCGGTACCGATGATTTGTAAGGCCGGACGGATAATCTCCGGGTAGTTATGGGCTACTCCGGACACGTAGGCGTCGGCATCGCCCATCTGCACCATCATCGGGCCGAAATAGCTCCGTTGTCGCATCAGGGCGCAGGCCCTGGATAAGGTTATCCCCTTGCGCTGGCGTAGCTCAAAAAGAACCTGGTTATAGGTATCATATTGTTCGCTGCATTGGGGCTCGACGACCGTTGGCTCAAAGTCGAGGCCGAGGTTACGAATTGTTTCCTGGACGACCTGGGGACGACCAAGCAAGATAGGCTGACCAATGCCTTCCTCTTCCATAATGGCCGCCGCTCGGATAATACTGGGATGCTCACCTTCGCCAAAGACGACCCGCTTGGGATCGTGACGGGCTTTGTTGATAATGTGACGCATCAGTTCCCAGCCCTTGCCCAGGCGTGCTTCCAGTTCCTCCCGGTAAGCATCCAAATCGACCTGACGGCGGGCGACACCAGTTTTCATAGCTGCTTCAGCCACGGCCGGCGCGACCCAGAGCAATACCCGGGAGTCAAACGGTTTGGGGATGATGTAGTCAGGCCCAAAAATGAGGGTTTCTAAGTTATAAGCCTTGAGCACCGAGTCGGGCACGTCCTCATGGGTCAGGCCGGCCAGGGCCTGGGAGGCGGCCAGCTTCATCTCGTCGTTGATCTGGCGCGCCTGCACGTCAAGAGCGCCCCGGAAGATGAAGGGGAAACCGAGCACGTTGTTGACCTGGTTGGGGTAGTCGCTGCGTCCGGTGGCCACAATCGCATCAGGGCGAGCCTCTTTGGCCAGTTCGTATTTAATCTCCGGGTCGGGGTTGGCCATAGCAAAGATAACGGGCCGGTCGGCCATCGACCGCACCATATCTTGGGTCACCACGTCGGCCACCGACAGGCCGACAAAAGCGTCTGCCCCTTCCATGGCATCAGCCAGGGTGCGAGCGTCGGTCTCTTTGGCGAACTGCGCTTTGTATTCATTCAGGCCCTCTTGGCGACCGGCATAGATGACTCCTCGTGAGTCGACCATGGTGATGTTCTCGCGTTTAATCCCGGCCAGGAGAAACATCTTGGCACAAGCAATAGCCGAGGCCCCTGCCCCGTTGATGACAATTTTTACCTCATCAACCTTTTTGCCCACAATCTCCAGAGCATTGATCAGGCCAGCCGTGGCAATGATGGCGGTACCGTGCTGATCATCGTGAAAGACAGGAATATCGAGGGTTTCCTTGAGAGTTTCTTCGATGTGGAAGCACTCCGGCGCTTTGATGTCTTCCAGGTTGATGCCGCCAAAGGTTGGGGAAATGACCCGTACGACGTTGATAATCTCGTCTGGATCGGTGCTATCTACTTCTATATCAAACACATCCACATCGGCGAAGCGTTTAAAGAGGACACCTTTACCTTCCATAACCGGCTTGGAGGCCAGTGGTCCGCGGTTGCCCAAACCCAAGATGGCGGTGCCGTTAGAGATAACGGCGACCAGGTTGCCTTTAGCCGTATAGCGATAAGCATCGCCTGGATCTTTGTCAATTTCCAAGACTGGTATAGCCACACCGGGGGTATAGGCCAGCGACAGGTCAAGTTGAGTCCGGGCCGGTTTGGTCAGTACGACCTCGATTTTTCCCGGGCGTCCCTTTTCGTGATAGTCCAGGGCTATTTCTTTGGTAATTTTCATTTGAACCTCCTTTGGTTCTCCTTGTATATAAATATAGATTGAAAGAGATATTAGTAACCCGGTTTTTGGCCTGTTGAATCCCTCGACTGGCAAAAATTTGTTGCTTGAGACATACCGGTAGGGACAAATTTAACAAAAAACCGGGTTGCTTATGAACATTTATTTCTTTACTATAGTCCTTCATAGTGAGATGGAGATATAGTGTCATTTGTCACAAAAAAGGGGTGACAAATGTCATGATTTGATAGCATCACCAAAATTTCTCGAATTCGTAGAATATTGGTGTATCCTCTTGGTCTCCAAAATTTCAACCTGTACGGTTAGGGGGCGAACAATCTTCCCGGAGGCTATAGAGTGGCTTTGAGTGGATCAAAACTTGACGACCTGGCCCCGATTTACAGCGCTCATCCGACCGTTATACTGCCAACGGGCATAAAGTATACTGCCAACGGGCATAAAGTAACATTTTATGGGACGCAGATTTGCGCTGATAAACGCTGATAAATAGGATAAATCTGCGAAAATCTGCATTAATCTGCGTCCTATTTAAGTATGTCAAATTGTTACTTTGTGGCCGTGTTAAGTATAGTGAATTGGCTTTTATGGCCGCCCTGGCGTAGTCAAAGGGTAGTCGTAATTTATTAAAACTTACGCTTCAGCTTAATAAAATACCACTGCCGATTGCTTTCGTCTGTGTCGAAAAAGATGTCGTCTGAGAGGCGATTGCCGCTAGCATCTGCCAGATGCAAAACCCAGGTAGTGGTTTCGATACCGCCGGGTGGCTCAAATTTTACATTGCCGCTCTTGATGACATCACCCGGGGCATTGTAACCTTCGTAGTGCCATGTTGAGAGGGGGCTTTCATAGGTCAAATTGTGGTCCTGGCGGGTACCGACGATTTTCATACCGCCGATGGGGATTTCGTTGGGGTCGACAATGGCCACGTACATCACCAGAAACGAGTTAGTCGTCGGGCTATTGAAGAATTCTGCCAGTATAAAATCATATTCTGGCAGCGGCGTGTTGGTCGGGGTGGGGGTGGCGGTCGGTGGTGGCACCGGGGTGGCAGTCGGCGTATGG
>DAOUMU010000176.1:0-14997 GCA_034409055.1 Anaerolineae bacterium
GTTTTTACCAAAGCCGGGCCGACTGATCGTACCCCGCAGCCTTATCTGTTCACATTCAATACCCGCCTCTTCACGAATTTCTCGCTTCAAACCGGCGATCACATCCTCGTCCGGTTCCAATTTACCGCCCAGGCCGTTATATTTGCCCAGATGGTGGTCACTGGTCCGGCTGTTACGGTGAATGAGTAACGTCTTTTGACCGTCGGGTGACATGACGTAGGCCAGGGTGGCTAAGATCGGAGTGTAAGCCATTAATGAATACCTCCAGGGTTTGGTTTGAGAGGTAAGTATAAAACGTGAAACGTGAAACGTAAAGCCTGGTAGCGTAAGTTGTTTGTATTCAATTGACAGATAGAACAAGGTTTGGTAAATTTCAGCCGATGAACACTATCCCCGACTCAAAACAAACCCGGTGGCGTCGCTGGATGTGGCTGGGACCATTGTTGTTAATCGGTTTTTGGTTGCGGCTGACCTTCCTGGTCGGCAATGTGTACTACGGTGATGAATTTATCAGTATGCTGGCGGCCAAGATGGTGGCTAAACAGGGCCTGCCGATCTTTCCCTCCGGTCTGTTTTACGACCACGGCCTGTTGTATTCAATGCTGGCCGGAGCATTTGTGGCCCTGCTTGGATTTACCGAGCAGATAGCTCGTTGGCCGGTACTGTTCGTCAGCGTTTTGACCATTGCTGTCTATTACACCGTAGCCCGGCGATTATTTGACTCGCCTATCAGCGGTGTCGTAGCGGCCATCGTGGTCACGTTTGACACGTTGTTGATTAAATGGGGGGCCTGGGCCCGCATGTACAGCCTGGCCCACCTGTTTGTGTTGTTGAGCATGGCCTGGTTGTTAACCAGTACCCTCAAGCAGCCTGAGCAACGAGGGCGATATCTGTTTTTGGTTTTCTTGGCCGGGGCCTTATTCTCCCATTCACTGACATTTTTGATTTTGCTGCCCCTGGCAGTGCTGCTGCTGGTTTTTACCCTGGCCTACCGGCGCGAGTGGCTGCGCAGCCCTGACCTGTGGCTACAGGGAGCGCTTGCCGGAGTGATTGTCGTTGCCGCTCTGGTTGTGGTGGCCCATGGCCACGTCGGCAGCACCATCTCCCTGCAAGATCGCGATACGGCCACCATAGCCATGCCGACCAGTTTGCAATTTTTGCAGGGTTTCTTGCTGCCCACCCTCGAAGAGGACTACTATGCCGACCTCTTTAAGTTTTTCCAAACACCGGCCTACAACTGGCTGCTCTTGGTCATTGCCGCCGCTCTGCTCGTCACCCTCTATCGGCTGGTGCGGCGCACGGCTACCTTCGCTGACGTTGCTTTTTTGTTCGTGCTCCTGTTCCCCGCACTGATCATATTTGAAATGGGTTCACTGCTAACGGAAGAGTGGCTGCAGAGTCGCTACATGGTTTTCTTGACCCTGCCCGCTTTTCTGCTGCTGGGTGCAGAGAGTTTATCCAGATTGCTGCGAGGCGCGGCCTACTTTGGCCCGAAACTGAGCTGGATTCCCTGGCCGCAAAAGCGATTAGAGGCCGTCATTCCCCTGATCGTGGCCATCCTGATCGTGGCCGTATGGGGATACCCCTCTTGGAAATTAGCCCACACCCGGGCCACAGGTGATTTCGATACGGCCTACGCGTTCGTCCGTAAAAACTGGCAGCCGGGCGACCGGGTTATGACCGAACATCCGGCGGCGGCCTATCTCTACATGGAGCAGAATGATTATTACGCCAACCAGGTCTCGGCCAAGGTGCTAGGAGATGAGGAGAATGAATTCGCCCCGATTGACCGCTACACCGGCAGCCCCCTGGTCGATACGGTCGAGAAACTTAATATGGCTCTGGCGGCAGGGGATCGAGTCTGGCTGGTGGTCAGCGACAAACACTTAAACCGGTATTACGATCCCTTTTTCAGACAGCAAATCTTTGCCCAGATGGATGTGGCTGCTCAGGCTGGCTCAAAATATGTCTTTATCAGCCGGGCTCATCCCACCCCCCTCCCGGCCGAACCGATGGCCCGCCTGGCCGGCAACTTCAATGATGCCATTCTGCTGGAAGGTTACAGCCTCGATCCGGCCAGCATTGCCCCTGATGGCACGATCTCGCTCGGGCTGTACTGGCGACCGATTGGCCCTCCCCCTTTGCGTCCGGCCAAGGTGTTTGTGCAATTACGTAATAATCAGGATCAGATCATTGCCCAGGCCGATCATTTCATCTACGAAGAACTGTTTACCGGGGCCGAATGGAACTTTCTCCGGGAAGAGGGCGAATGGTTACGTGACACGGCCGATTTACGTTTACTGCTGCCGCTGCCCGCCGATGGTCAGCCGTATCGCCTTTACATCGGTTTTTATGACCCCACCACCTTTGAGCGCGTGCCTGTGGTCAATGATACCAGCGGCGAGAATGCCGTGGTGATCGAACTATCGACGCTACTGTGAGACACGTTCCCGTCCCGTCCAGGTATTGTTTGAGTCAGGGAACGAAAATGAGCCCAGAACACATCTGGGCTCACTTTTTGAATACATGCTAGACCTCTTTAACTACGCTTCCATTGCCAACCAACCACCACCCCCAGCAACGGCAGCAGCAGTAACCCTGAAATGCAGGTTGGAGTACTGGCTGCCGGTGCAGCTTGAGAATTATCGGCCGGCTCTGTTGGAACAGGCGCGGTTTGGGCTGAGGCGGACTCGGACGGCTCGTCCGTCGCGCCTGTGACGATGATGGTGACCGGCTCCGACCTTGTTCCCCCCAGGCTGAAGGTGACCTGATATTCCCCCGGTTCCTCGTAGACGTAATTAGCCGTGTAGCGACGTTGAATGGTCACCCCTTCCTGCCACTCAATACAGTCGGGAATTGAGCTTTGGCTGATACCGTCACCAAAATCAAAGCTGCTTTCGACACAATAGTAATCCCGGTTATCGTCCGGTCCACCGACCAACTCACCCGTGAAGTTGACTTCCAGCGGAGCGTCCCCTGTCGTCACATTGACTGTCAGGGTAGTGTAAACTTCCCCAGCCGTAGCCGGCGGTGGGGAAGTGATGGGCTCAGAACGTGGTTCAGTTACCTCAGATAGAGAGGATTCGGCCGGATCAGGAGGAGGGAGTGGGGTGGATATGTCGTTGATGTCGCCCTCAACCGTTTCGTAAGCAATGCCGTCGATGACGACGATGACCTTAGAGCCAAGGGCAAAGTATTTACCGGTGTCAGGGTGGTCGGTCAGAAACTGAAGGAAGCGGTCGGAGGGGAAGGGTAGGGGGGTGGTAGCCATCCGGGTCGGGTCAAAGGTGGTGTCGGTCCAGACGCCATTTTTGAGCACAAAGGCTTTGTCGCCGACGGCAGTCACGGCGGCAGCACTGGTCACTGCACTCCCAGTTCCGCCCACACCAGGGGTAGCCGTGGCAGCGGGTAATGGCGCAGCCATGTCGGCTTCGGCCAAACGATTTTGCTCAACGGCCTTCTCGACTGCTCCCTCACCAGAGACAGCAGCAGGGGGAGCAGCCTCGGCTTCGGCAAACTCTTCTTGGACAATAATGTCGCGCCCCTCGCGACTGAGAGCCATTTCCGGCTCCTCGACCAAAAAGGAGGTATAAGGGGTTATGATGCCGTAGCGGATGCTGAGGTTAACAATCTCGTCAATGGTCTCCCGGTTTTCACCGTGCAACCGGATTTGATTGAGCAAGTAACCGACTTTACGCGTGGCCCATAAACGCGGAATGAATGCCGCACTCTGCTGGCTACTCTGGCGATCAGTGGCAAAGCTCAGGTCATCGAAGCGGAAGGTCCGGCTGCGTCCGTTCACCTCGCCGGTGAGGTTGATAGTGGCCGGACCACCTTCGCGATAGCGCCCCGCCAGGATCAGTTGAGTGCCGGCAAACAGGTCGGGCAGGGGGAAGGGATAGGTCTCTTCGATACGCACCCCATTCATGTCAAGTTCAAGGTCGGCCAGCACCGGCGTGCTCACTTTGGCGTAAAAGGTACTGACTTGCTCGTCGACGCGCTCACCGGGACGGACGTAAGCACTGGTTCCGCGTTGTTCCTGGGCCAAGGTGTCGAGCAGGATCGTGTCCACATCATCGCCGACGCCGAAGGGGAAGATGCGCAGGTTACTGCCGGCGGCCTGGTCAACGTTGTTCAGGATAAGCGGCGTGTCGACCACCCCGCTGGTGGGCAGACCATCGGTCAGGAAGATGATAATGGTTGGCCGCTGGCGGTCGGCGCTCTCAATGGCTTCGAGCAGGGCCCGGTTGATGTCGGTGCTGCCTTCGGGGCGGAGATTATCGACAAAGCGGCGCGCTTCGGGTAGGGCAGAGAGCGATTCAGGACGGGTCGAGAAGGCGCGGACGCCAGTGCTGAAGGCGATGATGTTGAAGCGGTCACCCTGGTTGAGGTGATCAAGCACAAATTTGAGAGCATCGCCAGCTTGCTCCATCTTTTCGCCTTCCATCGAGCCAGAAGTGTCGAGGATCAAGATCACATCCTTGGCCACGACCTGCTCCGCATCCACGTTAGGGGCAACCAGCAAGACGAAGAAACCGTCTTCGCCCCGCTCTTTGTAGCTCAACAGGTTAACCCCCACATCATCCGGCGAGACGGTGTAGTAGAGGCTGAAATCGGTGGTGGGTTTTACGTCAAAATCTTCCCAGCCGGCCCGGGCCCGGAAACGACCCTCACGGTCGATGCTGACCGGGTGACTGGGGGAGTAGATGGCCTTGATGGCATCGCGGGAGATGATATCGACAGTGACAGCGACGTTTTCGAGCGGTTTGCCGGAGAAGCGTTCGGTGCTGAGCGGGTAGACGTAGCGCACGAGTCCATTATCCACCGGCAGAAGTTCGGTATACTCAATTTCGATGCGGCGCGTATCGCCAGGGTCGATGGGGAAAACGCTGGCCTGGAACAGGTCACGACCGACGTATTCGAGCAACGCCGGGTCACGACGGCGACGCACAATGTCGTCATAAATGCGGCGGGCCTCTTCCTTGGTGTAGAGTTGGCCTTCGACCCGCTCGCCGTTGACCCACATGGCAAAGTCGCTGATGGCAGCGTTTTCGGGCAGGGGAAAAATATAAGTGCCTTCCAGGGACCACTCACTGTCGTTGCGGAAGACCTGGTCGATGTAGGTGGTGGCTACCTGGTTGTCGATGGTGACGTTGACCCGGTGGAATTCGACGCTCAGGTAGGGCACTTCCCGCTCCGGCGGAGGCGGCACAGGACAGGGGCGCAGGCAAATGGGCGGTTCGGGGATGATGATGCCGTCGGCATAAGCGGGGCTGGGGTATACTATTTGGGTTGATAAAGCTAAGAGAATCAGTACGGCTACTACGATACGTTTCATTGTCGAGCCTCCTTGTATTTATTATTCTTTGTTTTTGACCAATGTCAATTGTTTCGGTTCTGAATACAAGACGTCGGTGGGGGGAAGAAGGTTCCCGCAAGATGGGAAGTAAATTGCCGAATTTGATGAGATTTGGCGAGATCAACCCCAAAATGGACAAGCAATAGACTATCATTGACGTAAAATTTATAGTTTTTTCACGTGAAATTTATGGTTTTTTCACGCGCAATTTACTGACAGCAAATTGAACAATGTGTACTATGTATTGCAACTACTGTTAGTCTAAAATGGCTATTGCATGTTGAGGCAATAACTTGTATAACAAGTCAAGGTATATACAGTTCGTACAAACGAGTACGGCAACTGACATAGTTGTTCCTTAACAACATAGTTTTCCAAGATTTCCGTATCCAGCAGGTAGAGGGACGACCGATCGGTCACTTTCACGAGATAGAGAATTTGATCATAGGATTTTCTACAGGGTCAACACTTGATCTCGGTCGATGAGATAATTGGCTCATCAACTAGCTTCAGGGGGTTCCATTTTGGCATTGGGAATTCAGTGCCTTGACAATTGGATAGTCAAGACCTTTCCGGCCTACGTCACGATCTCGCTGGCTATCGATTTATATTCTCTTAATACAGATCGCTCATGTCGATACAGCTCTGGGCAACAGTACGTTGTCGGCTGCACCGATATGAGCGATTTTTTTTACTGACAAGGTCTAACAGAACCGCATCTGGGAGGGTCGGTTCCTCAAGTTTAGAGCTACT
The DNA here is from genome assembly GCA_034409055.1 of Anaerolineae bacterium. GTDB lineage: Bacteria > Chloroflexota > Anaerolineae > 4572-78 > J111 > DAOUMU01. Next base: position 6,113 of record DAOUMU010000176.1, read on the forward strand.
GAGTATCTTCTAAAAAAGTAGGGACCGGGCAACTCGGAGAGCAGGTTGTTTGCTCCGAGACTCTCAAGCCGAGTTGTCTGGCCCCTACCCCACCCCGAATTATTGAAATGATACAATCGCTAAGAAGAAAAAAGGAGAATCTAATGCTAACCATCACTCAATCTAATATCCGGGTAAAAAAATTTTTTTCAACCGTTATTTTGTCACTGCTGGTCCTATGGCTTAGCAATGACCCTGCCCAATCGCTAACTTACGCCCAAGGACCAACGATACTCCAATGGTCTATTCAGGAGCTTGAGTTCACGGCCAGCCAGCCTCACCCGTGGTACGATTTTCCGCTGCAAGTCACCTTTACCCACCAACCCACTGGAAACCAATTGACCTTAGATGGCTACTGGGATGGGGACAATACCTGGCGGGTCCGCTTTACCCTTCCTCGCTCCGGCACCTGGACCTGGCGATCCACCTCGCCTGATTCCGGTCTCGATAATCACAGTGGCAGTTTTCAGGTGGTTGCTCCCCTCTTTCCATTATTCAACACGAATCCCAACTACCACGGCCATCTACAAATCAGTGACAATGGTCGTTACTTTACGTACGCCGATGGCACGCCCTTCTTCTGGCTGGGTGATACCAACTGGCATCTAAATACCTTGCAATGCGGCCTGGAAGAAGGCTCGCACGGTCAGCCATTCTATGTCTACTTACAGGACCGGAAGGCCAAAAACTTCACTGTCATCCAAACCCAATACTTCAGTCGCAGCCATCAGAATGAAGGCGGTTATGCTTTTCCTGATAACATCGATAACAATGGTAATATCGCCAACCTGAACCCCTTATTCTTTCAAGCGTTGGACACGCGTCTCCAGGCGGTATGGGAGGCCGGGTTTGTCATTGCCGCCCATCCCTATTGGCTTTCTAAGCTGAACATCTCCTTGACCGATGGCCAACGTATTTCTCGCTATCTCCTGGCCCGCTACAGTGCCTACAACCTGGTGTGGAGCCTTTCCGGTGAATACGCCTTCAGCTACCTCCCTGATGGTAACGGCTGGAGCAGGAATGACTGGGACAGCCTCGGTCATTTCGTTCAAGCGCACAACCCCTACAACCATCCCATTAGCGTTCACCCCTCGAACCGCACCGAAGTGGCTCAATCCTCCAGCGGTGAATTTCACCAGGAAGCCTGGCTCGATCATAACTGGATCCAAACCGGCCAGGCCAAACAGAAAAACCTCAGCAACATCCCCCTACGCTTAAAGCAAGACTACAGTAAAGCCCCCACCAAACCGGTCATTCACTCTGAAGGCTGGTATGAAAACGTCCCGGAAGACTGGACCAGCACCGGCACCAAAAGCACCCCCAACCAGGTCCGCTGGGAAGCCTGGGCCAGTTTTCTCAATGGTGGCGCCGGTCACACCTATGGCGCCGCTGGTCTGTGGCCCTTCTACAATCCCGAGATGCAAGGCGACACACCCCCTTCCGACTGGATGGACGTGAACGACACCTGGTATCGGGCCATCGACTTACCTGGCGGCAATTCCCTGCAGCACCTGCACCAGTTCTTCACCGCCATTAATTGGTACGAATTGGAACCCCACCGAAATTGGCTTAAGGTCAACGGCCAATCTCCCGGTTATGACTATCAGAACAGTCGCCAGGACCCTCACCTGGCAGCCACACCGAACAAGGACAAGTTCGTGGTTTACATTCCTGAAGGTAACGCCGGTAAGACCATCACCGTCACTAATCTGGACTCCGAGCGGGACTATAACGCCCGCTGGTTTAACCCCAGAGATGGTTCATGGTTAACGACCAACATCACCAATCTTGTCAAGACGGCAAATGGCCGGTGGACGGTTCCGGCCAGACCGTCACCGGCAAACCAGGACTGGGTCCTCTATCTCTTTGAAGAACCGCCTATTTACCTGCCGCTCATAATGAAGAACAGCGTAACGCGGTGAAACCGCAACAAACTGAAACAGCGCAAATAGTGTGGGGTAACCCTGTAACTGCTCAGAGATAGCATCCTGAGTAGGTCAAAGCGAAGCAGAGGCCATATCGAAGGGTGCGGTTTGGGCGACGATTCGAGGTAAACTGCGGGTATTGACTGATTGATAGTGACTGTTTTATAATGGTTTAAGGTAGGTTTAAGTGTTTTCCAGGTATAGTAGATTTGGGCGGCACAAGCACAGGCGTTAGCTTGCTCACAAGTCCGTTCGACATAAGCAAGGAAACAATGACCTTATGTAGAAGTAATTATCCAGTTATTTTCGTCAGACTCTACAGTTACTCTCCTCGTGTAGTAGTACCTTGAAAGATTTGTAAATGACAACTAAACCCGGTGAAGGTGAACGACGTGCTGCTGGCGGATATCGACCACAATATCTTGTAAGCGCATCCCTAATTCTCAAAGCTCTTGAGCAGGGAGACTTAGAATGGATACGTGTTGCAGACCCCACCGCAGGTCGTGTAGACGATATCCAGATTGCAACGACTGGGCGTATTGATGCTTACCAAGTGAAGTGGGCACAATCCGGTGGTACAGTGACCCTTCGGAATTTGACTCACTCTACAGATAAAGAACCAGCTCTGTTCAACCAACTATCACAGGGGTGGACGGAACTAAAGCAGAAATATCCTAATCATCGTGTCGTTGTTCATCTCACCACCAATCGTATTCCTGCCTATACATCATCTGGAATGCCAGAAGCAGAAAACGAGCCAAATCCCTACACTGTTTCAGCTTTTATTGAACAATCGTGGTTACCTACACAAAAAGGCACCTTTGTTGCAAAAGATATTTGGGATCCTGTATGGAAATCATTGCAAGAAGTTACCAAATTATCTGACAGAGAATTTGCCGCTTTTGTTCAAGACTGTAGACTGGACTTCCATACACAACTACCTAACGAAACAACTGATATAATTGCCATTCATAATCTTCTTTTTGCTACAATAGCTAGCCCAGAGTGTATCGTCCAATTAGACTGCGATGAATTGCTTTCTCGTTTGGGGTGGGCGCAACGTTATCGCTTTCGCAGTCTGCATAAATTTCCAGAACCTCAATTCTTGTATCGTCCTATTAAACATACAGTAAAGACCCTACACGAAAAATTGAAAATTATTTCTGGTGGATATATTGGGGTATTCGGGCCACCCGGCTCAGGTAAATCAACATTTCTTACGCAAACATTACGAACGCTACCGATACGCCTAATCCGTTATTATGCTTATGTGCCCGATGCACAGGACCCATCTGTATTGCGGGGCGAGTCAACTAATTTTTTCCACGATGTGACATTGAAATTACAACGGATAGGTATTGGCAATCACAGACGGCCAGATCCTACTGACCGAGTTACCTTAATCAAGCTTTTTCACGAACAACTTCAATTATTGGGGCAAGATTATGAGACATCAGGGACACGAACAGTCATCTTGGTCGATGGTCTCGATCACATATCACGCGAGCAGCACCCCCAACGTTCCTTGTTAACTGATCTTCCATTACCTCGTGAAATTCCAACGGGTGTCTACATCACTGTAGGTAGTCAAACGAAAGAGCTTCCGGATTTACCTGCTCCTATACAGCAAGTTCTTTCCAAAGATGATAGAACCATCTTAATGGAAAGATTAGCCCCTGCAGATGTTCAGGCAATTATCAAAACCACACTTCCTGTTTTAGAACAAGAACACTGTCAGCAGATTTATCAACTTTCTGACGGACATCCTCTCGCTCTCATTTATCTCTTGAAATCTCTAATTCAAGCAGAGTCGCCAACAGAATACAACACTATCATCGAAAACTCGCTCCCATATACGGGCGACATTGAGGAGCAATATTTTGCACACTGGCGCAAGATAGAAGATGACTTTGAGCTTTCCCAGTTGCTCGGCTTGCTTGCACGAATACGTGGCCCGATTCCAATGAACTGGGTAGCACAGTGGGCGGAGCGACCATTGTTACAGCAGTTGAAACATCTCTTTATGCAGTATTTCTCAAGCGACAGTCAAGGACGTTGGGAATTCTTCCACAATAGTTTTCGCATCTTTCTAGAAACTAAAACGGCGGACCCGCTGCCCGGTCAAACAGTTGAACAGGTGAATCAACAATATCACCTCAAACTTGCACAGTATTACCAAGGCTCCGATCCTCCTTGGCAATGGGAAACACTATATCATTATTATCAAGCAGGTGACTTCAAACGAGTTGTCGATATTGCACAATATAGCTGGTTCAGAACGCAGGTTGAGTCACTTCGACCGATAGATGCCATTGGAACTGATGTTAGATTAGCAATCAAAGCAGCAGGCGAATTGGTCGATGCAGTAGCACTGATGCGGCACACACTTGTAGGTGCATCTCTGCAACAGCGCGCCAAGGCATTGGAAGACACATCACTTCCTCACCTTTTGATTGATGCAGGCGAACCTCATTTAGCTGCAGATTATGCCCGAGATGGGGCTAGATTACGCATAAATGAAAAGCAGGCTCTTTGGCTGAGTGTCCACTTGTACAACGCTGGACTAGAGCAAGATGCTCGCCGCATATTTGAACTTGCCGAACCACTCGAATATTTGTCAGGTCGGCCCATTCCAGATGACCATACACGTCCCCAAAATCTGGAGGATTGGCTTTCTGCATGGGTGGAAAGTGCAAGTTTATTGCGTCCCTCCGCCGAATTAGTTGAAACAGTGAGACGTATTCAAATAGAGCCATCACACTATGATAAAGATAATGATATACAGCAGGTAAGCCTTGATTCACAAAACTGGTTGCTTTATCAGGGGGCATTAGCTTGTTGCGAACGCGATGACTGGGAGGGGTGGCAGATATTTTTTGAGGCCTTGGATGAACAAAGAGATCATTCAGTCCGCTATTTCACCTTATTGCGGTCAATAGTGTATTTGCACAATATAAATCAAACTGAACAAGCCCGACAATTATTTCAAACTTTAGTGGCTATGGAGCCTCCTAAATCACTTGGAACCGGACGGTATGGGATAGCAAATTGCCTGTCTGTGGCTGAATTAGCATTGTTTCTCAACATAGATAACGCCAAAGCCATTGCCCAAGAATGGCTTGACAAAATAGAGCCAATTCCGTTAGCTGACCGAGAAATATCCAGAGAGAACACGCCGAGACTATATGACTTGCAGTTTCGGTATGCGCGAACCAGATTTATCATAAATAAATCTCTTAAGCCCAGTCAATTATTACAAGAGGCTGAGAACGTGACCACCTTTGGCCTATATGAGGAGGATGAAACTAAACAAGCAAGACGACAACTCAATTCAGTTGTAATTCACCTGGCAAAACTATGGGCAGGGGGGCACTTAGGCTATCAACAAGAACCTCTTGTCTTTCTCCGGGAAACGAAATGGATTCTTGACCTAATCGAGTCAGGTTGGTCACCTCAATCCGCCAATTTCCGTCTTGAGGTATCAGGGGCGGAAGCAGATATTGCAAAATATATCATTACCTGTTCGGTTGAACACGGACAGGAGACACTAACCGCTATCAAAAAAGAATTCGACTTACGTTGGACGAACCGTCCAGATGACTGGTGGGTGGGAACACAAAGAGAAATTATTCTCGTTTTTGTAGATCAAGGGGTAGAGCAAACGTGGGTTAAAAGTCATCTTGAACGCATCGAGGCAGGCATGTTACGCGACTTAGATTTATACAGTCGTGTTGAACAATGTGAGGAACAGGCAAAAGCATGGTTAAGGATAGGAGAGAAGGAATTAGCATTATCAATGCTTCGTCAATTAGTACAGAGTGCCAGAGGAATTTATCATGACGAGGATTACCAATTAGCACAATGGGCGACTTGGTTACGTAAAACAAACTCTCTTGAACCATCAGCATCGTATGAGAGAATTCGTTTATTTCTTAGGCAAGTTGCCAGTAATGAAGAAAGTGTTACTGGCGTAGGTGGTGCGCTACAGATAGTCCTTCAAGCTGTTTTCGATCTGAGTCCTCATAAATCCATTCAGTTGTATAAGCGATTATTAGAGCGAAAAACCATTACACATAAGGAAGGGATTACCAAGCTACTCATCGCTGCTTTAGATGCGCAAGCCCCACCCATTCGGGAGGTATATTGGATAACATTAGAGCTAGTTCTTCCCCTTGTACGCATTGCCTCTCCTGTGTTGATAGCACAACTAATCGTGCAGGCAGACGCTATATCGGGGCAGTCATCAGCTATCGAAATGTCTCAACACATCGTCAATCGAATCAGGATAGACTGTTTATCTGATCAAAGAGCGAACTGGTTTGAGGGTGTTTGTGATGGATTGAATTCAATTGGTATCAGTCCATCACAAGTTGGAATACAACCAGCGGAATTGGAAAAACCCGATTACGAGAGTAGTGGTAGTAGTTTAGATCGTAACCTGTACTTGAAAACAGGCGAACAACTAAGTCTGCAAGTTGTTCTGGAGATGATTCATTCGGTTGAGGATTTGCGCCAATACCTGGATGATGAGGACAGAAAACAGAGTGATTACTTTGAGTGGCATCGCGTTGGACAAGACCTTATCGGCAGAACTTCCTCAATCGAACAGCTTTGGGAAATTTGCGATCTTATCGACAGCCGTGTAGATAAGCTATCACGAGAAACATATTTGGTGAAGGTGTTTACGAGCCTAAGTAAACGATTTTACGAATTAGGTCATACTAGACATGCAAAACGAGCTATTAAAAACGCAATGACTCTTACAAAACCTTCTGGTTGGGCTGCTAATTGGGACGGGGGTGCAAAATATGAAGTTATGCGCCAAATGCTCGTAGTTTTTGGAGAAGATGTTAGAGAAAAACTGGTAAGGTTGTATGCACAAGATTTGAGCGAACGATTTCGTGATCCAGAACAAGTACTAATATACGGAAAAGATGCCGCTGAAATACTGTTTACGGACATTCCCTACACAAGAATATGGCCTGATATTGAAGCCTATTTGGATGAGCTTTTTGCGGGTACAATGGTGCAACCTCAACTTGAATTGGAAACTGTATTAGATGCCCCATTAAAACGAACTATGCCCGACACTCCAGACAATTGTCTAGCTGAACTTTTGATGCTGTATCTTGATTTTCCTGCCTATCCTGTTTCCGATAGGGCGATACGAGTATGTGCGGAGGCTCTTTTGGAGGGCAACAGAGCGATAGAAGCTGCTCTAAAAGAGACTTTGGGTAAACATGATCAAATTGTTAAACAAGGTTTAATGGTATTGGAAGCTGCCAGCTTACAAAAACCGCAGGCAATTTTATCCTTCCGCGAACAGCTTCAGACGTTACAAAAATCACCAAACTTCATTATTCGCACAACCGCAACTACCATTAATAACAATCTTTCGGGGCAATTATTACCTCCACCAAGGATTGAGTGCAGTAATCCTGTTATCTACTCAATTCATCTGCCAGATATTGCACTTCACAAAACTGACCAAGCTGTAAGAAAAGATGCAAATCCTGTTCTGTTGGGTGATCCAGCTTTGGTTCTCCAACCTCTAGACATTGAAGCTCGTGCATTGGCGAAAATAGCTGGTGTTTCAGATACCAATGTTCTTTATCGTGCAGCACAAAAATTCCATGAATTGCAACCTCATCGGACGTGGTTATTCAACAATTCTCAGCTAGAACCCGACGAACTATCGCGATTTCTTGACAAAGTAGACCTGCGTTTTTCACATAACAAACCCAAAATTTCACCTCTAAGAAACGCAATTGCGCATGTGGCAGCAGAGTTGTACGATGCTGGATACGTACCAGAGTCAGATGGGGCATTGTTAGCCTCGATATTCAGAGATCACGATCCAAATTTTTATCTCCATCACGGAAGTCTGCGGCCTGATTACATCCAAAGGATAGGTGGGCTTGACTACAGCCATGAACGTTATGTCGAAATTCCAAAAGACTGGCTTGATACACCAGAAATGTCGCTATCACTTTTGAGTAGACGATCATCTGATGGACGTATCATTCTCGGTGAATGGACTCGGCTGAAGCGTCTTGAGGAAGAGTGGCCAATGGAAGAGCGTATGTCTCTGATGCGCGAAACTAACTCTTATGAAATTTGGGACAAAATCGATCCAGAGACAGAAGAGACACCGTTTGCATGGGTAAGAGGAGCTCACATCACTGACTATTGGGAGCTTACTGATTTCCCCACAACTGAGTTGGTAATTGCTCACAATGGCTACACATTCCAAACACAAGGAGCATATTGGTTAGGATTTAACCCTCGCATTGGTTTTGAAATAGGTTGGCAACCATCAGAGTCAGGTTGGTTCCGCTGGATAAATCAACAAAATCACATTGTCGTAGAAAGTGTATGGTGGCAAGATGGAGCGTTCGATTTGTTTAGTCACTATGATCACGTTGAAGTAGGCAATGGCTGGCTCGTTCTGATTACAGAGGAAGGGTATCAAGAAATTCGCTCACGGTTTAATACTATTGCTCGTGGTGGTGTAATTAAACGCAGTTTGGGGTGGTTAGGAACAGTTGGTCGGGGGAGTGCTGTTTCCCAAATAGATACTCGAGCGGCTTGAGGGGAAACTCTCACGGGTCGGTACGCCACGAGGCGCGAAGTAGCAATGGTAAAAGCTCACCCTCAACCATAGGAGAGTGAACCTGACCAGGCAGGCGGAAGGCCAGAGCAACCGACCGTCTGAAGCCCTGGGAACAAGGTCCGAGCCTCCGAGCCTCAAAGAAGGGTGGCGGGCCGAGGTTGAGTCTAGATATGGCTAGGAGCACAGACTGGCTATGACGGGTACGAGAGACCTTCGGAAAGAGGCTGAGACCGGAGGGCAGTTCATTCGTAACCCCGCTTAACGGCGCGGTGGGGTGAACGGGCCTTAAGCCTTATGGCCTCTGTCCC
>DAOUMU010000177.1:0-10429 GCA_034409055.1 Anaerolineae bacterium
CCCTTCTCTGGGCAGTTTCCTCCAGAGAAACAGGAATCTTATGGCTGACTGGCATTTTGCCAAGCCCCATTAGGCTGAATTGTTAATGTGCTGCTCCGTCAAAACGGTTGTTATGAAACACTCTGCAACACGCAACACGCAACACGCAACACGTTCTAGTTTGGCGCTTCACACTTCATGCCTGAAGTAAGTTTCAACGAGGATTGTTCCCCATGAGTCTGAGTTGGCGTCTCATCATTTCATACATCATTATTATCGTTGTCTGTTTAACGCTGGCCTTTATTACCTTGATTTTAATTGCCCGGCCTATTCAGAGGCGACTGACCCAAACGCGGCTGATTATCCAAAGCAGGCAGGCCGCCCAGCGGGTTGATAATCTATACCGCCAGGGTATGTCCACCGAAAAAATCTTGGACCGGTTAAATGCCTGGCAGGGTCAAGGCGACGCACGCTTAATTTTTATCGATCCACGGGGTACGGTGCTGGCTGATAGTCAAGGCATCTGGCAGGGATTTCAACTCAAAGTACCGGCTCCCGACGCTGGGGCCGAGTTTCCCAAGACTGAAATTTTTTACGCCCCAGAAGGGGACACATTTATGTACGCCCTCTCGCCGGTTGGTCCCCCCAACCAACCGGCCGGTTACATTGCCACGGTTGGGACTGGTACGCCTGCCCTGACCGGCCTGGTAGCGGAATTAGGGGGGGGCATCGTCGTGGCCGGGTTGGTGGCTTTGTTTGTGTCACTTTTGTTAGGCATCTTCATTGCCCGGTCGATTGCTTTGCCCTTGCAGCAGATTGCCACGGCCGCCGGTGCTGTGGCGGCTGGTGATTACGAGCATCGACTGCGAGAAATCGGGCCACCGGAGGTCAAGCGGGTGGCGGCCAGTTTTAACGTGATGACTGAGCGGGTCGAAAGAAGCCAGCAGGCCATGCGCGATTTTGTTTCCAATGTGTCGCACGAGTTAAAAACCCCCTTGACTTCTATTCAAGGATTTTCGCAGGCCATTATGGAGGGCGCTACCCAGGACGAAGCAGCTCGACGCCGGGCCGCCGGGATTATCCATCAAGAAGCCGGTCGTATGGTTCGGATGGTGGAAGATTTCCTCGATTTGGCCCGCATCGACTCGGGGCAGGTGGTAATGAATAAAACGCCCCTGGACCTGCCTCAAATCCTGACCAACACGGTCAATCGTTTGTTACCCCAGGCGGCCAAAAAAAAGGTGACGTTGATCAAAAAATGGGGCCAGTTACCCCCGATCGTTGGCGACGGCGACCGGCTGGCCCAGGTTTTTACCAATTTATTGGACAATGCGGTCCGTCACACGCCGAACGGCGGACGGGTGACGATTACCAGCAATATCGCCAGAGGCTTGCCCCGGCCTCGGCGGGTGCGGGCCGGCTTGGTCCAGCCTGATGCCACCACCACCCTGTCAGAGCGGGGCGATTTTGTCGAGATCAGCGTAACCGATACCGGCCCGGGCATTCCTCCTGAAGAACTGGCTCGAATTTTTGAGCGATTTTATCAGGTAGATAAGAGCCGCAAGCGTGGCCGTGGCACCGGCTTGGGTCTGGCCATCATCAAAGAAATTGTTGAAGCCCACGGTGGTTACGTACGGGCGGAAAGCACAGAAGGGGTCGGGACAAAATTTGTCGTCATCCTGCCAATCAGCGAAGCCGACGCTCTGACGGTGGTGTCAGCCCGCCGCTAATCTCTAAACTCCAAACGCTGAACGTTCGACGTTTGTCACTGCCTACCCTCATGTCATTCCGAGGAGCGAAGCGACGAGGAATCTCCGAAACTTTAGCCCAAAAGAGATCTACCCTGTGCCCCTTGGGTATTTACCAAAACCTTGGGGATTCTTCACTCGCTGCGCTCGTTCAGAATGACATGGTAGGTAGTTACCGACGTTTGGAGGTTAAGTTTCTCCCAATCTTCGGGCAGGTCCAGATCGAAGGCCAGGGTGAGGGAGTGGTAAACAATCGGCTCAAGCCCTATTGCCTGGGCAGCCTGCCGGTGTTTGCTAAAACTCTCTGGACCAAAAGCAAACTCGATCAGATCCGGTGGTCGCAGGAAAAGAGCGTTCGTCCCGTTCAGCCGGTGACAGGGCGCAATGACCATAGTTGGGGTTTGCTGGCCACCGGCTTTGATGATTTCGGTCAGATCCGACAGCCTGAGCAGCGGCAAATCGCCGGGTAAGATCAGAACGGTCTGGCCACTATGCATGGTCACCCAGGTTGAGGCTTGCTGCAAGGCTTTGTTCAAGCCCAGGCCACACTCGACCAGGGCCCATGCACCGGCCTGCTTAGCCACTCGTCGGACCCCTGCATCCCGCGAAACCACCACCACCTCACCCACCTGGCGGGCCAGACCAATAGTACGCTGTAACAAGCGTCGACACAGACTCGCTCGCTCGTTCAAGGAGAGGACAGAGGCCAGGCGCGTTTTTGATTGGTCAAAGGACTTGGCCGGAATGATGGTAAACATAGGGCCTTACTTAATCTGGGGGGATTTCACCAAAAATCTCCAGCACCGGTTGGCCGTCCCACGTGGCCGGTATGGGCAGGTCAAAGGCATGCAAAACCGTTGCCGCCGTGTCATACGTAACAATGTTACTTTCCAGGGTGATACCGGCCGGTACCCCCGGCCCCACTGCCAACCAGGGAACGGTCATATCTTCAGGGGAATCACTGCCATGCTTCAGGCCACTGCCGCCATGGTCACTGGTGATGATGAGCAGCGTCCGGTCCAGATAATCATCCGCCTCAAGGGCCGCCACCAATTCCCCGATTAAACTGTCCGTCTGGCTCACGGCCACAAGTTGGAGCGGAGACATCCAGCCCATAGCATGGCCAGCCGAATCAACATCAGGCAAGTGAATGAAGAGAACATCAGGCAGACCGGTTTGCAGCACCTCCCAGACGTGGTTAAACACTTGCCTGTCCGTAAAGCCGGCATAATCATAACGATCCACCGAGCCGGGCAACACCAGATGCTCCAGCTTGGGCTTGCCCACCACCATGGCCGTGCTCAGGCCAGCCTCATGAGCCACACTAAACAGCGTGGGACCATTCACTTTGCCTAAAGCCGGGTCATCTACATTCCAATAGATGCCGTGCTTCTCCGGGCTCATCCCGCCCAGCATCGAGGCATGATTGACCAGGGTCACAGTCGGCAGCACAGCCTGGGCCACGGGGCTGTAAGCCCCTGCGGCCCGCAGGGCATCAAGAACCGGCGTGTCGGCCTGTTCCAAAGCGTCGGGGCGCAAACCGTCAATACTGATCAGGACAACGTGCTCAATATCACAGGCACAAGCGGCATCACCCAGCGGGGGGATGGGATTGGGCCGCTCTACGGGTGACGTCGTGGAGGTAGGTGCGAGGCTGGTTGGGGTGAAAGTAACCGAACTCAAGGGCGTATGGGTAGGCGTGGCTGTGCTAGTAACTCGAGTTGGTGTCTGCGTCGGGGTTTGGGTTGGCGTTCGAGACGGGGTTTGGGTTGGTGAAGGCAATGAGGTGGCGGTCGGTAAGATAGGGGTTTCAGTTAATATCGGGGGAGAGGGTGGCGATGAGGTTGCTGGTGGATCTACCAGGGCCGTAGATGATGATACTGAAACCGCACAACTGGTTATCAGGGCCAGTATGGCCAGCAGGCCAAGCCCAATGGCTATACGACGCAGCGCTTTTATATGTATAGCCATCTAATCTATCTGTAATTCCAACTCAATTTGGCCACAACGAATGACATCGCCCTCTTTTAGAGCGATCGCCTGGTGGGGCTTAACTTTCGTCTTGTTGACAAAGGTGCCATTGGTACTGCCCAGGTCTTCGACAAACCACTGCTTGTCCTGGTAAAGTAGGCGGCAATGCCGGCGGGAGACACCGGCCTTGGTGCCGCCGTAAGGACCTAAGTCAATATCAGGCACGACGTTTTTGTGGGTTCGTCCCACCATCAACTCTGGCTGACCGGCCGCCACAATTTCCTGACCACTGGCCACTACTTTGAGCCGAAGTTTGGTCTTTTCCAACTCCTCCGCCTCCTTCACCGAGGTTTCTTGTTCAGTGTCCGTGATTGATGAAGGAACGACAACGGTTTCTGGGGGTGATACCGTTACAACGGCCAGTCTACGCAGCTCGTCTCGAGCGTCTTTTAATGCCTGACAGAACTCGGCCATGGTTTGATAGCGATCTTCCGATTCTTGAGCCAGAGCCTTGTCTAAAATACCGGCAAAAATGGGAGAAACATCTGGATTAGCCTCTAATAGGGGCATCGGTGGATCAGTCAAGCGAGCCATCAGGAAATCAAAGGTGGTTTCGCCTTGAAAGGGTACCTTACCGGTTAACAGTTCATACAAGACAATCCCCAGCGAATAAATATCCACCCGGGTGTCAATTTCGCCTTCTTGAATTTGTTCTGGAGCGGCATAAGCCATCGTGCCCAAGACCTGGCCGGGCATGGTCAAGTTGGGCCGGGTCGAGTGCTCCATTTTAGCCAGGCCAAAATCGGCCAGCAAGGGCCAATCCTCCTGGGGCATCAAAATGTTGGCCGGTTTGATATCGCGGTGGATAATGCCATGCTCATGGGCAAAAGCCAACGCTTCAGCAACCGGGATGATGACCGTTAAAGCCCGTTCCCAGGTAAAAAACTGGCCGGGTTTGATCCGATCTTTCAAAGAGCCACCGGGCACATATTCCATCACAAAATAGGCCCAGCCTTCCTCCTCGCCGTAACTATAAATGGTCAAAATATTGCGGTGACGCAAGGAAGCAATCGCCTGGGCCTCCAACCGGAAACGGGCCAGCAAAGTTTCCTCAGCCTCTCCCATAGCTTGCACAGGAATGACTTTAATGGCCACCCAGCGGGACAAGGTTTTATCAAACGCTTTGTAAATGCTGGCCATACCGCCGGTACCAACCAACTCTTTTAACTCATACCCACCAAAATATTGGCCGACTAAATCTTCCATAGGTATATGTTCCTTCAACTCATTTGAAATGCACCCCTATGATTTTACGTCACTCCTGCAATTTACACAAGCCCAACAATGGGGGTTATAGCAGAGGCAGTTCACCGCCCGGCCAGGGGCCAGGTCCTGAAGAAGAACCACTCCCCATAGGCCACATCGGCCCGACCGGGGGGAACGCCTAATTTCGTAATATCGGTGCGGGAGAGCGCGTAGAGGGCGCCGCCCGTGGGATCTTCCTTGGACTTGATCACCCGCCGGGCCAAGGCGATAAACTCTTTATTCGGTTTAAGATCGGCCCGGTAGCCAAAAAAGCCGTGCGACACCACCGCATAGACATCCCCATAACCGGGGTGCATCAGGCGATTTTTGGCCACCCAACCGACCATATAGGCGGCCTCTTTATCGCCCGGCGACTCGCCCTGCATAATCCGGGCCAGGTCGATCACCGACAGGCGCGGCGCAATCACCGGCCAGGGCAACCCCGACAACGAAGTGGGGCGAGGGGTATACATGCGAGTCGGTACGGCCCCATCATAAACCACCGTGGCCGTAGTCGAGGGCAGAGGCTCCCGGCCAGGGGTGGGGGTCCAGGTTGGAGGCAAAACAAATTCCGGCGTAGGAGTGGCCTGAATAAGTAGCCTCTGCCAGGCAATGTCCGTCGAGCGGTCGGAAATGAGGGGCAACAGCAAAAAAGCCACCAGCCACAAAAAGACGATAAAACAGAGCAGACCGATAAACAGAATCAACTGCTCTGCATTTAATCGTTTTTTGGGTGGTGGTTGGTTTTCGGGTGTTTTATCGTTATGATGCTCGCCCATCACTTACCCTCGACGATTCCCACCCTAAAACCGCCTAATTTAGCCCGGTCAAACCAGGCTACCCGGCGGTCAAACCAGGGACTTGCTTGAACCAACTCGAACCGAAGGCAAGCCTCAGCAAAATTGTCCGTACCGATCAGATAAGCGCAGGGCGACGGGCCAAAGCGAACCAGTCGTTCGGAGAGCCAGGTGTGACCAGCCAAGGGAGTCGCCAGGACCACCGGCGTGCCGGTAAAGTAAGCCAGCCTGGCTCCAAAGTCGGTATCATCAGCGACCTGGGGCGGCAGCCAGTGGTAGACCTGTTGGAACAGACTGATCGTCGTTTCGATATTTTCGAGGCCCAAGATGACCGTGGCTATGCCGGTCAGCAATCCCTCGGCCACACTGGCCGAGGGGCGAACCCGCCACTCACGGGGGGTAATATCTTTGATAATGAAGGGCAACGTCGCTCCGGCTCCCTGATCGCCCAAAAAGGCCAGGTCCCATTCGACCAGGGTCTGGTCAGGCCGGCGGCGATTGTAATAAGCCGGACCTTTCGCCGGAATGCCCAGGTCGGCCACCCGCGCTACTTCGGCAGCCACATCGTCGACCTGGACGGCCCAGGCGCAGGGACCGCCGTTACCCACGATGTGTTCACCCCAAAAGACAGCCTCCTTTTGCCCCGATTTCATGGTTGAAATCAGCTCGATGTAGGAGCCATCATTAAAGCCCAGCAGGGCCATATGGGTAATGCCGTTGGAGTGAGGCCCGCCGTAATCAGTAGCCAGGCCCAGATTGGCAAAAGCCTGCTCCATGGGAGCCAACGCCGGCCCGGCGATCGTAACATGATCTATTTTAAGGGCAATCGGTCCAGCAGTTTGTTTTTGCTCAACCATAACCTGTCACACACCAAAATGTCTACCGACAAGGTCCATAGCAAGGCGGTGGCATGACCCGTGGCGGACCGGGGGGTGGATAGGGCAAACGAGATGGGGGCGGAAACGGCGGAATCGGGATGCACAGCACGTGGCCGGCCTGCAAGATCGCATTTTCAGGCAAGCCACCGTTGACCGAAGCCAGGAAAGAAACAGGTAAATGACACTGTTCGGCAATGCTGGTCAAGGTTTCACCATCTGCCTGCACGACGTAAAAATTCGGACCGCGTCCCATCTCTGTGGGGATAAAGAGGGCCTGGTGGACAAAGATATAGCCGGGTGGGTGCAAATCATTGGCCAGATTAATATGGTGGGGATTGACTCCAAACTGCTGGCCCAAGCTATAGAGCGTATCGCCCTCTTTCACCCGGTAGCAGTGTCCCAGCGTGGCCCCTGGCGGAATCTCGGTCTTGAGCGGAATAGGCGTACTGGTGGGTGGCAGGGGAGCGGGGGTGGGCGTCGGCGATACAGTCGGTGTAAGGGTGGGTTGAACGGGGGTGAAGGTCGGTGTTGGCGTGTCTTCACCCGGGCTGGGGGTGAAAGTGGGGGTGGGTGTTGGGGTATCTGTGCCCGGTGTAGGGGTCGAAGTAGGGGTAAACGTCACCGTAGGTGGCTCGCCCGTTGGCTGACCGACTGTGACTTGGCCGGTTTGGGGATTGACCGGAATGTCCTGGCCATCGCCGTTGGCCAGTTGGTTGAGCGTAAAAGCCAACTGGCTATTCCCTTCGGCAATCGCCCGAAACGTAATCGTGGCCAGTAAACCACTCCCATCCACCGGAGGGGTGGAGCCAACCTGGGTCAGGGCGTAATGAGCCAGACCGGTTTCATTGTTAACCTCGTTGGCCACGACAAAATCGGCGGCCAGGAAATCACCCGGTTGAACTTGAATGCCATCCTGGTTGGGATCAGTATCCTGAGCCTGAAGCACGCCAGGGTTAAATTGCAGTTGGATGTCAGCCGCTACCAGGCCGACCACATTATCCAGGCGAATTTCAATTGCTGTGATATCTCCGAGATTGAGTTGCTGGGTGGCCGGTTGCAGCCGGATCACCGCCCCATTGGCCTGAGCCACGGCCACTGGTGGCACAAACGCATCAATGTCATCGACCGTCCCGGCCGGGCGGTCCAGCGTACAGCCGGTCAATAGCACAGCTAACATACCAATCAGCCAGAACCAACAGGGAACGCTTAATCTATTCACGCCAGTCCTCCTAAAAATAACACCCTATGTCAACTTAACATAGAATAATGATAACTTATGTTTAGTATTTTGGCAAGGGTTGAATCGTTTTGAGGTGCGTCCCAGATTTTAGCAGGGCAGTATCCCTATGCCGCCGCTGGCGCATGGGGATGCGCCAGCTACCCTAAAATTTGGGGCAGACCCACCGTTTTGCTCTACCGTAACTGATTGTCATCGGGGAGCGGGTATGATAAAATGGGGCAATGGAGAAGGAGAAAAAAATATGAAAACACGCACGCTTGGTTCAACGGATGTCCTTGTTTCGCCGATTGGCCTGGGCCTGGCTTCACTGGGCCGGCCAGGTTATATCAATCTTGGACACGCCGAAGATCTTGAGAAGAATTACGACGTGGCGACAATGGAGCGCCGGACACACGAGGTGCTTGATGCGGCCTGGCAGTTCGGGATACGCTACTTTGACGCAGCCCGGTCCTATGGTCGGGCGGAGCAGTTTCTCGGTACCTGGCTCCAGGCCCGAACTATCCCTTTAGAGGCGGTCACCGTTGGTTCAAAGTGGGGTTACACCTATACCGCCAATTGGCAGATTGAGGCGGACAAGCATGAAGTTAAAGAACATTCCTTACCGGTCCTGCAAAGACAATGGCCGGAAACTCAAGCGAACCTGGGCCCTTACTTACGCCTTTACCAGATCCACTCCGCCACTCTGGAGAGCGGCGTCCTCGATAACCAGGTCGTGTTGGCCGAGTTGGTCCGGCTGAAGGGTGAAGGGGTTCTGATGGGCCTCTCCTTGAGCGGCTCTGGCCAGGCGGCAGTACTCAAACAAGCTATGACCGTCGTGCTTGATGGTGTGCGCCTGTTCGACTCGGTGCAAGTGACCTGGAATCTGCTTGAACCGTCAACCAGGCCAGTCTTGCAGGAGGCCCGAGCCACCGGTATGGGTGTCATCGTCAAGGAAGCCCTGGCCAATGGTCGCCTGACACCCCGCAATAATGAGCCCACCTTCGCCGGTAAACTGGCGCTCCTGCAACGCCAGGCCAGGCGCTTGAACACCACGATTGATGCCCTGGCCCTGGCCGCCGTCCTGGCCCAACCGTGGGTCGACGTGGTTCTGAGCGGCGCGGCCACGACAGAACATTTACGCTCCAACGTAAAAGCTCTGGACGTGCAGTGGGATGAGCAGGCAGCCTCTGAACTGGCTCCCCTGGCCGAACCGCCGGACGTCTATTGGGCCACACGGGCCAAATTGGCCTGGAATTAAGTGCAATCAACCAATCCCATATTGATCACGCACAAAGGGAAGTAGCCCCCGGCGTTCCAGTCGATCCAACGGAGCGCGGAAAGTGACCTGTATGACCCCAGGATGGCGGCCAATCTCGATAGCACCGGTGATAGTGGCCCGGTTCTTGACCTCGGGCACACTCATCTCTAGCAGTTCGGCAGCCCGCTCCAAACCATTATCGGTGGCCGAATTCAGATCAGGCCCGGTCCCAATAACTGAAATCGGGGCCGACTCTTCTAGCTGCGTCACACCCCAAGCCTTGACCACAGCCAAGGCCCGGGCGCGCTCTTTCTCTGATAAAGGTTTGGCCACAAATGGTAAATCCTCAAGCACTGGGAACAGAATCGGACCATCAATGTTTAACCCTTTCAGTACGTGCACTTGCAACGTGACTGTCCCCGATGTATCGCACGTATGCCCGGCAATCTCACCATCGCCTTGAAGCGCGTGCATATCGCCCATGTAAATCCCGCCCCCAGGCACCTTAACCGGGCAAATCAGAATAGCGCCAGCCCTTACGGCGTCGATATCCATGTGACCATCGGTGCGATGTTGCAATTGCTCAGCCGTGATGGCATACTCGTGGGGCGCTCCGATCAAAAACGAACCGAAGTCGCCTGCATTATGCGAGTCGGGCATAGGAATAGCCGGGGTGGTTCCCAGTTGTCCCATAAACGGTCGCAACCGGGCCACCAGCCCCACCAAATCATGAGGGGCAAAGGTTAGAATAGGATTCTGGATAGAGTTCTCTGGCAAGGCGGCATACTGTTTGGCACTTCGAGCAATATCTTCTGCCGCTTTTTGAGGCAAAGTAACTCCAACCATACGCTTACCATCGAAAGCGATGGTATAGCCATTCGTAAAGGTGAAGGGGGCAACATCGGCGCCGCACTTGACACAGCGCACTGCCGTTTGACCGATACCTTCCGTGCGGGTTTTTGGGTACAAAGTATCGCACTCCGGGCAACGGCCAGCTACGTATGGATCACCTAAATAACGACCCTCCATCCCCTGACTGTCTAACTATCACGGGACCTAGCATTGTGCTTGACCACAGTAAAGTTACCCCCTGATTTCAGGGGCTTGACCCCCTGAATTTGTGGGACACCCCTTGATTTCAGGAGCATAAGCCCTCAGAATCAAGGAAACAACATCTGGTCAAAGGCAGTGACGGATGACCCCTCTCTTCTGATGTGATGACAAGACAGTCAGGGCCCTCCATCCACTTATCATTACCGGATGCAGTGGCCAGG
>DAOUMU010000178.1:0-10045 GCA_034409055.1 Anaerolineae bacterium
CAGCGAGTGAAGAATCCCCAAGGTTTTGGTAAAGTGGACCTCTTTTGGGCCAAAGTTTCGGAGATTCCTCGTCGTTTATGCCCTTTGGGTACTGCGCTCCTCGGAATGACATGAGGGTAGGCAGTTACCCAGCACTGTTAACAAGTTAGCAATTTGTCTTACAAAAGAGAAATTGCCTATGCGATCAAGTTAGGGAGGCTCTATCTAGTATGTCACAGGAACCAAACTACAAAGCTGAACTGGTCGGCGTGTTCGGCCATCCCGTGGCCGAGAACCCGACGATTGTGATGCAGGAAGCGGCCTTTCAGGCTCTTGGGCTGAACTGGCGCTACCTGACCATTGAAGTTTATCCTCAAGATTTGGCTGCAGCCATACAGGGCCTACGGGCCTTTAATATGCAGGGCATCAATTTGACCATCCCCCACAAAGTTGAGGTGCTGAAATACCTGGATGAAGTGGCGGAGGAAGCCAAACTTATGGGGGCCGTTAACACTGTACGCCGGGAAGGGGATAAGTTGATCGGCGAGAACACCGATGGCAAAGGTTTTTTACGCTCTTTGCGCCAGGACGCTCAGCTTGACCCGGCCGGCAAACAGGTGGTCGTTTTGGGGGTTGGGGGAGCGGCGCGGGCCATCACGGTAGAGTTAGCCCTGGCCGGGGCTACCCGGATCACGGTTGTGAACCGCTCACCTGAACGTGGCCGGACCTTGGTGACCTTGCTCAATGAGCAAACACCCGCCAAGGCCGGCTTCGTCCAGTGGACCGATATCTATGCCCTGCCCTCTGCTACGGATGTCCTGGTCAACGCCACCTCTATTGGCCTGTTTCCAGATGTAACCGCCAAGCCACAGATTGACTACAATACCATTACGGCCGATATGACGGTCTGTGACGTCATTCCTAATCCACCCCGCACACCTTTCTTGCAGGAAGCCGGAGCTCGTGGCGCTCGTACGCTTGATGGTCTGGGCATGTTGGTCTACCAGGGGGCCATCGCCTTCAAAATGTGGACCGGTCTGGACGCTCCTGTCGAAGTGATGCACCAGGCTCTGGCAGCCGTGTTTAAATCATAGTGGGCTGAGGTAAAATATATGGCTATTGACTTCACCCAAACCATTGCCAGCGAGCTGGAGATTCGCCCCGTCCAGGTGGCTCGCTCCATTGAGCTTTTCGATGATGACAATACAGTGCCCTTTGTGGCTCGCTATCGCAAGGAGGTCACGGGGGGGCTGGATGAGACCCAACTACGGACCATCCTGGAACGACTGACCTACCTCCGTAACCTGGAAGCTCGGAAAGAGACGGTCTTGCGCAGCATCGGGGAGCAGGGCAAGTTAACCGATGAGTTGCGGGCGCGCATCGAAGCCGCTACCACGCTCCAGGCAGTTGAGGATTTGTACCTGCCCTATAAACCCAAACGACGGACCCGGGCCACTATGGCCCGGGAGCGGGGGTTGGAGCCGTTAGCCCAAATGATGCTGGCCCAGGAAATCACTGAGGGTGATCCAGGCCAAATTGTCGAGCCTTTCCTCAACGAAGACGTCCCCACTATTGAAGATGCCCTGGCTGGCGCACGGGACATTATTGCTGAGATCGTGGCCGAAGATGCCGATGTGCGGGCGACCGTCCGCCAGCAGATGCACGACGAAGCCTGGCTGGTAATCAGCACAGCGGACCCGACTAGAGATGAGCGAGGAGTTTTTCAAATCTATTACGACTACCGGGAAAAGCTCGACTCCATCCCGCCGCACCGCCTGCTGGCTATCAACCGGGGCGAACGAGAGGGGGTGTTAAAGGTAAAATTGGCAGGGCCGGATGAGGAATTGGTGAACCGCATCCAGAAGCGGACGATTACCAATCCTGGTTCTGTCTTCACCGACCACATTCGCCAGGCGGTCGCCGATGGTTACAAGCGGCTTCTGGCTCCGTCCATCGAAACTGAACTGCGGGGTGGACTGACCGACACCTCCGACCAGCACGCTATCGAAACCTTTGCCATTAACCTGCGCCAGTTGCTCTTGCAGCCGCCGGTACGGGGCAAGACGGTCATTGGTATTGACCCCGGTTATCGCACAGGGTGTAAGGTGGCCCTGGTTGATCCAACCGGCAAGTTTCTGGGCGGGGCCACGATTTATCCTCACGAACCCCAGAAGCGTTGGGACGAAGCCAAAACCATGCTGCTCAAGCTGATCGAGCAAGGGGCAGCGGTGATCGCCATCGGTAATGGCACGGCCAGCCGGGAGACGGAAGCCTTGGTCGCGGAAGTTATTGCCGAGGCCAGGCAGCAGCCAGGCCATAGCCTGGAAATTGCTTACGTCATTGTCAACGAGGCCGGGGCTTCGGTCTACTCCGCCAGCAAACTGGCCCGGGCCGAGTTTCCCGACCTGGATGTCAGCATGCGGGGGGCGATTTCCATCGCTCGTCGTATGCAAGACCCCCTGGCCGAGTTAGTCAAAATCGATCCCAAATCTGTCGGCGTTGGTCTTTACCAGCATGACGTGAATCAGAAGCAGTTAGAGCAGACGTTGGACGCCGTGGTTGAGAGCGCAGTCAATCACGTGGGCGTTGACGTAAATACGGCCAGTGCCTCCTTGCTCAGCTACGTGGCCGGCATCAGTCGCCGCCTATCCGAGGCCATTGTCAAGCAGCGAGAGGAACACGGTCCTTTCCGCCGCCGCGATGACTTGAAAAAAGTCAAGGGACTGGGGACCAAAACCTACCAGCAAGCCATTGGCTTTCTCAAGATTCCTGACGGGGATCGTCCGTTGGATAATACCTTTATCCATCCGGAAAGCTATCCGGTGGTCGAGCGACTATTTGAATACTTGGACGTGCGCGGCGATGAAAAGGATTTACCGGTCAAAATTGAGGCCTTGCATCAACAAGAGGATTTGTCTGCTCTGGCCGAGTTATTAGAAGTTGGCCAGCCCACTTTGATCGACATCCTGGAGTCTCTGGCCAAGCCGGGGCGCGATCCCCGCGACGAACTACCTCCCCCCTTGCTGCGACAGGATGTGCTGACCATGGAGGATTTGAAAGAGGGTATGGTTCTGACCGGTACGGTGCGTAACGTAGTTGATTTCGGGGCCTTTGTGGATGTTGGCGTTAAGCAAGATGGACTGGTACATATCAGCCAGTTGGCCGACCGCTACGTGCGTGACCCGTTTGAACTGGTCAAGGTGGGCGATGTGGTCAAGGTGAAAGTGATCAATGTTGATCTGGAACGGGGGCGGATTGGCTTGAGCATGCGAGAAGTTGGCTAAACTCCAATAAGGACAAGAAACCATGGAACTCTACATCATTCGTCACGCGCAATCAATCAATAATGCGTTAACTGACCAGCGAGATCGAATGTCTGATCCCCCCCTGACCGAATTGGGGCGGCGCCAGGCGAATATTGTTGCCCAGCATCTGGCGAAGGGGATCAATCCAGAGTTGTCTGTAGGCACTTCAGCAGAGGATACTCACGTGCGTCGACGGCATGGATACGGCATTGATCGCCTTTATTGCAGCGCCATGTGGCGGGCTTTGCAAACGGCTCAACCGATTGGCGAAGCGTTGGGGTTGGCCTCCGAAGTTTGGATCGACATCCACGAACAGGGGGGCATTTATCTTGATCATGGTGAAGCCGGTGGCCTGGTGGGCTATCCCGGCAAAACCCGGTCCGACATTCTGGCCGAGTTTCCAAACTACGTCCTACCGGAAGAGATCACCGAAGCGGGCTGGTGGAACAAAGAGCACGAAGATTGGCCGAGCTGCCACGGGCGAGCGATCCGGGTGGCCGGACAGTTACGGCGAATAGCCAGGGAAGTCGACGACGATGAACGGATCGCGATGGTATCCCACGGTGGCTTCATTGATGCCTTGCTAAAAGCACTCTTACACCAATTGCCAGACCGGCGTATATTTTATCATCATTACAATACGGCCATCACCCGCATCGACTTTCGGCGCGATGGTCGCCTGGATCTGCGTTACTTGAACCGGATCCCTCACCTGTCCCAATCCCTGGAGTTGATTTCTTGAGCGGAAGTCCCCTTCACGCTATCGACTAATTTCCTCAAGCCTTCTTCGAAGCTAACCTTTGTAGACCAACCTAAGACAGAGTGGGCCAGGCTTGGGTCGGCGTAAGAGTGTCGAATATCGCCAGGGCGAGGGGGTTTGTAAACGGGCCTTAAATCACAGTCAAAAATGCGACCCAGTGTCTCAAACAGTTGGTTGATACTTACCTGGTGGCCTGTACCAATATTGAGCACCTGTCCCGCAGCAGCGGGAGTGGTCGAGGCCAACAAATTAGCCCGCACAACGTCCGCCACAAAGACGAAATCTCGGGTTTGTTCGCCGTCACCAAAAATAAATGGGGCAACCCCCTGCGATATTTTATCGACAAAAATGGAAATAACCCCGGAATAGACCGATGAGGGGTCCTGTCGAGGGCCAAAGACGTTGAAGTAGCGTAACATGGCGGTTTCCTGACCAAAAGACTCATTAAACAACCGGCAATAGGCCTCAGCCGCCAACTTACTGACCGCATAAGGTGATTTAGGCTGGGGCGGCATGGCTTCAGTTTTGGGTAAAGTGGGTTCGTCACCATAAACGGCACAGGTCGAGCTGAGGACTAACCGCCGGACACCGGCAGTTTTGGCCGCCGTGAGTACGTTGAGCGTACCTACGGCATTGATTAATTCAGCTTCTACCGGTTTTTCCATCGATTCTGGCACAGAAACCATCGCCGCCAGATGAAAAACAAAGTCAACCCCTGCGATTGCTTCTTGCACGGTGGCTGCCTCTCGAATATCGCCTTCGATAAAGTCAATCTTATCAATCACGGCGGAAAGATTTTCCCGATGCCCGGTAGATAAGTTGTCCAGTACCCGCACTTTATCGCCCCGGGCCAATAAAACATCCACGATATGGGAACCAATAAAACCTGCGCCTCCGGTTACTAAGCAAACACTCATCTTTTGATGTACCTCTGTTAAATTTATCTATTGGCAATCAGACAGACATCAAGCACGGCTGACTCCTGATCGATACTTGACTATATTGAGTTGTGTGCCCTGGGGACGTGAGGTGTTGTAAGTGACCTCATCCATCACCTGTTTGATCAGATACACGCCGTAACCACCCTCGCCTGGTACATCCAGATTGGGGGGAGTGTAACTGTCCAGGTCAAACTTCTGACCAAAGTCACGGATGGTCAGGCTGAATTTTGTCTCATCGATGATTAAGGAGAGGTGAATCTGATGGCCTGCTTGGCCATCGTAGGCGTGTTGCACGACGTTGGCCAATGCTTCACCAACAGCCAGGTTTATGGCGAAAATAGCCTCTGCATCGAATCCAGCATGCCGGGCCTGTTGAACCGCCCAATGTCGCACCTCAGTAATAGCATCCAACCGACTCTCGACGATCAATTTGTTGCGTATGAGTTCGCCCATGTCTGTCTACATCAGGAGTTACTTAATGCAGCTACCCCTTCTTCTACCGTGGAAAATATTTGAAACACCTTGTTCGTTCGCGTCAGATCAAAGACCCGCTGAACCGACTTCTGAGGGCTACTCAACCCCAAGACGCCGCCAATATTCCGGGCCTTGCGATGGGCCGCAATAAAAACACTCAGCCCGGCGCTATCAAGATATGCCACCTCACTCAAGTTGACCAGCACTCGTTTAGATTTACTCTCGATTAACTCGATGAGAATATCCCGTAAGCGGGGGGCATAGCTGACATCAATTTCACCGCTTAAGTCGAGTATGGTGATGCCAGCATCTTCACGTACCTTATAATCCATTTTGCATTTTTCCTCTTATGTTAGGTTGAAGATAACTTATTTCGATCCCAGAATCTCCTGCACCCGGGCTACAAGTTTTGAAGGGCTGAAAGGCTTGGTCACGAACTCATTAACCCCGCTCTCCTTGGCTTTCTTACGGTCGGCAGCGAATCCTCGCGCGGTGAGCATAATGATGTAAGGTTGGCACGTCAGAGTCGGATCGCTACGTATTTCCTGACAGACCTGGTAGCCATCCTTTTTGGGCATCATCACATCGATAAAAGCCAGAGGTGGCTCTAAGGCCCGGATTTTGGCCAGCGCTTCTTCGCCGTCT
This sequence comes from Anaerolineae bacterium, assembly GCA_034409055.1. Classification (GTDB taxonomy): domain Bacteria; phylum Chloroflexota; class Anaerolineae; order 4572-78; family J111; genus DAOUMU01. Next base: position 6,105 of record DAOUMU010000178.1, read on the forward strand.
AAAGCAACGACGGTTTCATACCCGTTTTCATTGAGCATAAAAGTTAACATGCGGGCGATGACAGGATCATCGTCCACAACAATAATCTTTGGTGTGGACATTTATCTCTCTTTCCCAAGAATAACACATTGGATGTATATGCGGTATAAGATTATGCTTGTTCCTGAACTTTCAAAATCAGGAAGGTCATATCGTCCTGCTGGATTGTATCTTGAATGTGTCGGCGTATTGCTTTGTAGAGCCGCTTTGCCAATACATCCGAGGATAGCGAACCGTATTCTGTGAGCAGTTCCTGCACCCTATCCTGACCAAATTGCTCTCCATCCGGGTTACGGGCCTCAATGACCCCATCGGTGTAAAGAATCAAAGCATCCCCTGGATGCAGGGTTATGGCTCGCTCTTCATAGACTACATTCTCCAGAACACCGACGATGAGACCATCACTGTTGAGAGGAATGATTTGTCCAGTTTTCTTGCGCCAGAGGAGCGGTGGGTTGTGACCGCCATTGGCGAAGGTCAACTGGTGGGTAGCAGGATCGTAGCGGGCACAGAACACGCTAATAAACATCTCCGCCTGGATCAGGTCATTCAGCATGGCCGTGTTGGTATCGGCCAGCACTGTGGCTATGGGCTTGCCCAGGGCAATTTCATGTCGCAGGATACTGCGGGCCATGACCATCATCAAGGCCGAACCAACACTATGGCCAGAGACATCGGCGATGAGCAGGGTCAAACGACCAGCTTCGTCAGTGACGAAGTCGTAGTAATCACCCCCAACGTTGGCTGCCGAGATGCACTCTCCGGCCAACTCTACCGCTGGCAATTGGGGGGGATGTTTCGGCAGCAGGCTCTGCTGGATGCGGGCTGCGATTTCGATCTGTTGCTGCACCCTTTCCGCTTCTCGCAGGGCCTGAATCAACCGGCTGTTGTGGATAGCCACGGTGACCTGGATCATGATGGTAGTCAATAGTTTGGCTTCACCGGCCGAAAAATCTTCTCCAGGGGGCTTGCCGGCCAGGGTGATCACCCCCAAAACTTCGTGCTGGCCTTTAGACTGGTCAGTGGGCAGTATCAGGGGTATAGATAACACGGCCTCGAGGGTATCCTTTTTTCGCTTCGGATCAGGCGATGATGGTTCTCGGGCATGCAGTAAGACTTGCTTGCCCAGGGCAGCCACCCGGCCACTAATGCCATGATCAACCGGGACCTTCCAGCCGACAAATCCCTGGATGCCTCGAGTGGCCATAACGGTCAGGTGTTTTGAGTCCTCATCCATCAGGGCGATAAACGCTTTTTCGACCGAGACAATTTGCATGGCCCTGTCCAGAGCAATGTCACAGATGGTCGGAATATCGAAAACAGCCCCCAGGTCCTGGCTCAGTTCATACAGAAGGGTCAGTTCCTCATATCTGCCAACTAATTCCGTAGACAGACTATTTAGTTCATACTCTTTGTAAGTTTGATCGGCCAGAATCTGGCTGACCATTTGGACCGTAGCCGTTACCCGCTCAGCGACCTGATGATCTGAATCAGCAGATACACCGATCACGTAGCCAAGCTGCTGACCATGTATATCGATCGGTACTCGAACGGCGGTGTACGGTTTATCCACTATCTCAATGGCCGCCGCATCCGCCTGAACTGTGTGGTAAAGATCGTTGATATCAGCAGGAATATCGGCTGGTCCAGCCTTAGCCAAAACGTTGTCCTCCAGATCCACCACCCAGAGGGCCTGGGGCGTAAATTTAATGACGGCCTTCAGAAGCTGTTCTACCTGCTGAATATCTAACAACTGATTGAGCTTCATCAAGACAATACTCATAGGCTGGCTCACTTGAGTTTCATCAGAGTCTAATAACTCAAAATGTAACTACTTGAAGTGTACCACATCTTAGGCTTGGAGAATAATTTCATTTTGATTTTGCCTAAATTCGTTTTTTAGAGTTGTCGCGCTCAACAATCTGGCGGAGGTAATGTGGGAAAAACGGAAACAAAAAAGGCGCTTATCAACAGCGTGATCCTGCGCCTGGAAATTAAAGGGGGGCAAATCAATGATTTTACTCCCCAGCCCTGGGCCGTTCCTTTTTTCTGACCCTGGGGCGTGTAGGATATGCCTCGGGAGAGACTCGAACTCTCACGCCCTTGCGGGCACAGGCCCTCAACCTGCTGCGTATGCCAATTCCGCCACCGAGGCTCATTGTTTATTTATACAGCCTAAATTATATACTTTTTGGGTTGTTTTTGTCAAAAGATGGAGGCCGTGGTCAGTGGTCAGTGATCAGTCCTGGCTTCTGCCCTACCGCAATCAGCGAGATGCCGATTGGCAAATTTACGTAACGAATCAGAGCGGCCTCGATCTGGCCCACCAGGGTCAAGATCGCATTGACCGGGGGAGAGGTTGGCTCCATTTCAACCTGGTACTCCTCGTCAGCCAGGTGGTGGGAGGCCAGTGCCGGCTCGGCTTTAGCCAAGCGGCGGAGGAGAATCAGCGTCGCAGCCATCGGAAAGATAAAGAAATTATTGTAAGTCACTCGCCTGACCTTAAAACCGGTTTGGCTCAATTTTTGTTTTATCTCGGCCGCCGTGTAGCGGCGCACGTGGGCGTTGATCTCGTCATTATGGCTCCAGAGCCACATGAGGGCCGGAACGGTGATAATGATCTGTCCGCCCGGTTTAAGCACCCGGTAGCTATCGGTGAGAATAGCCATATCATCCTCGTTGTGCTCGATCACGTCCAGAGCGGTAATGGCATCAAAGCTGTTTTCGTCAAAGGGCATGGCCTGGGTAACGTCAAACTGGTCGACGTCATACCCCCGTTGGCGAGCTATGTTGACCGGACGTTCGTCAATTTCCAGGCCTTTGACCTGACCGTAGCGACTGAGATGGTGAATCATATTCCCCGCCCCACAGCCGATATCCAGCAGGCGAAAATCGGGCCTTTTAGACAAAAGAGGCCCCATAACGACATTCAGAGCCCGGGTACGACTGGCAAACCACCAGTGAGAGTCTTCTTCGATTAACGTTTCCATCAATTATCCTCTCTACACATCTTATGATGCCGGATTTTACCCCGCGTTGGTGGAAGTGGCAAGAAAACTATAAAGGGGTCGTTCTTCGCTGAGTAGCTCGGTAATCATTTTCCAACATAGTGCAACTTGCCAGGTACGGTTTAGACAATGAGTACACTCTTCTCAACAACGCTATATCGTCTGCCCCTTGAACTGGCTCATATACAAATGATGATAAAAACCGCGCCGGTCTAATAGCTCCTGGTGCGTCCCTTTTTCAACAATTTCCCCATTGTTGATGACCAACACCTGGTTGGCGTTGCGGATGGTGCTCAAGCGGTGGGCGATGACAAAGCTGGTGCGCCCCTCCATCAGGCGCAGCAAGGACTCCTGGATGCGGATTTCGGTGCGGGTGTCAACACTGCTGGTCGCTTCGTCTAAAATCAGGATGCCTGGATTGGCCAGAATGGCCCGGGCAATGGCTAAAAGCTGCCGCTGGCCCTGGCTAAGATTGCTGGCCCGCTCCGAGAGATGGGTTTGGTAGCCCTGCGGCAGTTGGCGGATAAAATGGTCGGCGTCGGCCATTTGGGCCGCCCGGATACACTCTTCGTCGGTGGCCTCCAGCCGGCCAAAACGGATATTTTCCAGCACAGTGTCGGAAAATAGAAAGGTATCTTGCAGCACCAGGCCCAGTTGACGGCGCAGATCGGCTTTTTTGAGGTCACGAATGTCCGTACCGTCAATACTAATCTTACCCCATTTGTTACAAGTTAAGCAGGGACAGGATTTGTCAAGTTCTTTACCAACTCAAAAGAAAGTTGTTTACGCTTGCGTTTGGGTTTAAGGATGCCAAGCCATTGAGCGTTGGCGGCCAAGTAAGCCACCAAATCAGAGGCTTCACCCCGTTGAAAAGCTTGACCGAAAAAATAGAGA
>DAOUMU010000179.1:0-5183 GCA_034409055.1 Anaerolineae bacterium
CTCGGCACCTCGATGTCGGCTCGTCGCATCCTGGGGCTGGAGTAGGTCCCAAGGGTTGGGCTGTTCGCCCATTAAAGCGGTACGCGAGCTGGGTTCAGACCGTCGTGAGACAGGTCGGTCTCTATCCTCTGTGGGCGTAGGTGATTTGAGGGGAGTTGCTCCTAGTACGAGAGGACCGGAGTGAACCGACCGCTGGTGTGCCAGTTGTTCCACCAGGAGCATTGCTGGGTAGCTATGTCGGGCAGAGATAACCGCTGAAAGCATCTAAGTGGGAAACTCGCCTCAAGATGAGATCACCATCCGGTTTTAATCCGGGAGAGGCCGCTGGTAGACGACCAGTTTGATAGGTGGCGTGTGTAAGGGCAGCAATGTCCTCAGCTAAGCCATACTAATGGCCGAAGGCTTAATCTCTTCACAGTTGTTTCCTTGATGATGAACTTTTTCGTTCTATTTAGTTTTTAGGGTACTATCCACTCAATTAACACCGAACAATTAGTCATTAACAATTGTTCATTTCTAATTGATAATTGGTAATTGATAAAAAGTCTTCTTGGTGATTATAGCGGTGGGGGTACACCCGGCTCCATCCCGAACCCGGCAGTTAAGCCCACCAGCGCCGATGGTACTTGAGGGGCGACCCTCTGGGAGAGTAGGTCATTGCCAAGAAGGCTTTTTTATTTCCTTCCTTGATATATAGCCAACCCTATGTTAAAATAACAGATAGTGGATTTTATTTTTCTCCCTTAGACCCTATTCATAGCTTTTATGAAGCAAAGCCCCCAACTCTACATAATCAGCGTATAATTTGTACTTCAGGCATCGGTCATTAATATATGCCTGCTTAATTTAACTAATCTTTATCAACTTGAGAGTGGATCGGAATGAATTTAGCTACAGTAATTATGGCTGCCGGTATGGGTACCCGCATGAAATCTAAAATGCCGAAGGTACTTCATCCTATCTTGGGAAAACCGCTACTGCATCATATCCTGGAAGCGGTCAAGCCGCTTGGTCCAGTGCAGACAGTTGTGGTCGTTGGGCACGAGGCCGAACGAGTACGGGCTGAATTTGAGCCCGGTGGAACCGGACAAGCTGACCACATTTCTTTTGTGGTGCAATCACCGCAGTTGGGCACCGGCCATGCCGTTCAACAAACCTTTTCTTTGTTAGCTGGTAAAGCAGACACGATCGTCGTGGTCCCCAGTGATTTACCATTGCTAACTGGCGAAACCTTTCAGAAAATGGTTGAGGCCCATCGATCGGCTCAAGCGCCGCTGGTCATGTTAACCGTAGAATCGGACAACCCCCGCGGTTTTGGCCGGGTTGTGCGCGATGAACAGGGCTACGTGATGGCCATTGTCGAGGAGGTCGATTGTACCCCGGAGCAAAAAGCCATTCGCGAACTAAATGTCGGCGCTTATGTTTTTGCGGCTGATTGGCTCTGGGCCAATCTGGAAAAGGTTCCGCTCAGTGCCAAAGGCGAATACTATATCACTGACCTGATTGGGATTGCCGTTGAGCAAAACGAGCGGGTCTGGGCCGAACGTTTGACAGACCCGGTTGAAGCCGTAGGCATTAACACCCGGGCCCATCTGGCTGAAGTAGAAGCCACCCTCCGTCAGAAAATTAATCAAAAGTGGATGGAAACCGGGGTGACCATGATTGACCCATCGACCACCTACATTGACCTTGAGGTAACCCTGGGCCAGGATACCATTATTTATCCTAACACTTATCTGCTGGGCCAAACAACCATTGGTCAAGATTGTGTCATTGGACCTAACAGCTTTATCGAAGACTCTATTATTGGCCATAGTTGCCTGGTCCGCTTCTCCGTGGTAGAGCAGGCCGTTATGGAAGATAATGTAGATATTGGTCCCTTTGCCCATTTGCGCAAGGGGGCTCATCTGGCCAGCAGGGTGCATATGGGTAATTTTGGTGAGGTAAAAAATTCTTATCTCGGTCCAGGGACGAAGATGGGCCACTTTAGCTACCTGGGAGATACCACGACCGGCAAAAACGTCAATATTGGGGCGGGAACCATAACCTGCAATTACGACGGTGTCAATAAAAATCCCACCAAGATCGGTGACAATGCTTTCATCGGCAGTGACACGATGTTGGTAGCCCCGGTAAACATTGGTAAAAACGCTAAAACCGGTGCCGGCGCTGTAGTGACCAGAGACGTACCCGACGACGCTGTGGCCTACGGTGTACCGGCCCGGCTCAAAAATTCAAAGATAGAAAAATAAGTAAAGTTTAGCTTTGGGTTGGAGTTATTTTGTTAGACCCTGACAGTCCATCGCCAATTATTGTTCTGGTCGTTTTGCTAACTTTGCATGCTTTCTTTGCGGCCGTCAAGGAAGCCATTGTGTCGATGCGCAAATCGCGGCGGCTTCAATTAATTGAAGAAGGTAATCACGCGGCTGAAATGATCGACCGCCTGGCAGAGAATGCCACCCATCTTTTAGCCACCGAACAATTAGCGCTCAAATTTATCGGTTTTTCTATTATCGCCTTTGCCGCTTTCGTTTACACCACCCCTCTGGCTGAAACGATTTCCACCGACAACTTTGTGGCTGTACTGGTCATCACTGTGGTGGCGGTTCTGGCTACGCTCATTTTTGGTGAACTGATTCCCAGAGAGATTGCTCGTAACTATGCTGAGCCGGTCGCCCTCTGGGCGATTTACCCGGTCAACCTGTTATCCTATTTAGCGGTTCCCCTGGCCCGTATGGTAACGAAAATCGGCTGGACGCTGACGGGACGACCGGGTGAAGGAGACGATTACGGCCTGGGTATCATCACCGAAGAGGATTTGCGCACCTATGTGGATGCCAGTGAAGAGGGGGGCGCCCTGAAAGAAGATGAGAAGGAAATGATCTACTCCATCTTCGCGCTTGATGACACATTGGCCCGCGAAGTAATGGTCCCCCGCATTGATATCGTAGCCGTCGAGGCCCAAACCGATGTCATGGAGGCCCTTGATGTTATTCTGGAAGCCGGTCACTCTCGAGTACCGGTTTACGTCGATAATATCGATAACATCATTGGCGTTCTCTATGCTAAAGATTTGTTAGCCCATTGGCGCAGTGGCGGGAAATCACGCCCCGTGCACGGCCTGGAACGCGAAGTTCATTATGTTCCGGAAACTAAACCGGTCAGCGACCTTTTGCACGAGTTCCAGACCAAAAAAGTGCAGATTGCCATTGTCGTGGATGAGTATGGCGGCACAGCCGGCCTGGTCACTGTAGAGGATGTTTTGGAAGAGATTGTCGGCGAAATCCAGGATGAGTATGATTCAGAAGAGTTCTTTATGCACTATATCTCTGATGATGAATATATTTTCAATGCTCGCATGGACCTGGATGACATTAACGATGTTATGTCCGTCGACCTGCCAACCGATGAGAGCGACACGCTCGGCGGACTGGTTTATAATTTACTGGGCCGCGTACCTGAAATGGGTGACTCGGTTGATATTGGTGATTTGCATTTAACCGTGCTGGATGTCAATGGTCGCCGCATAGGCACGGTCAAGGTTCAACGGCTAAAAAAGAAGCCAGATAAAGAGAATGATAAAAAACGAAACAACGAGTTGATCCCCGCTGACAAAAATACCTCCACCTTTGTTAGCAATACGACCCACAATGCTGTTTCCAGATCTCCCTGATTAAAAAGGTAAAATGTGATGGCCTTAACCGAAACTTCAAAGACGAACGAATGGGATTATCTGCTCAAGCAGGCAATTGAGGCCAGAGAGTACGCCTATGCCCCCTATTCTAATTACAAAGTTGGCGCTGCCCTGCTGACCACCGACGGCAAGATTTACAAAGGATGCAATGTCGAAAATGCGGCCTACAGCCCCGGTAGCTGTGCTGAACGCACCGCTATCTTTAAGGCTGTCTCCGAAGGTGATCTTGACTTTAAGGCGATCGCCATTGTCACCCCGGATGGTGGCACGCCATGCGGAGTTTGCCGCCAAGTCATCCGCGAATTTGCTCCCAATTTAACCATCATCGTGGGTAACCTCGCAGGTCACTACCGGGTATTTGCTCTATCCGACTTGCTCCCCCACAGCTTTGGGCCGGACAATTTACTCACTTGAGGCTACGGTCTCGCCCCAAAACTGAAATGCTCCCGTCGGCGTTCATCGTCGAACCGGCAGGACAATTTTTCGCACCCTTATGTCACCCTGCAAGTAAAATCCATCCCTGTGTCCACAGCAACGCACTCCTCTGCGTTATGGGTCAATAAAAGCACCCTCGCCGGGTTCGGTGGCGGTGTTTTGTTTTTGTGGTTTGGTATTGACAGGTTTGGAAGGTATGGTATAGTTGAGAATAATAGCACGGGCAGGGAATTTACCCGATGAGCATTCCGCAACGGTGGGCCGGGTTCCGCGAACTTCCGCCAGATATCAAGCAAAAGTTGGACCAGCTTATTCCCCTCTTTGAGCAGGAAAGCGTACAATTGAGTTACCTCTTTGGTTCTTTGAGTCAGAATAGAAAAGGACACGACGTGGATTTGGCCATCTTGATGCAAGATAAGCCGGTTTATCGACTACGCCCGGCCATCACCGTTTGCCTGAACACAGAGCGGCTGGATTTGGTTGATTTGCGGCAGGTCTCGCCGGTGTTGCGTTTTGAGATTATTCGCACCGGGCAACTGCTCTATCAGGCCAGTGAAGCAATTTGCCAACAATTTGAGATGTCCACCCTGCGTTTATACAAAGATACGGCCTGGCTGCGCCGTCAACAACGACAATATTTGAAAGAGCATTTCAAACAATGGTCCTTAAACCAGACACCATCGAGCAGCGATTAAAGGAACTGAATAAAATCCTCCAGGAATTGAACAAATATGGTGAGGTTGAGCCGGAAGCCCTGCAGCGAAACCTGAGCCAACGTTGGATCATCGAGCGCGGTCTCATTGCGGCAGCTTCGATTATTCTGGAGATAGCCGACCATATTTTAGCCGGGCATTTTGGTATTTATGTTGAAACGTATGAAGAGAGCCTGAAGGAACTTCAGAACAATGAGGTAATCTCCGCTAGCCTCTATAGATATTCAGATAAAGATTTTGAGTTTACATAACAGAATAGTTGCGCTACATACTACATATTGGGCTTCATAATTGTGACAGATACAAGATGTGGTATAACTCAAATTATTTTACTCTGCCAA
>DAOUMU010000180.1:0-17674 GCA_034409055.1 Anaerolineae bacterium
AAGCATCCAACCACGTAAAACGTAAAGCGTAAAACGTAAAAATGAACTGTAGATAAGTCATTACGCTTCACGTTTTACGTTTTACGAGTTGGCTAGCGACATCAAGCGGAAGTTACTTTTTACCCCGCTGGCAAGCCAAATTCTGGTTTGATGTACAAGAAAGAAGGTTTTTAATGGACAAGTTCAGACTCTTTAAATTCCTATCAACCCAAGATTCATCCGTCCTGCTCGATTTGCTGGACAAAGCTTTCTTCGAGATGGATCACGACCAGCGCCAGAGCGTATTCGGTCAGGTGGCCAGGTCGTTACCTCCTGAGCCGGTTGACGGCAAAAGGCTGCTGGATGAAGTTGAACAATTTCAACGCCAGTCACTGGCCGGTATGTACTACGAACCGTTCGACATCAACTCAAAAAACTGGATGCACGTCCCGGAGGAAACCAAAGAATGGTTTGAACAGCTCGGCGATTTGCTCCAGGCCAGCACCCAACTGACCGCCCAGGAGGACCACCTGCACGCAGTGGCTTGCTTTGGTGTGCTGTACGACCTGATTGACGCTATGGAAAGCGGTGAGGAAGTCGTATTCGGCGACGAAATCGGCGGCTGGATGATTCCCGGAGATGAAAAGATATACATCGCCGCTTATATGACCTCCCTGGCCGCCACGGCCACTCCCGAAGAGTTCACCGCAGCCGCTCTTCCCGTGATCCAGCGCGATAGCTGGCAATCCTTTGCGACCCAGGCCTATCCCGCCGCCATCCGCGTCGCCAACGAGGCGCAAAAAGAACACCTGGAAGCGGAAATCCAGCGCCAAAAGATTCGGACGGAGCGCAAGTAATGGCTGTGGGGGGGATGCATTATAAACCATAGATAATAAGTCATCGCGTTTCACGTCACCTGCCCTGTGGGTTTACGTTTTTACTTTCGCGATACTGCCAGCATCTTACTCACTGTGGGCGATGAACTAGATATGGCTTATCTTAAAAACTGGGCCACCCATCTGGGGATCTCTGAGCTATGGCGAGAGATATTGGGAGGGATAGAGTAACTATGCACACCCACTACCATACCAACCACCCCATCACCTACGACGGCCACCAACTGGCCCCCCACTGGCTCTACCGCCAGTTTGACCTTCTCGGCGACGCCATCGTCGCCTTCGTCGGTCCCTGCCGGGTCGATTTGAGCGAAATGGTCGACCTTGAAGACGTCAAAGCCCAGGCCCCCATCTACAGCCCCCTCATGCTCCACTGCCTGGCCGAATTCTTCCACACAGATTTAGAACTGACCGTCTACCGCCAGCGCCTGCTGATCATCACCGCCAAAGAACTGCTGGAAGAACTAACCAGTCAGCCGGTACAGCGTAAAGGTGATGACCTCTACCTGCCTCGTCCTGACGGTACCCTCGGCAAACTGTCCGTTTCCATCGCCACCGCCAGTCCCACCTCCACCCTCATCCACACCGGTTTCAACATCGAAACCGAAGGCACCCCCATCTCCACCATTGGCCTGGCTGAGTTGGAAGTTGATGTTGATCCCTTTGCCACCGAGTTACTGCGCCGCTACGCGGCCGAGGTAGAGGATATTTGGCTGGCCCGGTGCAAGGTACGGGCGGTGAGTGAGTGACTTTATGATTTAACATTGAAGAGGAGGATATATTTCTTGAAAGTTTCTAAATGGTTTGTAGTAATCGCTGCGATTTTCATTACTTCTCTGATTACGGCCAACATCATCGCTGTCAAGTTGGTCAGTATCTTCGGTTTCTTTCTGCCAGCGGGGGTGATTATATTTCCGATTAGCTACATTTTTGGTGATGTGCTGACAGAGGTGTATGGCTATCGCTTAACTAGGTTCGTGATTTGGTTGGGCTTCTTCTGTAATTTCCTGGCCGTTGTCGCCATTGGCGTGGCGCAATTGTTGCCGCCAGCGCCCTTTTGGCAGGGCCAAGAGGCTTACGAAACAATCTTGGGATACACCCCACGCCTGCTTGTGGCTTCATTTATAGCCTATCTTGTCGGTGAATTCGCCAACTCCTACGTGCTGGCCCGGCTGAAGATACTGACCCAAGGCCGCTGGTTGTGGACCCGCACCATCAGTTCAACCCTCATCGGTCAGGGGCTAGACTCGGCCATATTCATCGTCGTGGCTTTTGCCGGAACTATCCCCACCGCCGGCCTGTTCAACGCCGTGATCACCCAGTGGCTCTTCAAATCCGCCTACGAAGCCCTGGCCACCCCGGTTACTTATGCCGTTACCAATTATCTGAAACAGATAGAAGGGGTGGATACGTTCGATTATGACACGAATTTTAATCCCGTTGCCTTGAGTGATTGAAGAGATTAGCGACGGGTAGGTGAAATCACAGACGACTTTACATATTGAGAAATAAGGGATAGAATGATATCAGAACCAAGACGCCTTTTAATTATGGCCTGCTCACAACGTAAGCGTTCTGTTCCTGATTTATTACCAGCTATCGAACGGTATAATGGTCCACAGTTCCAAATTCTACGCAAGTACCTACGTGAACACCCTGAAAAAATAGGATCTTTGACTGTTTACATCCTCTCAGCTAAGTTTGGACTAATACCTGCCAATCGTTCAATTCCTTACTATGATTACAAAATGACACCGGAACGAGCGCACGAACTACATTCCGAAGTTTGGCATAATTTCAAGAACATCTTACAAGACGATCGCTACGATGAGTTATTTATCAGCTTGGGAAGAAATTATTTGCAAGCATTATCCGATTATGAACGATTGGCACTTCCTAATCTCAAGATAACTGTGGCCAAAGGTTCACAGGGACGCAGACAAGCAGAACTTCACGATTGGTTATATAGAGAGTTACCCGAACAGTCCTGTAGTCTAGCGAGAAGCTTTAAGGGAGATAAAGTACGTATCCGTGGTGTAGAGATTACTTTTACTTCAGAGGAGATACTTGATGTAGCCCGTAAATCTTTGAAGGAAAACCAAAGTAACTCAACGAGTTACCAAGCCTGGTATGTCCTAGTAGATAATCAACGAGTTGGTCCCAAGTGGTTAGTCAGCCAATTGACTGGCCTTCCGGTCAATTCATTTCATACAGACGATGCCAAACGGGTCTTACAGCAATTAGGTATTGAAGTGAGACGTATATGAACAAAGAGGATTTACAAAATCGCCGTCTAACAGAAGAAGGCGTGCGTGAGGAAATCCAGCGCCAGCCACACCTGATGCTGAAGTTGGCTGAAAATGCCCTAACTGTAGCCGAGAATCTACGTAACAACTACTTCAAGAACACGGCCCAGTTTGTTACTCATCTGCGCCAGGCGATGCACATGGCCGCCCAGGGCAAGCGAACTGATCCAATCCTAACTGTTTTCAACGTAAAAGATGCTGAGTGGGGCACCTTGCAGAATGAAGTGGTAACCTTCATCGATGGTGGGGTTGGGCAGGTACAGATTTCAAGCCAGGTACCCATTTTGCTGCGTGTTGGTTCGTACTGTGTACGTGTAGGCGAACGCCGTTTGACCGAGCGGGAACAGTTTGGCTACTATCCGGTTATTCTGGGTGATTTGCAGGGTGGCAGTAAAGAACGCAAAGACTTCATTGACATCGTCCGCATTACTGCTGAGTTACTGGGTGGTCTATCTGCTCTGGAGCGAATACCTGACTTGCGAGTGTTGATGTTTCACGGCCCACTTGTTTATTTGATGAGCGGCTATGCAGGTCATACCCCTTTTACTGAACATGATATTGACCTTTTTTTACAGCAATATGTGCCCCAATCTGAGGTTGGGTGCCAACTCAAAGAAGGATTCCTACACAAGGCGCAGCTTGATATTTATCCTCAAATGACAGCTCACTCGGATGAATGGATTAAACGACGTCTGTTTGAACCCCTGGCCTGGATTGCCTATCTGTACCAGCGATTAATCGAGATAGCACGCCAACGTAAACCGACACCAGTTATCGCCGGCGTCGTTGAGCGAGGGACGCTGCGACAATTTAGCGAGCAAGTTTTGCTGGAACGGGTGTTTCGGGGGTTGCGCCAAAAAAGTAAGCCAGATTACTTCAACCAGATGTACGGTCGATCCGATTTAACCTCCCCTAAAGTCTTGATAGACCGGCTAGGTTATACCGACACCTTACTTTTGGCTATGTTGCTCCAACCAGGCGAACATTCCGAGCCCTGGGTGATTGATAAATATTCGGGATTAAGTCCAGGTAAAGTTTTGTTACCTGATGAAGTATGGGAAAGCAGTGTCAATTGGACTGTATTGAAGCCATCCCACCAGTTTGGCTTTCCGACGGTCTATGGCTGCTATCTGCATGTTTCAGAGACTACTGAACCGGTACGGATTGAGGTCTTTAAAGATTTAGGTAACGACCAAGTCGTACAAGCAGCTCATCGGGCGTATCTTTATGCCCGCCTGCTTCCCGGGTATGGGTTTCCGGTAGGGTTGGATATTGTTGACAAATATGCCCATGTTCCTAATTGGCTGACCGACGCTTACAGTAAGCTGATTCGGCATCATCTGGGGGTCAGTATGCAACGTGGAGAGATTAGCGACGCCGAAATGCGTCGCATATTGGTTCAAGCAATTTATATGACACATCGGGATTGGCTATTCCGGCCTCAAAGTTGAAAGACAAAGAAAAAGGATATCTGCTATGGCTGATCAGCAAAGAGGCAATCGGTATGTTGGTACAATCGTCGGTGAAAGCACCAGCCGCGAATTTCGACTAGCTGTGGCCCACGAGACCATCCGTGAGCAAGATATTGTTGCAGTAGATGCTGAACTGCGGCGACCTGACAGCGATGCTTCCCCTGAAAAAATACGTATCTGGGCCAAGGTGCAGCGGATTGAACGGCTCAACCCTCTCTTTCCAAGCGAAGCCGGACACGAACTGGCTGCTACGCGTACTGATCCCTTCGATACGGTCCTCTCCTTGAGCCGGGAGATGGTGACGGCTGTCTGCCAAGTGTTGGGAGCAGAGCTATTGGATGGCAGTGCCGGCGGCAAATTGGATCACCTGCGTTATCCCGCACAGCCAGCTACCAGTGCTTATCGGCCCGATTCGACGGATATTGCCCGCGTTGTCCTGGGAGAATTGCAACAAAAACAGAAACGGGCTTTAGATATTGCTACGCTCTCCAATCGTTCTGAAGTGCATGTCAAGGTTGACGGTCACGCCATTGTCACGCGCCACCTGGCAATTCTGGCAATGACCGGGGCGGGAAAAAGCTGGACGGCCCGTCGAATTATCGAGCAGTTAGCCGCTAAAAACTACCCTATCGTTATTTTTGATCCGCACGGCGACTATACCGGGTTGGCCGAGGTGTCCGCCCTGAAAGGCCGAGTGCAGCGATACTACGCTCAATTTCCTATTTTCGAAGAAGATAGTGAAACAGTAGCGGAAATAGTTAATTCACTAGGGTATCCCCTAACCGATACAATGCGTACCAGGTTCAGTGATGTATTTCAAGCAGCTCTCTCATTTATTGTAGATGATACTGATGAGATGCAACAGCGGGTTACCTGGTTAGCCCAAACAATCGGCAAACCGGACTTGGTCACGTATGGGGTAAAACCAAATATGTGGCTTATTGGTAATCTAGCCGAAGCGGGTGAATTTGCTTTACGTCAGGATGATGGTGCAGACAAACAGCAGTTGATAAATTGGGGCTGGCCGGGCTTAAACAATTATTCGGGTACTGATCGGCGAACCTTAGAAGGCATCAAAAAACGGGCTTATCGCGCTGCAAGTGTTTTGCAGCGGATGGAAAAAACCAATCAGCGGGTTGCTCAAAGCGCCAAACCGCTTCCTACAGATCGTATGGAGTTAGTAAAATATGGTCAGGTCAGCGTAGTCTCTCTAGCCGGTTACACGAGTGATTTTCAAGCGACTATATATAGTATCATCGCTGATAATATCTTTGATGCACGCGTGAGTGGTGATCTTCAATTGCCCACGCTCTTGTTATTGGAGGAAGCCCATAATTTTGCACCGACCAGGGCCAACACCTCCGCCGAAAATCGCGCCATCGCAACCACCAAGCAAATTGCCCAGGAGGGCCGCAAATTTGGAGTTGGTCTCATTCTCATAAGTCAGCGTCCCTCTCGTTTAGATGAAACAACGCTGTCACAGTGCAACTCCTATATAATTATGCGCATGGTCAACCCGGCTGACCAGACTTACGTGCGCCGCGTCATTGAAACCCTGGGGGAAGATGAAGCCCGTTTACTTCCTGACCTGGATGTGGGAGAGGCTCTCCTGTCCGGTCAACTCATCAATTTTCCGGTGTTAGTCAAAATCAAAGAACCGCAATCGAAGGGTGAGCGTGAGGAAAAAGATACCTTTGAAGCCCTGGAAGAAGCCCAACAGAAACTAACCAACCAGAGGAGGAGATAAGCCATTGCAAGTCGTCGCCGGTCTCAATCGTAACAAAAATCCGAGAGTCTGGAATCCCGTATCCCCTTATTACTTGCCAGAACTTCAAGCGGTTATGGTTTCGTATGCCGACTTCGACCAATCGCCTGTTTTACGGCGACGGGTTATGGAACAAGGTTTGCGAACCTATTTGAATTTGCCCGATACAACCCAAATCTATCTGGATAATGGCGCGTTTGCCTTCCTGCGTCGAGAGCGAGAAGTACCCCGTGACGAATATCAAGAATTTGTCGAGCAGGCCAAACCTGACTGGTATGCCATCCCCCAGGACTACATCCCGGCGCCACGTATGAGCGATGACGAACAGATCGAATGTTTGCAACGCACTATGCAGGTTAATCAAAACTATCGCCACGATGGCTATGTGCCGGTTATTCACATCAGCCGCCATTTAGATGAGTACTTACGCCAGTTGCAAGCTGATGAGCAGTTATTACAACATAAACAGGCCGTAGCGTTGGGGGGGATTGTCCCCAATTTGTTAAAGATGCCCAAAGCTATGAAACCCGAAAACGTACTTGACAAGGTGCGTCAGGTTCGAACTGAGTTAAGGGATAAGGAATTGCACGTTTTTGGCGTTGGCGGCATTGCTACCTTGCACCTGGCAGCCCTTCTGGGGGTTGACTCGGTTGACTCGGCTGGCTGGCGCAATCGGGCCGCACGAGGCATTATTCAGTTGCCGGGCCGGGGCGAGCGCATTGTTGCCAATTTAGGAAAATGGCGGGGCCGAGAACCGGACGAAACAGAATGGGAGATGTTGAGAAACTGCCCTTGTCCTGCCTGTCAGGAATTTGGTGTAGAGACTCTACAGGTTAGTGGCATGCAGGGTTTTTGTTGTCGGGCTACGCATAATCTGTGGACGTTATTAGATGAGGCCCGGCAGATTGATGAGCATCTGGCTGACGGCACATACCAAGATTGGTACAGTCAACATGTGGAAAGTTCAACGTATAAACCCCTGATTGACTACGTGCTGGCCCACCGATAACACCGATTTTAAAAAGGTGACGCAAAATTTGCGTCACCTTTTTTTATTTTCCTGTTAGGATTCAAGGGTCTCAAGCATAGTATATATTAGGCGGACCTGAAAGGAAGTTTCATTGTGGGTGAACACGACCGGGAAGAAACAGACTTAATTGCTGATGAGAACCAGACCTCAAATTATCGCATTTTGTGTCAAGCTATTGAGCAACATTGGAAAGAACTACTGCCCAGTATCCGAGTCCAAATTAGAAAGTTGAATTTGGCTACGGATCATAACGCTGTTGAAGACCTGGCTCAAGAGATTTTGAATGGCTCGATTGTTCAAGCCCTTAAAAACCATGACAAATATAACCCCGACCGCCCGGCATTTCCGTGGTTAAGAAAAATTGCCTTTAACCAAGCGCTTATGTTACGTCGAAGACGTAATCTTGAAAATCAACACGTCACTTTGGTTGCGGATGAAACAAAAAAGCTAGCAGAGCAGACAGGTTCCGAGAGAATGTCAGAAGATGAAATGTTCGATTTACTATATCAACCCTCTGGGCCCTCAAAATACACCTTGGATGATTTGTTGTCTTTAGTAAATGACACTGACCGGCAAATACTTGAGTTGGTTTTTGTGCATGGTTTAAGGGGTAAATCCCTGGCAGCAAAATTAGGAGTTAGTGAAGGTGCTGCCTGGATGAAACAGAATCGAGCAATTGCCAGGTTGAGTGAAGCTTTTATGCGAAGCGAACAGACACCTAAGGAGGAAAAATAATATGCAGCAGCATAATTTAGATCAAGAGACCATTTTGCGTGAAAAGTTAATTTATCGCTATGTGCAGGCAATGGACCATGGTGATGCAGAAGAGATTGCTGCTGTTCTTGAAGCTGCGTTGGATGACCCGGAACTAGATCGCATTATTACCGAAATAGACCTTGCCTATCAGGAAGAGGAGCAACTGACGCCAATTGCTCAGGATGCAGAACTTGTTAGAAAGTTGATCCGTGAACATCTGCCCAGCGCTTTTGAGGTTGAAGAAACTGAGGATAAACCCCTTACAGTCGGGGATGTGGCTGCTCGTTTGCAGGTTGATCGCCGCGTGCCATCTGGGGATCAGGAGGTAAATCACCTGCTGTTGGGTAGTTCCGTCCCCCTACCGATTTGGTTGAATGCCAGAGCCATCAAGAAATTGGCAACTGACTTAGGCGTAACGGCCAGCGAACGCTTCTGGCAAGCGTTTAGAGATACTGCCATCATGTTGGGGATGAGTCGCCCCCATAATCAGGCTCAACTTCTGGCGGCTCGAGAAGAACGGGCCCGATATACGACCTACAAAAAAGAGAGACGACCTGGGCCGGTATTGAATAAAACCTCTGACCAGGAGAAAAACAGATGAAGGACATTGTAACTGAAAGAGAAGATTCCAAGATTGCAGCAGCTATACAACAGTTTCACAGGGACGCAGATTATCAGTCTGACCCTTCAACACCCGGCATTATCAAACTCTATGATTGCATTCGAGATGCTTATCCTATCCGCATTGTGGAGTTGAAAGATTTGACCTATCAACAAGCGATTGAATTTTTGGTGGCAGAAACGGGGCAAACCATCCTACTCCCTCGGGATGAGGATAAGTCGCTATCAGGCTTTCTCTACGCCAAAGCCGTTTACGGTTGTATTTTGGTCAAGAGAAATGATCCGGTGGTACGCCGGCGCTTTTCGGTGGCCCACGAGTTGGGACATTATGTTTTACATTTTTTACCACTTCTCGAAACGGGAACGCAACAAATCATTGAAACAGAGGAATTTGTCCTGGCGGAAGGATTGACTTATCCCGACAGCAACGAACAGGCAGAGGAGATGCCGGTTGGGCAATTAACCTTTACCCGTGGAGTTCGTCCCGGACCGACCCCGGACGAGGTGGTCCAGATGGAGTTGGAAGCTAACCAATTTGCCGCAGCGTTGCTGATGCCTGCCCTGGTCTGTCGAAATCTGGTTGAGCAGTTCGCTCCTCGCTTTGGAACAAGACGCGCCGTGTTAGCCCGGCGGCTGGCAACCGAACTATTGGTTAGCAAGGCGGCCATGTTGCGGCGTTTGAGTGATTTGAATTTGCCGCAAGATTCTAAAGGAGATTGACCATGGGGCTGGATTTCATTCGCAGCTACAACGGTTCCCGACTTGATGCCTATCCCCCTCAAGACCCGCTGGATGAGAGGGATGAGGATGAACAACAAGAGAAGATTAACTTGGATTATGAAACAGAAGGCCAGCCCTGGCAACCAATAAGTCTGAATATTGGCGATGATTGGCGGCCTGGTAACTGGCCAGAGCGGCCTATCCGCTTTGTAGATGGTAAAGATGTCGGCCAGACCATTGCCTGGTTGCGAGCACCTGGTGGGTATCCCATTCCAATTCGTCTCGCTCAGGTTGGAGGTGTAGCCGTGCGAGTTGTTGATAGTCAATGCCGGCGTGAGTTTGAAGTGGTTGAGCGGGCCGTCTCAATGGTTGTGGATGCTTTTCCCTGGAATGAGATAGAAAGCTTTGCAGAAGCCCTGCAAGCCAATGGGTTTCGGCTTTTGCCGGCCACGCCCGGAGGAGGGTTATCTTATGACTTTGAAAAGATGCGCAAAGCTACGGATAACCGCTCAATGGACGAAATGACCATTTTTGAACAGGCTGCCATCGCACAAAATCCAGATGTGCCGACGATAGTAGATGGACGCCTGGAACCACGTCGAGAGAGTTTTGACTCGGGCCAATCCCCCATCTTTGGGGTGATTAAGACCCATTGGCAAACTTATCTGAATCCTCAAGGGATGCAGGTGTTGTACCAACTTGAAGCCGGCCAGCGTACCCCGGTCTTCACGATTGCCCAGGACAAACTTTCGGTTGTTTCGTGGTATGTCCGACTCACGGGATCAGGCAGAGAAATGCCCAATTGGGGTATTGTGCGGATTGAAGTTTCCAAGGCATGGTTTGAGGCGCGAGGGCGCGACTGGCAGTTCGTGGATTGTCTCTCCCAAACCATTTACGCCTATCGCTGCCGGGAACGCAGTTATAAACGTGCCGCGGTCTCTTTGCACCCCATCGTGAGGGCTGAGGAGAGCCTGGGCTCGCTATTCTACCCAACCGGTATGTTAGCTAATCGGTTTTATCGGTTAACTGGATTATAAGGAGGTATTTCAAATGGCGTTATCTCAAGAAGCAACGCTTACTCAAACAACTTCTGATCCCAACCCAAATATACAGACAACTTCAGAAGTAATCAATCCTGACATCAATGTGATTGGTCGGGTTGCCTCTCCACCACAGTTAGAGTCTACCTCGGATCAGTTCCATTTTTGGGTACAGCGGGACCGCTTGGTTGAAAAGACTCAGATTGTGCGGACTGAAAGCCGAGTGGATGGAAAAATGCTCCAATTTTATGGTGTCATTGATGAGGTTCGGCGGCGTAGCCGGAAGCGAGATATCAACGAAGAGTTTGATGGTTCGGATGGTGATGTTAATTATGAATCTGAATTCAAGGCGGAGGGTGTGACCTATGCCAGCGTCAGTATTTTACATACAGACCCTACCGTTCTGACTCCCCCTATTGAGCAAAGCAAGGTTTACCTGGGGGGGGAAGCTGAAGCGGATGCCTCATACGGTTTTTCAGAGATGGTTCGTCCCCTACTTGTTGGACGCTTGCGTAATGGTGGAAACAACTTTGCAGGACTGGCTAAAATTGATCTGGCTTATTTGCTCGGTGATAACAGCGGACATTTGAATGTGACGGGGATGGCAGGGGCTGGTACGAAGTCAAGTTTCTTAATGGTTGTAACGAAGTCTTTGCTCCACGAAGCTCAACGTGCTTCGGGGCAAAAGCCCCTATACATCGTGCCAATTATTCTGAATGTCAAAGGTGAAGATCTGATGTGGATTGACCGAGATAACCGCGATTTTGATGAGAAAAAACACGGCGAAGATTGGCGAATGATTGGGATTGAACCAGGTCCTTTTGAAGGTACAAAATTTTATGCGCCGACAGAGCCAAATAGTGACGGCGCACCAACTATAGATGGCTGCAATGCCGAAGCCTATGCTTGGTCTCTGGCAGATGTCGTAGCTAACGGTTTATTTCCGTATCTTTTCTCCGAGGATGATGTTAGCAGAACGATGATCGCTTTAGTCTATGACATCGTTGCCTTTCTAACCAAAGTTGACGGCAAAAAACTTAAACCAGATGTCCCGCAGACTTGGCAAGCGTTGCTGGAGTGGATACGCGAGCAAGCCAGTAAAAAAGAGGCTGATCGAGACATCGTGATGCATCAAACTGGCACGTGGCGAGCGATTTATCGGCGGTTATGGGATGTCTTGGCTGAAGGCGAAAGCATTTTTCTCAGAGAGGCAAAAAGTGGTCAACCGTTGAATGTCAAAAGACAGAAATCCTCTCCTCCACTGGTTGTTGATATTCACAACTTAACCCCATCATTGCAGCGTTTTGTTGTAGCGACAATTGTCAAGCAAGTGGTTGATGCCAGAACAGGTCGCCACGCAACACCACGTTTACGTTATCTGCTTGTCTTGGATGAGTTAAATCGTTTTGCGCCACGCAATAGTGGGGATGCTATTACCAAACTTCTGGAACGAGTAGCCTCAGAAATGCGTAGTCAGGGCATCATCCTATTTGGAGCGCAGCAGTTTGCCTCTCAAGTTTCGACCAAAATTATCGAAAACTCAGCCATCCGTGTGTTGGGACGAACGGGTTCGGCTGAATTACAAGACAAGGTCTGGCAATCCTGGGACAAATCGGCGAAGCGCCAAGCCAGCGTCCTTCGCCCAGAAGAGAAGTTGGTCATCCAGCCAACTTTTCGCCAGCCTATGTTTGTGAAAGTTCCTTTTCCAGCGTGGGCGATGCGACGGGAAGATATTGCTGCAAAGCCCTTGAATGAGTTACCGGAGGTATAGGATGCGGATTTTACATACGGCCGATTGGCATTTAGGGAGCAGTTTAAGCGGTCATAAACGCATTGATGAGTTTTTCGGACAGATCGAACATATCTGTCAGTTGACCGAGGAACATAACGTTGACGTTCTTTTGGTGGCTGGTGACATCTTTGAAAGCCGAGCCTCAATGCTCCCGGAATTAACGAAGCAACTCGCGAATACATTAGCTCCGTACGTCCGGCGAGGTCTCCATGTTATTTTGATGCCTGGAAACCACGATAACCGTGATTTGTTTCGGATGATTCAGGCCCTACTGACGCTAGAAAATGACCAGACTGAACGGGTCCATGTTGTTCAAACTCGTGAAATTTTTTCGATAGACAATGTCCAGTTCGCGGTTATTCCTTATCCAACCCCAGAATTACTTGAACCTTATCTGCCCGAAAGTATCGGGACTACGCAGCGAAATGTTGCTTTAAGTAAAGCCTATGCGGAATTGGTTCGTGGGATTGTCAACGCTCTCGACCCATCACGTCCTGCTATTTTTGTGGGCCATATTAACGTGGCCGGCGTTACCACTCCAAGTGACCATGAACTCAACTATAACTCTGATCTGCGACTTGGCCGAGAGGATTTACCGGTGGCCTCCAATCTGGCCTACATCGCCTTAGGCCATATTCACCGATGCCAAGAACTGTCTCACCCCATTCCCTGTTATTACAGCGGTAGTATTGACCGCTTGAATTGGGGAGAAAAAGATGACAACAAGGCGGTTCTCTTAGTTGATGTGCCTCAAAATGGACCTGCGACTGTCACCCCATTCCCAATTCAGGCAACACCATTTTACGATTTATCTTTGAAAAGTGCGGATTTAGATACACTAATGAGCCGTTATCCAGACTTAGACCGTGCTTTTGTTCATGTGCATTTAGAGTGTCAAGTTGGCGATGATCCCGTTGCCTTACAACGTCAAGTTCGTGAGCTTTGTCCCCGTTGCCTTGAGGTACAACTAACTGGTGAGGGCTTATCCTCACCGATAGCAGCCAATTTACCGGCCAATCCAAGAGATTATGCCACGACCGTTCTCGAACATCTGCGTCAGGTTTATGCGGACGACCCCGATCTGCCCGAATTAGAAAAACGCACCAATGATTTATTGCGAGAGGTGAGCGATGCTATTGCGAAAAATTAGTTTAAAAGGTTTTCTAAGTTACTATGGCCGTAAAGATGAGAATGGGCAGGTTAAACCCGTTGAGATTGACTTATCTGCGGCTCCCCTCTGGTTGATATACGGTCCCAATGGATCGGGTAAGAGTGCCCTTTTTGATGCGATTACCTTTGCGCTTTATAAAAAACATCGGGCGAGTGGGCAGGATGTTGGTAGGAAACTTCATTACTTGGTTCACGACGCAGCCGAAGGGGATAAAGCAGAAATCAATTTAGAGATTGACCTCAACGGACAGCGTTATCTGATACAACGGACAATTACCCGCACAGTTCGGAAGAAACGAGGAAAGGAAGAGGTTCATTCCAGTGTTTGGGGCATCATTCGGCAATGGCCTGGGGTTGATAAACCCTACGATGAGTGGCCTGCTTTACCAAATACCACTAATAAAGTAAAAGACTGGGTAAAGAAAAACCTGCGTATGAGTTCTGATACCTTCACCTCAGCTGTAGTTTTATGTCAAGGAGAGGCTGATGCCTTTCTCAAAGCTAAACCGAGTTCGCGTAAAACGCGCTTGTTAGAGCTACTTGACTTGCAATTTTATGAAAAGTTAGGTCAAGCAGCGAATAAAAAGAAAAGTGAATGGGATAAAGAGTTAAAAAAGTGTCAGGACGAACTTGATAAGACTGAAAAGGTGACGGAGGAAGACCTATCAGTCCAAGAAAAGCTTATCTCCGATAATTTAGGGCAAAAATTGGAGGCTGTTAAAAAGATATTGAAAGACAAATTTACTGAACTAGATAACGCGAAAAGTTATTCCAACCTTTCAGAAAAAATTGATCAAAAAGAACAGCGGCAACGTGAGGATGACCAACTTATTCAACAAGCCGAGACCATTTTTGCTAATGTGCGTCGGTATCGAGAGCTTGACAAAGTGCTTTTAGTGCTTGATAGCTTGTGGTCTGCCCGTAATCGGCTAGCAGCGGAAGAAGGAAAGATTAAAGAGAAATTGGAAGCTATCAAAAAATATCAGATAGATAATGCCGGACTAACCCCGCAATTACAGAAAGCACGAGAAGATGAGGGAGCAGCTAATGGAGTTCTGGAAATAAAGGATGGAGAGTTGACGCAAGCTCTAGAACGGCAACGAGAGTTAAAACGCCAGTTAGAGCAGTTGGAGCAGATTGAAGGTCTTGAACAGCAAATTCGTGAGGCAGAAGAAAAGCTTAGCCCATATAAAGAGATTTTGGGTGAAGCTAATGAAATCAAGCAGAAATACCAACGTTACGAGATACTCCGTGATACGATACTCCCTTTGCTGCGAACTTTGAAAGATGCAGAGGAGCATCTTCAAGAGATACAAGCAAATTTCAATACTGCCGAAGACAACCTAAATGAATGGAAAGAAAAAGTTAATGAAGCCAAAAGCAAAGAGGAAGTAAGTAAACAGGAGGCAGAGAACAAAAAATTAGCTTGCGATGAAGTTGGTCGGTCCTTAACTGACATCGAAAAAAGCATATCGCTTTTGAGACAGAAACTTGATAACCGAGAAAGCGTTAGCGATCAACCTGAGTGCCCCATTTGTGGGAGTCGTTTAGATGATGAGGAAACCCAAGCTCGTTTGACGAATGAGCGGTCTCATTGGCAACAAGAAATTAAGGGGCTTGAAGATAGAAAACAACAGCTTGATGAAGAATTGAAGCTGAAAGAGCAAGAGAAACGGGATGCCCAAGGTGAATTGAAGAATGCCCATGATACAACACGAAAACTTGAGAACGAGTTGGCCGGGTATCAGAGAGATGTGGAACATTGGGAAGGCAATCTACGTCAAGCGGAACAAACGTTGGAAAAAGCGAGACAGAATGCAAGCGATTGGCTTGAGGAACTGGAGCAGTTAGATAACTTAGAGGCTGAATTCACTCTTTTGAAAGAGACATCATCCCAAAGATGGAATGAATTACAAGATGCCTATCAAGCGAAAAGTGCAACACAAGCGACATTTGATACCTGCCGAACACAATTGGCTCGATTGCCTAATTGGTCTATTGCAGAACGCCAACAGCTTAAAATGGAGTGTAAAGCAATAGATCAAAAGGTATCGGATTGTCAGCAAAGCAAAGGAGATGCGGCAGAGGAAGTTATAAGGACAAAATCTCATCGCGAGGGATTGGAAGAACAACAGAGAAGATTGGAAAGTGACCTCGCTCTAGCTGAAAATCATCTCAAATATCTTCGTCAGAACAAACAACAAACTGAAGGGGAAATTGAGCAGCAGCAACAGAAATTGCCTTCAGGTTGGATTGATCATCCTGCCTGTATTGAGGAGACAGCATTAAATGAACTGCGAAAGGAATTTGACGGGCTAGGTTGCGCTGAGGAGCAGGAGAGCCAGTTACAACAAGCACAACAACGGGTTAACGTATTAACCGGGGCGATTGAAATTCTTAGAACCCAACTTGAGAATATCCCTCTTCAACATCGTCGTCCCGTGGCAGATGTGCAGACTGAATGGGACACCGCCGATGCAGACGTAAAACGATGCGAAGAAAGACTCGGTGAGGAGCGAGAAAATTTAGTAAAAATGAGAGAGCAAAAGAAAACTTACGAAGAGCGTCGCAATAAAAGGGATGAGGCGGCCAAAGAATTGAGTTACTACAAACGCCTTGCCGATGCCTTTGGGGGGCGCAAGGGCTTGCGAGCCAAAATTGTCCAAGCTGCCCAAGAATCGATTAAGATAAATGCCAACTCAACACTTGACAGACTTAGTAATGGCGTCTGGCAGGTTGAATTGCTGGAAGATGCGACAGGAGAGGAATTAGAAATTTTAGCGTGTGACACCAGCCAGCCAGGTATGCCCCTTCGCCCCTTTGAATATATTAGTGGTGGAGAAAGGTTTAGAGTAGCTATCAGTCTAGCTGTAGCCATCGGACAGTCTGTTTCAGGGGGACGCACGGTGGATACTTTAGTGATTGATGAGGGATTTGGTTCACTCGATGAGGTAAACCGTGATTTGCTCGTCGATGAGCTTCAGCGTCTAAGTAGAGACGTTTTACAGGGTGGGCGTGTGGTGGTTGTATCTCATCAAGAAGATGTTTGCGAGAAATTTGGTAACCGCTACCATATCTCCAAAGATACAAATGGAGCTGTTCAAATTGACTATAATCCACCTTGCTAATGGAGCTTAATTGACCAACTTCCAGTATTGTGACTTACGAGAGTGAAGTAGGCCAAAAACCCATCTTGATTGCTCTGCTAAGTGGAAGCCAGCGTTTTCACGTGTCAGTCTGGCACTTGGTATTGGGCAATACATGAGTCGGGAAAAGTCGGCGTATTGAGTTCGTGATCATTGACGAAGGATTTGGTGGCCTGGATCAGGAGGGGCAACTTTATGGTAAAGGAGGCTCCGGAAGGATGTATGACACAGGAGACGTTCCCCAGAAACCCCGGCCCAGCGGCTGATGGTAGAAAATTGGCGTTGGGGGATAAGGAACAGATTTCATTAACTACCTGGGGGCTGAGAATAACCTCATTTTTAACCACTGACCAACGACCAACGACAACTGACAACTGACAACTGACAACTAACCGTCGTATCTCCCCCCTTTTCATCGTTGAGTGAGAAGACAGGTAACCAACGTGACCGGCCACAGATATTTTTTCGGAACTGCCCAATCAGGTTGGATAGACCATTGCAGTGGTCGTTCGTCATTGGTCGTTGGTCAAAGGGTACATCGTGACTCAATTTTGGTATTGGTGGCCAATATAACAGCGGATCAGAGGATGAATCGGATTTTTTGGTCAGATTTTATCCGTTTAAACCTGGTATCCGTTGTTATATGGTCGTAACACCTCCCTCTTCCTTGTCAAATCAAGGGGATATACGCTACTGAGTGGAGAAAGCAAAATGTCAAAACCATTACTCCCCCTCCTCATCATCCTGTTCATCTCGGCCTGCAGCCCCGGCCCAAAAGCTACTGGTGTACCCAACCCACCGCCCTCGGCCACGCCGCTCGCCATAGCCAACTCGACCCCTACCCCAACAGCGACATTCACCCCCCGGCCGACCCATACCCCCACCCTCACCCCCCACCCCACTACAACCCCCACCCCCAGGCCAACCGCTACCCCCAGCCCAACCAACACGCCCCTCCCGACCGTCACCCCTGTGCCAACC
>DAOUMU010000181.1:0-8556 GCA_034409055.1 Anaerolineae bacterium
AAACCAGAATTTGGCTTGCCAGCGGGGTAAAAAGTAACTTCCGCTTGATGTCGCTAGCCAACTCGTAAAACGTAAAACGTGAAGCGTAATGACTTATCTACAGTTCATTTTTACGCTTTACGTTTTACGTGGTTGGATGCTTATGGGGTTGTCTTACCGGAAGTTACTTTTTCATTGTCAATTCTGGTTCTATGAACATAATTTATTACGCTTGCTTCAATAGCACCGCGATATCCTCAGGCATTCCAACTGTGTAGGTTTGAACCTCTTTGGTAATTCGACGGATCAGGCCGGTTAAGACATTTTTTGGTCCAATTTCTAAAAATTCGACCACGCCATGCTTGACCATCCACAGAATTGAATCTGTCCAACGCACCGAAGATGTTAATTGACCTTCCATCTCGGCCCGAATGGCTTCCAGGGTGTCGAGGGGTTCGGCAGTTATGTTAGCGATAACTGGTGTTTCTGGCAAGTTGAGCGGCGTATTATTAATGGCTTCTCGGAACTCGTCAGCCACAACTCGTATCAATTCTGAATGGGCTGCAATGCTGACCGGCAATTTAATCGCCCGTTTAGCTTTAGCCTCCAAGGCCAATTCGATACCCTTATCTACCGCAGCGCTATGACCAGAGATAACCACTTGACCGGGTGAGTTGTAATTGGCCACTTGAAGCAAGCCATCACCAGCCTCTGTAACATCCCGACAAATTTTGGCAACCACCTCGTCGCTTAACTTCAAGATAGCAGCCATGCCCCCGGGATTCAATTCGCCGGCTTTTTTCATCAATCGTCCACGCTCACGAACCAAGCGCAGCCCGTCGGCAAAAGACAGCACCCCAGCAGCCACATAAGCTGAGTATTCACCCAAGCTATGACCGGCCACATATTTGGGCCGGTCATAATAACCAGCCGCTTTGAGTGCCTCCAAAGCAGCAATACTGGTGGCAAAGATAGCCGGCTGGGTATTGATGGTATCGTTTAAATCGGCTTTTGGTCCCTCAAAGCAAAGGCGACTGAGTGGAAAACCCAGAATATCATCTGCTTCCTCAAAGATTTTACGGGCCACCGAACTGCTTTCTACCAGGGCCTGGCCCATTCCTACTTCCTGAGAGCCCTGACCAGGGAATATAAAGGCTACGTTATCTGTCATCGTCATCGTCAGGCAAAATAAAGGCCGCACCTACGCTCACCGCGCCTTTGCCCGGCCAAATCAATCATTATACTATGAATCCCAACACAGCTATTTAGATTTCTCTTCTTGAGAAATGACTTCTATCCCCTTATAAGTACCACATTTAGGACAAACGTGATGAGCCAGTCGCAGCGTATTACACTGTGGACAGGGAATCATATGCGGCATTTTCAGGCGCAAATAATGGGCCCGACGGCGATCTCGCCGAATTCTCGATACTTTTCGTTTAGGTAAGGCACCCATAGCTCACTCAATCCTTTCTAACTTCTTCTGCTTATCCGCAGATACTCTGTTTAATCCTCAATCTTCCGATTGTAATTGTAGGAGACCGGCCCAACGCAGGTCTATGGCATCATCCTGGCAATCGCAGGGATTGACATTGCGGTCTTGGCCACAATGAGGGCAAAGCCCCTTACAGTCTGGATGACAATAAAGAATGCCATCACTTTCTAACAAAAATTCCTGTCGAACTACTTCCGATAGATCTAAAATGTGCTGCTCGTCAATAAAGTTGGCCTCATCAACATCTAGCAGTTTCGGGAGTATAGCTCCTGTCAGAATATTAATGGTGGGATGAAACTCTTCTTCTAACTCAATCGAGACGGAAGTAGTAAAGATTGTTAGGCATCGACCACAAGTTTTTTCTATTGTGGTCTCCAAGCGACCCGTAACCAAGATATCCGAGCCTGTACACAGGAAATTGACGTGACCGATGATGGGAGAGACAGCCTTGACCTCTTCATCAAACTGACTGATGCTCTTGGTCTCAACATCGTAACTACGAGTCGCGCCGGTTGCTTCTTTTAATAATTGAGCAACATTAAATTGCAACTCATATAAGACCCGTTTGGGTCGATTTTCATGCATAAGGAGCGATTATAAAAAAAATTACTGGAATGTCAAAATTAAGAATTTATTGTTCTGTCTCAACAATCGTGCTTGCTTCGCTTATCTTCTCCTTACTCTTGGATTGTGTTTCTCTGATATGACGCAAACCATTACGAACAATGGTCAAAGTTTTCATCAGTTGCTCTTCAAGCTCACTTAACTGGTCAACAATATATTCATCAGCATCGGCTATGATTTCTTCAGCCTGCTGATGAGCCTCAGCCTCAATTTCCTGGGCTCGTTCACGGGCGAACATAACTAGCTCATGCTCATTGGTCATCGCTTTGGCCTTTTCACGAGCCATTTCTACCAGGCGGTCGGCCTCTTCTTGAGCCTGCAAAAGGAGGCGTTCACGCTCAGCCTCAGTCCGTTTGGCCAGTTTTACCTCTTCAGGAATAGAAACGCGCATCTGATCTATGACATCCAGAAAGGCATCTTCCTGTACAATCACGTTAGAGGTAAAGGGGAGATGAAAGCTCTCCGTTATCAACGTTTCGAGCCGATCTATTAGGTGAAGAATGTCCATAGTAGCCACCTTTGTCAATTGTCAATCTCGCACGGAAACAATCTGAACTCGACTGTTTCCGTCTTCATCGATCATCACCTTTTTACGCAACGCCTCAACCACAACTTTAGGAGCCAAGTGATCTATGCTCCCCCCATTCATAGCGATCTCCTTGAGAATACTGGAACTGAGAAAAGAATGCTCCTGGCTGGCCATTAGACAAACCGTCTCTATGTCAGGGTCAAGGCTTTTATTGGTAAGCGATAACTGAAGTTCCCACTCAAAATCAGAAAGGGCCCGCAAGCCACGTACCATAACGTTAGCCCCTCGTTCCTTGGCAAAATTTACGGTCAGACCGCTATAACTTTCTACACGTACATTCTTTAGATGAAGTAAAGCCTGATGCGTCATTTCCAACCGCTCCTCGGTGGAAAAGAGCAAGTTCTTCGATGGCCGGTCGTAAACGCCCACAATCAGTTCACTAAATATTTTGGCAGCACGTTCGGCAATGTCTACATGGCCACTTGTAATTGGATCAAATGTAGCAGGATATATAGCTCGAGTCATTAACTTAAACTACCTTCTGAGTTCCAGAATTTTTCCAACTGTTGTATTAACAGTCGATGTTGGGGGTGTTCCAAAGTAGGGTCCTCTTTGAAAATTAGTTCGGCTTCATGGCGAGCCAGTTCCAACAATTTGGTATCGGTCAGTTTAACTAATTTTAGATCCGGTAAACCGCTCTGACGTGTCCCAAAAAATTCGCCCGGACCACGCATTTGCAAATCGTGTTCGGCCAGTTCAAAACCATCGCTGGTACTTTCTACAGCCTGCAATCGACTCTCGGCTTCGGACGTCATGGTATCGGCTACAAGCAGGCAATAACTCTTGTGTTCACCACGCCCGACGCGCCCGCGAAACTGATGTAGTTGAGCCAGACCAAAGCGATTAGCGCCTTCTATCAGGATTACGGTGGCATTGGACACGTCAATACCGACTTCTACCACCGAGGTTGACACCAAAATGTTGGTCTGACCATCACGGAAAGCCTTCATAACTTTTTCTTTTTCATCGGCCTTCATACGCCCGTGCAGTAGACCCAGTTTAAAGCGAGGAAACACCTCCGTTTGCAGGCGTTTATGTTCTTCAATAGCCGACCTGGCTTCTGTTTTTTCAGATTCTTCTACCAGAGGGCAAACAATGAAAGCCTGCCGGTTCTTTTCAACCTGAGATTGGATGAAGCTGTAGGCTCGCTCTCGTTCCCTGGGGCCTAGCCAACGCGTTTCGATAGGCTGGCGACCCGGCGGCATCTCGTCAATAATTGTTAAATCTAAATCTCCATAAAGGGTTAGAGCCAGGGTGCGGGGGATGGGCGTGGCAGTCATTACCAGTATATGGGGGTTAAACCCCTTCTCCCGCAAAGCACCCCGCTGTTTCACCCCAAAACGGTGTTGTTCATCAATCACGGCTAAGCGTAAACTCTTAATCTGGACATTACTCTGGATGATCGCATGCGTACCGACCAGGATATCAATCTGTCCGCCAGCCAGTCCCTGAAAAAGTTCTTTGCGCTCAGCAGCAGGGGTGCTGCCGGTGAGTAATCGAATGTTAATTTGACGCCCCAGAGCCTGGCTGATAGGCCCCAGTAGCTTGCTCATTCCCCGAAAATGCTGTTCGGCCAGAATTTCAGTGGGGGCCAGTAGGGCAGCTTGACTCCCATCTAACACCGTCAAGACCATAGCCGCCAGGGCGACCACCGTTTTACCCGAGCCCACATCGCCTTGCACCAGACGACTCATGGGGACGTTTCGCCGCAGGTCATTCACAACGTCATCGAGCGCTCGACGTTGGGCTTGGGTCAGTTGAAACGGTAAAGCCTGCAATAAGCGTTCAACTGATTTCTGACGAATATTAACGGGATAGCCTCTTTGAGCCTGCCACATTTGTCGCTGGCGCATAACGCCGAGCTGAATGAGTAAAAGTTCATCAAAAGCCAGGCGGCGGCGGGCAGCTTCTAACTTATCCCAATCATCGGGAAAATGGATCTGGCGTACCGCTTCATCCAGTTGCAGTAATCCCAATCGCTTACGAGACTCGGCGGGCAAGGGGTCAGGCAAGCGATGAGTCCAGTAATCTACAGCTCGTTTTATCTGGTTCCGCAACCATTTGGCCGTAACCCCCTGGGTCAAGGGATAAACAGGCACAAGACGAGCCGTGTGAACCAGATCTTGATCTAATTCTTCCCAATCTGGTGACTGAAACGTTAACCGGCCCAGATATTCATTGACTTTACCACTGATAACAATCTGCTTACCAGGTCGCAAGGTATTGGCCAGCCAGGGTTGATTAAACCAAGTCGCTTCAATAGTGGCCGTGCCATCAGAGAGAGTGGTAGTAACAATAGGCCGTCCGCTACGCGCGTCTCGCTTGCGAGTTTCCCATATCTGGGCAATGATGGTTACTTCTTCACCATACTCAAGCCGGTTAATAGGTTTCATCGACCGGTAATCATCATATCGGCGGGGGTAAAGGGTTAGAAGATCCCCAATGGTCTGCAACCCCAGCCTGGCCAGTCTTTTAGCCATCGCCTCCTTAATGCCTGGCAACTTCGTTACCGAAGAGTGTAACCCTGTACCAGCCAAATCTGCAGATTGAGGTGGCCCCCCTAACCCCCCACGGGGGGGAACAGGTCCCTCTGCCCCCCCACGGGGGGAAACTGCCCCCCCTGCCCCTCCACGGGGGGGAACATCTGCGTCTGCCTGGCGGCTTTCTTCGGTCGGAGAGGTCGGAACCGATCTTGTTTGAGGCGTTTCTTTTTCTTTTTTCTCCGCTTGAGGGGAGGGCCGGCTATCTGATTTGTGCAGCCTGACCAGTATGCGGTGAATGAAATTGGGACGATCATCGTCGGAGATGTCGGGGTAACGATATAAGTCCTGCACAACCTCTTCAATGAGAAGACGTTCCTCTTCACGGGTGGCTTCTTTGAGGGCTTCATTGGCCCAATTAGGGGCCAACTTTTCCAGTCCACCCAAAACGGCCTTATTTTTGTAACCCAGTCTCCTTTCCTGGATTAACATTCGACTAAGTTTATCAAAGCTAGATAGCATGTTAAAAAGTCATTCCTTCGTAGACCACAATGCCCAAGGCATCTGGTCCAACACGAGTGGCCAGGTCAGGACCGTACTGAATGATCGGGAAATCTAAATCGGGGAAACTCTGTTTCAAACGTTCCTGCAAAATTCTGGCTTCTTTGTTGGGATGCCTGCTACGTTGAATAATAGCAGTTTGCTCCAAATTATCAAATTCGGCCACAAATTCAAAAAGCTTCTCAATGGCTTTATCGGCGGTGCGAACTTTTTCCAGAGGAATAATGTCACCATCTTCCATAAAAAGAATCGGCTTGATGTTGAGCATCGAGCCAAGAATAGCCTGAGCTTTGCCGATGCGGCCGTTTCGTTCCAGATAATCCATTGTTTCCACATAGAAAACCTGGTAGATATGGGGAATCATACCCCGTACCAGGCGGACAATGTCATCCATCGAGGCCCCATCATTTGCCACCTGGGCCGCAGCTTTGACCAAAATACCCAGTCCAACCGATGTTGTCATCGAGTCAACGACCTCAATGGCACAACGTCCCAAGAGAGCCTCCGCTCCCAGCCGGGCCTTCTTAACCGTATCACTTAGATGACCCGAAATATGAATAGAGAGGATCTGGTCAGTTTGTCTATGCAATTTATTATAGAGTTTTTCAAAAACTGCGATCTCAGGGGGGGCACTGACAGGGAACGGCGCGCCGTAATTTAGCCGGCGAAAAAGCTCGTCCGTATCTATTTCAAGACCCTCCAGAAATTTTTCATTGCCCAGATGAATACTGAGAGAAGCAACGTGTATGCCTAATTTTTGAACATCACCTGGCTCAAAGTAAGCAGTACTATCGGTAATAACGGCAACTTTTTTTGACAAGGTAAATCACTACTCCAATGAAATAATATAGTGATAGTGGGGTTGACCACCATAGTGAGTTTCAATTTCTATCTCAGGATAAAGCGTGTTAATTTTACGGGCCAGCGCTTCAGCCTGGCCTGGTGAACTATCTTGACCAAAATAGATGGTGATAATCTCATACGTATCAATCTCCAGTTTGGTCAGAATGTCTAAGACTACCCCATGACCATCCTGTCCAACACTGATTAATTCATTATCAAATAGACCTATTACCTCACCGACTTTGATATTAAAACCATTAAAAGTACTATTGCGTACAGCCTGAGTAATTTCAACGGTTTGCACCTGCCGGGCAGCATCGAGCATGCGCCGGGCATTGGTTTCAAGATCGACCTGGTAATTGAAGGAGAGGAGGGCAGCGATACCCTGCGGAATGGTTTTAGTTGGAACCAGTTTTACCCGTTTTTCCGACAAAGTTTCAGCCTGTTGGGCGGCCAAAATCACATTATCGTTATTGGGTAAAATCAGCACATTATCGGCATTAATCCGATTGACGGCATCCAGCAACTCCTGGGGGCTAGGATTCATCGCAGGTAGCACCTGGCTCACCCCCAAACTCTGGAAAATACGAGCCAGCCCCTGGCCGGCGACAACAGAAACGATCCCGGAGGGGGGAACTGGCCCCCCTAACCCCCCAGAGGGGGGAACTGGCTCTGGCCTCCCTGGCCCCTCACGGGAGGGAACTGGCTCTGGCCCCCCTAACCCCCCAGAGGGGGGAACAGGCCCCCCTAGTCCCCCACGGGGAGGAACTGGCTCTGGCCTCCCTAGCCCCTCACGGGAGGGAACTGGCAGAAATTCTTTGGCCTGCTCGTCCATATTTTCAACGACGACATCACGGATAATACCCTGGCTGGCCCCGTAACTAATGGGTAGACCCGGATCGGAGGTGTGAACATGCACTTTTACGAGATGCTCGTCACCGACGACAAGGGTTGACCAGCCCACACGATCAATGTAGGCTCGGATCTCTGCAACGTTCAAGTGATCGTCTTGAATGAGGAACTGGACATCGTAACCATAGGCTTCTTCGTTCTCCGGCATACAATTGCGGAATGCGGATTGCGGATTGCGGAATGGGATGCCGGGGCTACGGATTGCGGATTGCGGATTGTGGATTGTGGATTGTGGATTGTGGAGTATGGGGATGCCGGGGCTACGGATTGCGGTTTGGCCAAGCGGGTCTACATCAAGCGGCTGATTATTCATGAAGCGAAGGGCGCCTTCCAAAATATAAACCAGCCCCTGCCCCCCAGAGTCGGTGACACCGGCCTCTTTTAAAACAGGTAAAAGCTCTGGCGTGCTGGCCTGAGCGGCTTTGGCCGCCTGGACCACATGTGTGAGGACCATCACCAGATCGCTGTTTGTTTCGGCGCTTTGCCGGGCTGCCTCAGCCGCTGCTCGAGCGACGGTAAGAATGGTGCCCTCCACCGGTTCGACAACACTCTTGTAAGCCTGCTCTACGCCCAATTGGGTGGCAGCCGCAAAATCTTGGGCCGTAAAAGTGGCTTGACCGGCCAGACGGCCGGCCAATCCTTGCAAAAATTGAGACAGAATAACCCCTGAATTGCCACGCCCGCCCATTAACGCGCCATAGGCAGCAGCATTGGCAATGGCGGCCACATCATGACCTGGGGCTTCTGCCATTTTTTCTATAGCGGAATGCATGGTCAGAACCATATTGGTGCCGGTGTCCCCATCGGGTACAGGAAAAACATTGAGGCTGTTGACCAGATTGACGTGGGTTTCAAGCCACTGCTTGCCCGCCTGGAGCAAATTTTTAAAGCCGAGACCGTTACAAGCAACAACAATATTGTCTTTTATGTGAAATCCTTGGATGGCCAAGGCTTTATTGGCTGATGTCATTCGCTTCCTCGATAGCAGGTGGCAGGGTGGCAGGTAGCAAGGTGGCAGGGTGGCAGGGAGGAAGGTTGGAGGGATGGAAGGTAGCACGGTCGCAGGGTGCCAG
>DAOUMU010000182.1:0-10955 GCA_034409055.1 Anaerolineae bacterium
ATAGTCCAAACAATACGGGTAGATCATCTACCCGCTCTATATACGGTTCTGTTCGTCTCTCGTTTTTCATAACCAGAGGTATAACAGAATTTGATTTTATTGACAAAATTTAAGCGAACGTTGAGTAGTAACGACTTCAATCGTTGATTAAGCGCTAAAAACGACTAAAGTCGTTACTACGAACCTGGTCACTTGATAACAACTGGCAAGTAGACCTTACCCTCAGTAGACTGCGCAGGGTCGCTGATGGTAATAGTTTGTTTTTTGGTCACCGAGCCGGCAATGTTTGAGGCGGTGACGGTGATCTCCTTCTCACCCGGTGTATCCCAGCGGAAGGTGGCTGACTGGTTTGAGCTACCACCGTCCGCCGCTGAACTCTGCCCCGTGGTCTGCCACTCATAGGTGATGGGTTGGGCGGCCGTGTCGGGACCGGCCGTGGCGGTAAAGGTGTAGTCGGTATTGATTTCCCCGGTCGTCGGGCCGGTGATATCGATGCTGCTTGGCGGGATGTTGAGGGTAATCGTATAGGTACTGGTGTCTGTGCCTTCTGCATTGGTGGCCGTAACGGAAATCTCCTTCTCGCCGGGCGTGTCCCAGTTGAAGGTCGCCGAGTCGTTCAAGCCACCACCGGTGTGCGTGACCGGAGCCTGGCCGGTCGCCTGCCACTCGTAGGTAACGGGCTGGCTAGCCGCGTCGGGGCTTAAGGTAGCGTTGAAGGTGTAGTCGGTATGGGTTGCCCCTGTCTTACCTGCCTCTATCTGGGGACCGGTGACAGTCACGCTCATCACCAGGATGTTAACTTCATAAGTCTGGCTGAAGGTGCCTCCGGCGTTTGTGGCCGTGGCGGTGATGGTCTTGGTACCGGGCGTGTCCCAGTTGAAGGTGACCGTATCGTTCCGGCTGTCGACGTTTTCGTGTCTGACCGGAGATTGCCCGGTCGTCTGCCACTCATAAGTGATGGGCCGGGTGACCGTGACCGGGGTGGTGGTGACGGCGAACTGATAATCGGTATTGATGGCTCCCTTGGCCGGGCCGCTGATCTCCAGACCGGTTGGCGGGGAGTAGTCAACAGATATGAAGTAGTTGTTGGTCACCGAGCCGGCCGAGTTGCTCACGGTGATGGTGACCGCCTTGGTGCCGGGCGTGTCCCAGTTGAAGCTGGCCTGGTCCGTCAGACTGCTAATGTAATGGTATTGGCTGTCCTCGCCGGTGGCCTGCCAACTGTAAATAAGGGGCAGGCTGGCCGTAGAGGGGCTGGTGGCGGCGCTGAAGGTGTAGTCAACCTGAACCACGCCCGTGGCCGGGCCAGCGATGTTCACCCCGGTGGGCGGCGCTTTGATATCGATCTGGTAGGTTTTATTGACGGCGACACCCGAGCCGTTTGAAGCCGTAACGGTTACCTGCTTGAGACCCGGCTCGGTCCAGGTGAAGGTGAAGGAGTCATCTAAATCGCCGCCAGTGTGCGTCTCCTGGCCCGCCATGCCGGTCGCCTGCCAAACGTAGGTAATAGGCTGGTCGGTGTTGGCCGGGCTAACGGTGGCGTTAAAAGTGTAAGCATTATTGATTACGCCGGTTGTGGGGCCGGTGATGGTCACGCTGCTGGGCGGAATGTAGATAGTAATAGAATGGGTGTTGCTTGTCGAGCCAACGGCATTCGTCGCCGTAACCGTAACGGTCTTCAGACCGGGTGTGTCCCAATTGAAGATGATCGAGTCGTTTAAGCTGGCCATGTTCGTATGGGTGACCGTGTCTTCGCTGGTGGCCTGCCAAACGTAAGTCACCGGTAGCGTGGTTGTGCTGGGACTGACTGCCGCATTGAAAACATAGCCCGCCCCGACGATACCCACCGCCGGACCGGTGATGGAAACCCCAGTGGGGGCTATGGGCGTGGTGAAAGACCAGGTGGTGGGGACAGGTCCACTACCCAGCGGATTTCCCAGCGAATCCTGGCCGCTAACGCTAAAGGTCAGGGTTTGAGAGTGGGGAAAATCTGCATGGGTATAGGTCACCGTTGTATTATCGGTATTCCAGGAAGAGGTGAACCCGGCGGCCCCCGGCCCGCTCAGGCTGACCGTGGCCGGATTCATGGGCTTGTTGAAGGCGATCTGAATATCCTGGCCAAGCGGCACATCGGTCGCGCCATTGGCCGGGGTGGTACTTTCCACGTAAGGATAGTTTTCCGGCAGGCCCAGTTGCATGGCCGGGTCGCCGAAGAGGCCAAAAGTGGCCACCAAGTCAGCTAAAGAAGTGCTACCTGACACATAGGTATTGGTTTTGGCCTGCCAGGTGGCCTCACCCAGGGTATACTTATCCTCCTGGAAAATCGCATCGTAGAACTCGCCTATCAGCACCCGGTGTTGGGAGGGGAAGCCCTCGCCAGCGTCAGCCCAGACGGCCACCGCCCCTTTGTTGTCCCGCTTCATGAACTCCTCGGCCAGAGAGGTATTCTTGCCGACAAAGTACCCGTTCAAGCAGTTGGCCACTGTGACCACCGGCAATTTATTGGTATTGTTCAAGCCGGCCACATCCGCTGGTTCCATGATCTTCTCTTGCGCCCAAAAGGTTACATTGCCGTGGCCAGCGTAATTGACCAGCAGGCTGCCGTTGTTGATATAATTGACAACATCCGTCGTGGGGTGTGGCGGGTCAGGTTGACCGGCCAGCAGATAGACCTTGTTGGCCGTGTAGTAACCGGGCAAACGGCCGGCCAGGTCCTCTGAATTATATTCAAAGGTGGGGTCATTATCACCATCCGCCGGGTTGCCGTCATCCGCCACTAACAACACGTTTGTGTTCCAGGAGGCCGGTGGTGGATTCGTTTCGTAGTAGCTGACTTTGTCCACCATGTCCGCCGCCTCCGCGCTGCTCTGGGCCGTCAGCCGGCCGATAAACATATAGGGCAGGATATCATCATCCGTACTGACAAACCAGTTGTCGGAGGGTGTCTGTCCCAATTCAACTGTCTCCACCATCTGGGTAGGCACAAAGTTGGCCCTGCTCAAACCCAGGAGATCCCGGTAGTCGTAGCTGGCCCCGCCCAGGAGCAAGATGTAGGCCGGATCTCCGCCCCAGTTGGTGTCCGCGTAAGAGATAAAATCGCGGATAGCCTGGGGGTTGAAGATACCATAGTTGAACTCATCGTAAATATCCTCGACCTTGACCGTGGCCGCACTGGCCCGGTGGGTCGCCAGCGTCTGGGCGCTGCTGTAGAAATCCTCGTGGGTGATGATGATGTAGTGGCCGTTGTTAGCGCCTTTCAGGTCAGACGGTTCATCCAGCTCGATGCTGGCCGGTGACTGGGCCGTCGTCAGGGCAGCCAGATAGCGCGTGTCTGTGCCGGGGGTATCCTCGAACTGCACTTTGTAATAACCACCGTCGGCGGCAACCGTCGTATCGGTCAGGACGGCCACGCTCGCCGGATTGGTCACGTCGAAAACCCGGATGTCACTGCTGCTAAAGCCGGTCACACTAAATTTGTGGGGGCCGGCCGACGGGGCACCGAAAAGGAGTTCATCATTCTCGGCCACATAGGTATCCTGGTAATCAATCTCGATCCAATTGACGAAGACCTGATGCGGCAGAGCGTCACCAGAGTCACGGGCTTCTACCCGCACGGTATTGAGCCCGTTCTGGAGGTAATTAGCACTGACCTCATGGGTAAAAATATTCTGACCACTCCACGATTGCTCGTCGATCTGGGAGCCGTTGAGATAAATTCGGGTCACATGGCCGAGGCCAGTGTATCCCTTCAGCCGGACCCGCACGGTGGCCGTACTGGAGGAGATGTTATTCAAGGTCAGCGAATAGTCTCGGAAGGTCGGCAAACCACTGGTGGCCGGACTGATCCTGTCTCCCCAAAACCAATGGTCCTGACCCGCGCCGTTGGGCATAACCACCCAGTAGGAGGTGTCTTCCTCGGCGTGCAGGGTGGTCGGAAATGCTGTGGCTAAGGTGGCGCTGCCGGGAGGCACAGACTGCTCACTCATCCGTGCGCCCGCACTGCTGCCTTCCTCCAGCCAGTAAATGTTCTTGGTAGTATAAACATCGGTGATGGCCGTGCCATAAAAGAGGATATAATCACTGCCATCAAAGGCATCGTTGCTGTTATCATCATGCATGTAGATGGGAATTTCAGCGCCTTGATTTTCCAGCTTGATATTACTCAGGCTGACGCCGCTCAGGTTAAACCCATTGCCGCTCAGGTCACCGGGGTTGAGTCGATAAATACCATCTTCTGTGACCCCGACCTTGAGTGCATTCGTGCTGGTACCGCTGGCAGCGCTTATTGCGCCAGCGTCGAATAAGGGGGCTGGCTTCATAGCCGCCGACCGGTCTAAACTGCTGTAGTTCAGCAGCGTATTTCGCAGCACTTTTTCGTAAGTCGGGCTGGCCCGGCGGGTTTGGCCGGCCGCCTGCAAAGAGGGCGCGGTCGACCAGGTCACCTGGACCACAAGCCGCCGGTAAAGCCGCACCTCGTCACGGGCCGGGTTATACTGGACCGGGTAGAGTAGAACCGAGGCCACGGCCTGGTCCCGTAGGGCGCCGGTCTTGCCGATTTCGGCCAGCTCGCCCGGATAGAAGGCATCGGCCGCGTAGCGATTTTGGT
The DNA here is from genome assembly GCA_034409055.1 of Anaerolineae bacterium. Lineage (GTDB taxonomy): Bacteria > Chloroflexota > Anaerolineae > 4572-78 > J111 > DAOUMU01. The sequence continues at coordinate 4,607 of DAOUMU010000182.1, forward strand.
TGAGGGTAAAAACTGTCGCCACCTGCTCGATGTCCGAAGGCTCAATGATATCCTGGCCAATCAACTTGAGAGTCGGGGCAGGGTAAAGCCGGTAGCCACTCAGGGTCTCGTAATCGGCTGCTATCACTTCTACGGAAACCCCCTCGGTGGAGGATACGCCCAGGAACGCGCTGCGCACCGGTACCTGGGGGTCGCCCGGCTGGTGGGTCTGGGCCATCCTGGGAATCACAAATTGTTGATACGTTTGCCCCTCGTGGTCTATCGTCTCAACTTGAAAATCGGGTACGGTCAATTCCAGGACCGCTTCCTGGCCGCCAGCAGATATTAACTTCAGTTCACCGTCCAGCGGGGCCTGGGCCGTAGCCGGGAGCATCGAACCACTGCTTAAAATTAGAAAGACACTCACGAGAGCGACGAGTAAGTATTTGAGCTTCATGTCCGATTACCTTCCTTTCGCAGCATCTTTCCCTGCGCCTCACCTTATAATTTACCAACCAGGCCACACACTAAATCGGCCGATTCATGCAGCGGACCGACAAAGAGTTGATGGCAGCGGGCCTGGCTGATAAGGCTCATCAGCTCCACAAACAAGCGGGTGGAGCTACCCCCAAATTCAGCTTGCAACAGGGCTGATTTATGCCCGCCCTGAAACCGCCGCAAGAGTTCCACCACGGCCTGGCTCGTGGGGATGGCTTCCAGACGGGCCGGCGCGTCAAAGGTGGGCCGTGTCTCGGCTCTTTTGCTGATATCTAAGATCAAGACCCGCTGCTCCTGGCACAAGGCTTCGATCTGGGACAGTGCGGCCATGCGGTGGACGGCCCGGCAGCGAATGGTCGGGTAGCCGCGCTCGACGTCGGGCCGGACCTGGCTCACCCCCTCCAGTTGGCCAACCGCAGCCAACAGGCGCTCGTCCAGGCGATTGACCAGGATACTCAATTCCCGTCCAGAGCCATCTGCTATCTGTTCCTGCGGCGCGGCCGGGTCTTGCAAGATGATGACCTGCTCGATGGCGGCCGCTTGACCTATGCTGCCCGGCTGAACCTGGTCGATATCCAGGAGCAATTTACCCATCCACTCGGCTGCCCCCTCGGCTGGACCGGGGAAGCCGGCCAGTTTCAAGCTGTTCGGCCGCAGCCTCAAACTGCGGGGAAAGGGATGTGCCCGCCGGTCGGCCCGGCCCAGAGCAGCCATTTCGTCAGACAGGAACTTGAAGCCGCGCCGCACCAGTTCCAAAACCAGGGTCGTCTTGCCGTGACAGGAATCGGCGGCCAGGATGACCCCTTGATCGTGCCAGGCCACCACCCCGGCGTGGATCAGAAAATGGCTCCGCACCCCGGCCACAATGGTGCTGAGGATACTGTCGTAAACGTATCCCTGCCCGAAGCCGGCCTCATCCATGGGCCACATCTCCCCATCCAGAATCATAACCGGTTCTCCCCAGGGATTATCCGGTTGGGTCAGGACGGTGAACTCCAGTGGCGACTGACTCGGGGCCGGGCTTCCATTCACCCGGAAGCGACGATACATCTGGGTAAAGAGGTTGATATAAGCGCCGGAATCTGATTCGATGTTGACTTCCAGGTCAAAAAAGCGCAACCTCAGTTGGTGGGTGATCAATTCCGGTGAAAAGTTATCATTCGTTGTCATATTTTTACAACAATACTCAGGATTTTAGCACGTTCACGTGCTAACGACACTCGTTACTCTAACACAGAATTATAGGTGCAAAATGTGAGATTAATAAGAAAATAGTTAGAATACGTAAAAAAGGGTCCGGTGGGCAAAGCCACACCTGACCCTTTTTTTTGTTATTTACCCCTTCGTCCTAAATTGCCTTACGGATTAACGCCCCCATAAACAGCCTGGGCCGGGCCCAACTCCTCGAGGATCTCCTCGTCGGTATAGGTGATGACCTGGGGCGGTTCGTACACGGGCAGTTCCTGCTCTTCTACAAATAGTTTCTTGTCTTCCATTTTTTAACTCCTTTATTGATTAGTTATGATGAATAGTTTTGCGTTAGGTTATGATAGCATTGTAACAGCTATAGATTTAAATTCAATTTGAATTTAATAGGAATTTGGTTTGAATCGACCTAAAAACCTCTAACTTTTTTCTGCCCGACCCGCCGGGGCATGGGGATGCCCCGGCTACGTGCCGTCTAGAGGGCATCCCGTAGACCGGGCATCCCTATGCCCGACCCGCCGAGGCATGGGGATACCCCGGCTACGTACCGTCTAGAGCCACGCTCTAATTTGCCGTAGGCCGGGCATCCCGTAGGCCGGGCATCCCTATGCCCGACCCGCCAGCCTCGGCTACGGGTGATTTAGAACTGCGGCATAGTCGGCCGGAACCACGGGGCGCGCACCGCCGCGCCCATCTCGGCCTTGACCGGGGCGTGCAGGGTACTGACGCCGAAGTAATCCACGTCCTCCAACTGGTAGTAGAAGGTGCCGCGACCGGGCGTATCGGCAAAGGTGTAGCTGGCCCCCGAAATCGCATCCCCCTCAGCCGCGATGAGCATACTGTTGATCTTGCGCCATGGCCCATCTGGCGAGGCGGCCCGGTAGAGGTTGAAACCGGCGTTGTCGATTTCGGTGCCGGTCTCCCAGATCAGCATGACCCGGCCATCGTTGGCCTCGGCGGTGAAGGAGGCCAGGCTGATGGCGGTCGGTTCGCAGGGGGGCGTGGAAATCGCCCAGGGGTCATAGTCTACGTTGTCGGTGACCTCGTCTCCCAGGCCAGTGGGATTGTAGAGGCCGCCCGTTGCCGTGTCGTCGGAGTTGTCCAGCGGCCCGCTGGCATCGCCCCACCAGTTGTCCTCGCCGTCGATTATCTCGGTCACATTTGCTGTATTGACCTTGACCCCGTAATTCGTGTTTTCACTGATGATGTTGCAGTGAATCGCAACCCGTTCCGTATTGATTACGTGACGATCGATGTTGATGCCAATATCGCCGTTGCTGGTAATCAGGTTGTCTTCGATGGTCACATCCTGACCTTTGATGTTTATGCCATAGCGCAGCGAACTGCTCAGATCATTGTCACTGACGGCGATGAACGTGGAGTTGCCCCAGATGGAAACGGCATCTTTGTTCCCGGTAAACGTATTTCCAGACACCGTCAAATTGGTCAGGTTGCTACCACCCGTGCCTCTACCGTTGACAAAACCGGTGGCAGTATTCCCGGTCACATTGCACTGATCGCAGGAGGTCATATAAGTGGCAGATTCGTCACCGACAGGACTTGAGCCGAGGCTGATTACGTTGTCGGAGATTGTTACGTTGCTGGCTGGATTGGGCTGAACGGTCACGCCAAGCTTGTTGACAGTCATGCGGTTTTGGTGCACGTTGAGGTTGTCGTTGCCTTTATACAGAACGGCATACATGCCATCAATGATATTGTTGCTGATGTTGGTGTTATCATCCCAGGCGCGCACAGTTGAGGTGTCGGCCGTGGTGTTGGTTGGGTCGCCATTGAGGGTAAACCCATCTATGGTCACGTCCGTGATGCCACTGGGAATCTCGACGAGGACGTCGGGGTTTGGCGTGGACAGCCCGGCTTCGGTGATGATTGATTCGTTGGCCGGATTTGTTCTCGCCCCAGACGGAGCCGGATCCACGCCATACTGCGCCCCGCGAAGGTCTACGGACTTGTTTATCGTCACGCGCTCGTTGTACGTTCCCGCCGCTACGTTGACGATGCTGCCGGATACCAGGTTGACACCTTCCTGGACACGGCCCGTTGAGCCTGTCTGTGGGCTGTCGTCATCAACCCACAACTCGGAGAAGTCGCCCTGGAAGCCGGAATCACCGGAGGTATCCGTACCGCTGGCCAGCCAGGGGGTATAGTCTACGCTGCCACTCACGGCCGCAGCGACGCCGGCCGGATCGTTAGTACCCCACCAGTTGCCGGAGGCATTAAGTGTCGAAGCATAATCTCCGTCAACTCTGATGGCCAGGCCATTGTTGACGAAGCTGTTGTTTCTAACAACGTGGGCGGGATAGGTCATATCCGTATCCATGACAAACCTGATGGCCGTATCATTATCTTCGAACAGATTCTCTTCGATAATGCTGGGCAGATGTGTCCCGCCACCGCCACCATAATACTGCCAGTCAATGGCCGGCGTCAGCCCACCAGGGTGCAAGGCGTCACTCGCATTCTTGAAGACGTTGCGGTAGATGTGATGATCGCCGAAGGTCTGGCCGGTGGTATCAGGACAGCCGTGCCCGTTGTAGATGGCATCGCTGGCCCCGTCAAAAACATTGTCGTAGATATCGTATGCCTGGCTGTTGGACATCGTCATGCCGCCCACGGTCTCGTCAATATTGTTGTACACACGGACCGCAGGGTTGCCCGAACCGTCTCGGCCGGCAAACCGGTTGTGACACAACAACATAGAAGTACCCCAGTGGGTATCATCCCCGGAGGCACGATCCTCGATAAAACGATTGTCGTGGATGCTCAAATTCAGGGGGCCGTTTTGAGCTCTGCGGATGCCGATACCCGCGCCCCATGTGGCGTTCGGATCGCTTCTAACGTTGAAGGTGAAGCCGGAAATTTCGTAATTCATACTGCCGGTGTAACCGCTCATGCTACCGTCGATGCAATAGCCACCACTTGGACAAATCCAGGTAACTACATCACGTCCCGCGCCGACGATGGTCAGATCCGTTCCCGGCGTTAGCGTGATCCCTTCGGCATACGTTCCCGCCGCCACGTTGATGGTGTCGCCGCTGCTAGCAGCAGTGACGGCCTCCTGGATGGTGCAGAACGGGTTACCGGACGACCCGTCACCTGATCCGGGGCAGTTGTCGTCGTCCACGTACCAGGTAGTGGCCGCCTGCGCCACTGGCACCGGTCCCAGGCTGAGCAGTAACCCAACTCCCAAGACAATTACGAACAATAAGGGCAATCTTGGTATCAGTTTTCCTTTAATCATACTCCGGTTGTGTTTCATTTTTCATTCTCCTCTTTGAGCAGTTAACCAGCCGGTGCAAAACTGTAGTTGGCGCATCCCTATGCGTCAGCGGCAAGGCATAGGGGTGCCTTACCTACGCTCTGCACCAGAAACTAACTAATCTCTCCTTTGCTAGTAGAAACAATGTTTATCCTGGTGTCGCTCGGCCAACCAGCCCTTTTCGATAGCCCGGTCAGGTCAAACGGCAACCCAACACGATTCAGCTTTTCGGTTACGGTTCCTCACCTCCTTCGAAAACAGTAAACAGTTAGCAGTGGTCAGTGAACAGTTGAACTGATGACTGTTCACTGCTGACTGGCAGTCCTATTGACAATCACCCTCAGATCAGGTAGAATCAAAACAGGCAGGGGAATCCACCGCCAAAAGAAGCCAGGCGAATTCCCTCAATCGGCCTGCCACCACCGAACGTGACCAGCGTGACGGTGGCTGGGCCGCATGCCTCCTGTCCCAGGCCAGTCAGGCGGATGACTGGCCTATATTTTTTTAGAACACCAATCAGATCCTGATTTTTTTCTCCATTTTAACTTTATACCACCTATTAATAGAAAAGTTATATGAATATCCTTAGAAAACAGTTAGGATTTGAGAAATTTGGTTTGAATGCTTAAGTTCGACACCGGGTGACTTACCAATATACTGGTGAAAAAAAGTTAGATTCTAACTTTTTCAAAACAAGTTCCTGCATCTCTACTCTTTGGCCAAATACGGAAAATAATATTTGTATAACCTGGTGTTGGTGAAGGTACACTTGACCGTCTCACCGGCCTCGAGTTGGAAGGTGGCGGTTTTCGTGTTCAGGTCGCCGCTGCTGTTGCCGTCGTCACAGGTAATACCGGTCAGGCTCCAGCCCGCAGGCACGGTTTCCTGGGAGGCGTAGGTTCCCGGCGGCAAGTCGGACACCACAATCTGCCCACCGTCCGCAATGCTTCCGGCGGCATCCCCGCTGAAGCTGAAGCTGTCAGATGCACCATCAGGATTGGTCTGCTTCTCGACGATGAGCGTGCCCAGCCTGGTGTTGGTGAAGGTACACTTGACCGTCTCGCCGGCCTCGAGTTGGAAGGTGGCGGTTTTCGTGTTCAGGTCGCCACTGCTGTTGCCGTCGTCACAGGTAATACCGGTCAGGCTCCAGCCCGCAGGCACGATTTCCTGGGAGGTGTAGGTTCCCGGCGGCAAGTCGGACACCACAATCTGCCCGCCGTCCGCAATGCTTCCGGTGGCGTCCCCGCTGAAGCTGAAGCTGTCGGACGCACCATCAGGGATAGTCTGCTTCTCGACGATGAGCGTGCCCAGCCTGGTGTTGGTGAAGGTACACTTGACCGTCTCGCCGGCCTCGAGTTGGAAGGTGGCGGTTTTCGTGTTCAGGTCGCC
>DAOUMU010000183.1:0-16249 GCA_034409055.1 Anaerolineae bacterium
TGAGAATGGACGCTTTACCGGCTCCAGAAAGTCCGCTACCACCGTTTTTTGCCCAGATATAATGACTTGTGGCCGCAATGACGGGTTTTATGCCGCTACAAAGCGACTTCTCCGACAGCCTGCTAGAGCAACGCTTCCCCAAACGAGACGAAATGTACTTCCTGCCGGACCAGGTGGCCGAATATGACCAGAAACGGATGACTGTCAAAGAAGTGTTGCAACTTCAGCTTTTTGTCACCGACGAGTCGAGTGCCATCCAGTGGCTCAAGCAACAACTCACCAAAAAACCGCAAACCTTCCAGGAACTCCAGCCCCAATTCATGCGGGAAGTCAAAGCCTGGGAAAAGTATGAAAAATCGTTGGAACTAACTGAAATGCTTGAGCAAAACTATCTGGTCTACGAGGGGCAAGGACCAATTCCGGAGCAGATCTGGAGTTGGCTCCAAAAAAGTTCCACCAATCGCGAGGAGATGGAGGGCCAAACTCGCGAAGCGGCCAACGCTACCCTACGTAACAAGGCCAAAGATCGCTGGTATGTGCCAGACCCCACCAAAGCTGGCGACCTGGAAAAGCTGCGGGAAAAGGCCCTGCTCAAAGAGTTTGAAGAGTACCGGGAGTCGAAACAAAAGCGACTCAAGGTCTTCCGGTTGGAGGCAATGCGGGCCGGTTTCAAGAAAGCCTGGCAGGACCGAGATTATGCCACTATTATCCTGGTGGCTGAGAAGATTCCAGAAAAAGTGCTGCAAGAAGACCCAAAATTATTAATGTGGTACGACCAGGCCGTTACCCGGATGGAGATGTAATCATCATAGTGCGTGCAGGGAACCATATATGACTAATCCCTTACAAGCGTCTTTGTTTCAAGACGAGTCTAGGCAGTCCCAGAGGCCGGTCGAGTGCCTGGGCCTGACCTTTGAGAACGACGAGGCCCGCCGGGCTTATTTTACCGAAAAGCTGCGGGAAAAGCTGAAAGACCCGGCGTTTCGTCAAATTGAAGGTTTCCCTATCGGTTCCGACGAAGACATCCTGGCCCTGTCCGGCCCGCCCTATTATACGGCTTGTCCTAATCCTTTCCTGGCCGAATTCATCAGCCATTATGGCAAACCTTTTGATCCAGTGAATGATCAATACCAGCGTGAGCCTCTAACGCTTGATGTTAGCGAAGGTAGATCAGACCCTATTTACAACGCTCACCGTTATGCCACAAAGTTGCCCCATCATGCCATTATGCAGGCCATTCTGCACTATACCGATCCCGGAGATGTGATTCTGGATGGTTTTTCTGGCTCTGGTATGGTTGGTGTGGCCGCCCAAGTCTGTGCTCAGCCACCGGAACGGTTCAAACAAACTTTAGAAAAGGAATGGGAGGTGGAGGGTAAACCTACACAATGGGGCGCACGACGAGTCGTTCTAAACGACTTGAGTCCGACTGCCGGCTTTATCTCGGCAAATTACAATCTTCCTTTTGCGGTCGAAGCGTTTGTCCGAGAAGCCAATCGCATTCTGGAAGAGACAAAACAAGAACTGGGTTGGATGTATGACACACTGCATACCGATGGCAGAACCAAAGGTCAGATCAACCACACCGTTTGGAGCGAGATATTTTCCTGTTCTAAATGTGGGGGAGAAATCAATTTCTTTGATCAGGCCCTGGACAACCAGGCGAAACGAATTAGACGGAGTTTTGCCTGCCCTCACTGCCAGACAGAACTTACCAGGCGAGAACTGGAAAGAATTTTCGAAGCGGATTTTGACCCGGTACTGGGCAAATCAATAAAGCGTCTTAAACGGCAACCCGTCCTCATCAACTACACGATAAATAGAGACAGATTTGAGAAACAGGTAGACGAAAATGACCTGACCACGCTCAGAAAAATCGAGAACCTCTCCTCCTGGCCTGAGTTGCCTGCCAACGAAATACCCTTTATGCATCTGACCCACCAGCAAGCACGTATTGACACCCTCCACATCACTCACCTTCATCATCTCTATCTACCCAGAGCAGCCTATACTCTGGGCGTTTTGTGGCAAAAAATCAGAGCTGTTGATAATGTTCGCCTGCGTCATATGTTGGTGTTCTGGTTTGATAACCACCTGGTGCGGCTCTCCCTGCAGAACCGTTATTCCCCACGTGGTTCCTCTGCTGTCTTTTCTGGCCTTTATTATCTTCCCCCACTTGTGAGCGAAACAAACCCTTTTACGGTCTATAAGATCGCCGCCAGGAGACTATCTCACGTTTCTTCTGATTACCGTCCTCTTCCAGGCAACACCATGATCGGTACGGGTGACTCGGGCAATCTTTCCTTGATCCCCGACAATCACATAGATTACATCTTTACCGATCCGCCCGTGGCCGATTACATTTACTATTCAGATCTCAATTTTTTGGTGGAGTCCTGGTACAAAGTCTGGACGAATGCTGAAGCCGAAGCCATTGTTGATAAGGCCAGGGTAAAAGAGTTACTCGATTACCAAAACGCAATGCAGCGCTGCTTTAAAGAATATTATCGGGTGTTGAAGTCTGGGCGTTGGATCACTATTGTTTTCCGTAGTTCTAGTGCTCACATTTGGAAAGTTATCCAAGAAGTGATTTTTTACGCGGGTTTTATTGTTGCTGGCGTATACACGCTGGACAAAAAGCAAAAATCATATCGTAAGATTAGCAGCAGTGCTGTAAGGCAAGATTTAGTTATTTCAGCTTACAAACCCACTCATCGCCTGGACGAACGCTTCGCTCTACACGGGGGGATGGAGGCCGGAGTTTGGGATTTTGTTGAAGCGCATTTACGGCAACTGCCTGTCTTTATACAGGCAGAAGATGGTTGGGTCGAAATTATTGACGAGCGACTGGATTATGCTCTATTCGAGCGTATGGTTACCTTCCATAAGCAACGTGGTGTTATGGTTCCAATTTCAGTAGTCGAGTTTTTTGCTGGTTTAGAACAGCGTTTTCCGGCCCGCGATGAGATGTATTTCCTGTCCGACCAGGTGGCTGAATATGATCAGAAACGAATGAGGGTCAAGAGAGTGCGGCCAGTCAAACCGAGTTTTATTGACGAAACCCAGGTAATTCACTGGTTGCAGTCCCAACTGACTAAAAAGCCCCAAACTTCTCAGGAAATCCGTTCAAACCTGGGGGAACCCTTGGTCTGGCCCAAGTATGACAAACCCTTGGAACTGGATGAACTGTTGGAGCAAAATTTTCTCTGCTATGACGGTCAGGGTCCCATCCCGGAGCAGATTTGGAACTGGCTGTGTCAGCGTATTGAGTATAGCCATCAAACAAGAGAGCAGACTCGCAAAATTGCCGATGCCAGTCTTCGAGCTATAGCCAAAGGGCGCTGGTATCTTCCAGATTCAAATGAAGCTAAAAATTTGGAAAGCCTGAAAGAGGAGATTTTGCTCAAAGAGTTTAAGGAGTATGTTCAGTTGATACAAAAATCGCCCAAGAGTTTTCGTTTAGAGGTCGTACAGGTTGGTTGCGAGAAAGCCTTTCGGGAAGAAGATTATCAAACCATCATCACAGTGACTACGAATATCCCTGATGAGGTGTTATTAGAGTATCCCAAGTTGCTGTTTTGGCATGATCAGGCAGTCGTACGTATGAATGCTTAGTTTTTCATTGAGGAACATTCCAACAAAATATTACTTTTGGAAGGTGACCTATGCTAACTAATGTATTACAAACCTACCCTCAACCGATTGCCTATGCTTATGGCCGCGTATTACGGGCTCGTTCAGATACGGAGCAACTAGATCAAATTCTGCGTTGCGCCGAGGTAACCACCCGTTATCTGGCTGCGTTGGCAATCGCTTCTTTTGCAGCCAGAGAAGACGCAGCAGTTGAGCCACCGCCTGCCTTTGAAGGTTTTGCAGGCGATCTTGCCTTTGGTGACTTTCTCTCGGTAGTGCAGGGAGTCACAAAATTGACCACCAAACACCCTTTACAGATTCCGCTGTCACAGAGTTTCAGGAAAAAGAAAAACCCAGCGGAAGCGCATTTAATTACCCTCTTGAAGGTTCGTAACGAGCTAGGCCACGATTTGAAAGGACTGCAAGAAACGCAGGCAACTCATATCTTGAAGCAGAAAAATCTCCTGGCATTGCTTGAAGAGATGTTAGGATGGATCGAACCCATCTGTACTTTGCCCTTATTTCTGGTAGAGCGGTACGACTTTAAGAATAAGGTACTGTATATGGTGCGGCTGCTGCTGATGGGCGAACAGAGTGAACCACCACCGGACCAGATAGCTATTTCCGGTCCCTTTGCCGAAAAAGATCAACTTTATGTGGGCACCAGGAATGGTGTGTTGCGGCTGCATCCGATGCTCCTGTGGGGTTTAGAATTCAAGCGGGCAGCCAAGGGAATTTATTTTTTGCATTGTACGAATGATTACCTGAAATATAGCTCTCTTACCCAAGCTGAACAGCCCAGTCAGCCACCCGATACCCAATCCCTCCGCGTTTTGCTCCAGGGCGAACTCAGATCACTGGAATCGGTCACACTCTATGACGGGCGCAGTTTTCTGGAAGAGTGGCTAGAACAACGCGAGGCCATCCTGACCGGCACTAAAGGCGTTACGCAGGTTATTCGCTGGGAAACATTTGACCAAAAGACCATCAATTGGTACGCCAACATCTTGCGGAACCGGACGAAAGCAGAGGAGCCCGAGCCGGTCAAACTAATCCGCGAGCGGCTGCTGGATGGCCGTGGTGAAGTCACCCCGGACGAGATGCGTCAACTGAGGCTCTTGTTTGGCCGGGATTGGACGGCTATTCGGCGGGAAATCGGACGCGATGTGCTTGATCTGCGGATCCGGCAATCTACCGAGAAGCGCTGGGACGAACGGCAGGAGATTGCCGATAACCTGCTGGTCTCTCTGCGCCAAGCGATTGATTTTATCGGCAAACACAATCCAATGATCAAAGAGCTATCGGTAGATGACTTTCAAAATCCGGTCGGCTCTGTCGATTACGTGGCGGTGCGAGAGGCACTGATCAACCTGATCATTCACCAAGATTACACCGATCAACGCACCGTGGCCCAGATCGAACTAGAGCCCCACCGCACTACAATGGTCAATGCCGGGGCCTCGTTGGTATCCGAAGAGGAATTAATGGATGGCGGTACCAGTACGGCCCGCAATCCTCTGGTCGCCCGCGCCCTGAAGCTGATTGGCTTTGCCGAGTTGGCCGGTTCCGGTCTGCGGGAGGCCCATCGCTTATGGCGCAATGATCGCCGCCAGCCCATTGTGGTCAACTCCGACGAGGCTAACAATCGTTTCCGCATTGTTCTCGACTCCCGTCCGTTGAAAGTCGTGCCTGACGCCTTCTGGCAGCAACACCTGGGAGTTAAGCTCACCGCAGCGCAGGCCCAGATACTCAGCGTTCTATCGGCCTCCCTCGAAGGGATGTCTTTTGGTGAGTTGTGTTCCGCCACCGGCTACCGGAGCAAAGAATTACAACAATGCTGTGATTACCTGGCTATGCAACAATTGATTGACCAGCAAGAGGCTCACTACCGGCTGAAACCTCACCTGGTTGAACTGGCCAGGCAACGAGCAACACACAAATGATCTAGGTATAAGATGAAAGTTGGTGACTGGTTCTACAGTCCAGAACACGATCAAACCGGCCAAGTGGTCGAAATCCAAACTTTGTGGGACGAAATCTTGGTCAAACTTTGGCTGCCGGACCGAGAACAGGTAGTTCGCGTTCGTGTTGACGACTTACAAGCCCCTGCCATTGCTCAACGCCCTTCCCCCCAGCACCTGGCCTACGTGGCTACTGCCGCCCGTGTAGCCGACACTTTGACCCAGCCTAATGTCCTGTTGGCTCCGTTGACCGCTTCCGTTATCCCCCTACCCCACCAAATTCGGGCCTTGCAGCGGGCCACCGCTGGTGACCGGGTCCGTTATCTGTTGGCCGACGAGGTGGGCCTGGGCAAAACCATTGAGGCCGGGCTGATTATGCGCGAACTGAAACTGCGGGGGTTGATCCGGCGCATTTTGGTCATTGCGCCTAAAGGATTGATCACCCAGTGGGTGGCCGAACTCAAAACCCACTTTGACGAAGATTTTCAACTACTGATCCCCGGCGATTTTGGCGTCTATCACCGCTTTGCCCCCGACCCCGAGCGAAACCTGTGGCAGGCTTACGACCAGCTCGTCTGCCCGCTCGACCCGGTCAAACCGCTGGACAAACGCCGGGGCTGGTCCCGAGAGCAGGTGGCCGCCTATAATCGGGAGCGTTTTGAAGATCTGATTACAGCCGGCTGGGACCTGGTGGTGTTTGATGAGGCCCACCGGCTGGGCGGCAGCACCGATCAGGTCGCTCGCTATCGCCTGGGTGAGGCCCTGGCCCAGGTGACTCCTTACCTGTTGCTACTCTCGGCCACGCCCCACCAGGGCAAAACCGATGCCTTTCACCGCCTTATTTCCCTGCTCGATCCGGATAATTTCCCCGATCTGGGCAGCGTTACTCGGACCCGGGTGCAGCCCTACGTCATCCGCGCCGAAAAACGTCAGACCATTGATGCCCAGGGCCGGCCCCTCTTTAAGCCGCGCCACACCCGGCTGGAGGCGATTGCCTGGACCAGTCGTCACCGCCAACAGCGTCTGTTGTATGAAGCCGTCACCGCCTACGTACGCGAAGGCTACAACCAGGCCCTACGCGAGAAAAAGAATTACCTCGGCTTTCTCATGGTCCTAATGCAGCGGTTGGTCACCTCCTCTACCCGGGCCATCCGCACCACGCTGGAACGGCGGTTGGAGGTACTGCGGGCGCCGGTTGAGCAGTTGAGCTTTATGCCCCTGATTGAAGACGAAACCTGGGCCGATTTGGATGGCCAGGATCAGCTTGATTTCTTCCTCAAAAACCAACTGGCCGCCCTCAAAAACGAACGGGCCGAGGTTGAACTCCTCCTGGAAGCGGCCCAACGGACCGAAGCCAGTGGGCCGGATGCCAAAGCAGAAGCCCTGTTGGAGTGGCTCTATCGCTTACAGCAGGAAGAAACCGATCCGAACCTTAAACTCCTCATCTTCACCGAGTTTGTCCCAACCCAGGCCATGCTGTACGAATTTCTGACCCAGCGCGGCATCAAGGCGGTCTGCCTGAACGGTTCAATGGACATTGAGGAGCGTAAACAAGTGCAGACCCAGTTCGCCAACGAGGCTCGCGTGTTGATCTCCACCGATGCCGGGGGCGAGGGGCTGAACCTGCAATTTTGTCACGTGGTCATCAATTATGATATCCCCTGGAACCCAATGCGCCTGGAGCAGCGGATTGGCCGGGTGGACCGAATTGGCCAGTCCTATGCGGTGCGAGCCTTTAATTTTGTCCTTGAGGGCACGGTCGAACACCGGGTTCAGGAGGTCCTGGCCGAAAAGCTGAAGATTATTTTGAAAGAGTTTGGGGTAGACAAAACCAGCGACGTTCTTGACTCGGTTCAGGCCGAGCAACTGTTCGACGAGCTATATCTTGAGGCCATCCGCAACCCGGAGAATTTGGCGGCCAAAGCCGAGACGGTCATCCATGAAGTCCAGGAACAAGCCCGGCTTGGTCGAGAGCAAGCCCTGGTCACGACCTCAGAACAGATGCTTGATCCTGAAGCCGCCCGGCACGTTCTGGATCATCCCCTGCCTCACTGGTTGGAGCGGATGACCCTCAGTTACCTGGCTGCGCACGGGGGTCAGGCTGAACGAGATGGTCGGGTCTGGCACCTGACCTGGCCCGGTGGTGAACAAATAAAGGACGTTGTGTTTACCACCGATGCGGCAGAGACCAGTCCAACGGCGCGTCACCTCACCCTGGAAGATCACCACCTGCGGGACTTGGTTACTCGTTTACCCCATTTTGCCGTAGGGCAACCGATTCCCTGTGTCAACTTGTCCGCCCTGCCGGAAAATGTGCGTGGTTTCTGGTCACTGTGGCGGATCGGACTCCAGACTGTCGATTGGAGCCAGCAGCAAATGATGCCCCTCTTCTTACGAGAAAAAGACGGACGGGTGTTTCTACCCACGGCCCGTTTCATTTGGGACCAACTGCTTTCGACTGAGGTTGACGTTCATGACTATCTGGACGGCACCGAGGTTATGCCCCGTATTCAAGCTGCCGCCGAAAGGCAAGGACAAGCCATTTACGAAGCACTGATTCAGACCCACCGGGAACGGTTGAGCCAGGAACAGGAGAAAAAAGCGCATGCCTTTTCCGTTCGCCGGCAAGTGATCGAGCGAATCGGCTTGCCTGAAGTTCGGGCTTATCGTTTAGCCCGGCTGGCACAGGAAGAAAAATCCTGGCGTGATCAGTTAGAACAACGAACCAGGATCAGCCCTGAGTTAGCCCCTCTGATGGTTATTTATGTGGAAGGAGGCTATAATGGCCAGGCTTGATATTATTGCCACCAATCCCGAAAAAAACCGGTCGTGTCGCATTCAAGTTAAAAGCCGTTACGCCACAGATTTTGATGGCGGCTTTCCGATCAGCATCTTGATAACTGGGGCTTGGTCAAATCATTTTTAGGCATTGAGGATAGTCCGTGAACTGGCGTGATCAAATCCTAAAAGAGTTTCCGCCCCAAATGGCTCGTTTAACGCTAGTAGCCGATCCGGATAGCTTGGTTTCGGAAGAAGTTGTCCTGCAAACGCTGCGGGAACGAGGCTACGATATTTTATTTTTTGAGAACAGCATTGCCCTGCGTTATGCCTATGAAACCAGGTGCCGGACTCACTGGGATCAGGGAGAACCGATTAATCTAGTCGTGATTATGCCCGTAGCTAAGCCTGAATTACGCACGTTACCCTTCGACGTGTGGTGGACTGGACGTCAACTTTCCTTCAGCTTGATTGATCTATTCCCCCACCTGGACGACCGGGTGGTCAGCGCCTTAGATCGGAGTGACCTTGATGCATTGTATCAGTCCCAAATCCAATACTGCCCCGGACAATTGGGTTACAAAGCCACCTGTGATTTTGTGCTACGATACGTATTCAAAATAGATCCGGACTTTATTAAGCAGGACACAGATCTGTTACGGGTGCTGTTACGCCGGCATTATCAAAAACAACGTATTCCAGAACTGCTGGATCAATGGCTTATCCAAATGCTTCGCCAAAATCAGCAGTTCACTGACTGGCCTCTGGAGGAAATTGTGCCAAATCGTGAGGCGTTTTTTAGTTTTCTCCAGGAAAGGTGGCCCTTATTCTTGGAATTTCAAGTCGCAGGTCAAATTATTCGCGACTCAGCCGAAGTTTACTTGAGTTATCCTGGCCCAACTTTGCTCCCCTTTGATCACAACGATGTTTGGGTTTACATCGACAATCTGTTTCTGGAGGGCATGCTGCGTCCTATCTCTTATGCCAAAGCTCATTTATTACCCAGGCTGTTGTTTAAAGTTGGGCTTCACCTTGACTCAAAAGCTGACCACCTACATCGTCTGACCCGTCTGCTCAAAACAATTGATGAGACCGTACCGACTTCAGAGGCTAAATATCAAGAGTGGCTTGCTTTTGCCTATCGCTGGGCTGAGTTGATCGTGTTGTGGCATCAAACTAAATTGGCGTCCCCGTCTGAACAAGAAAAACAGTTTCAGGCTTTACAACAAAAGGTCGATCAAAGATTCTTGGTTTGGGTCCAACAGCGGTATGGTGGCCTGTATAATCAGTCGGCCCTGACCGCAGTGATGGTCCATCACGTACCGCGTGTGCTGGCCCGGCATCTAGAAAACGGCGACCAGATAAGCCCCGGCCACAAAGCCAAGGTGGCCTTATTGGTGGTGGATGGTCTGGCTCTGGATCAGTGGCTTATTCTCCGTGATGCGTTGATCCAACAACGCCCTAATCTAAAATTCCAGGAAGAGGCTACGTTTAGTTGGTTACCCAGCATCACCCCCGTTTCACGACAATCCATCTTTGCCGGGAAACTCCCCATTTACTTTCCAGAAACAATTTACAGTACTTACAAGGAAGCAACCTATTGGGAACAATTCTGGCTGGGTCGAGGCTTATCCAGCGTGGCTATTGCCTACGAAAAGGGACTGCGTGATGAGAAAGACCTGACCAAAGTGGAACAAATTTTGTCTCATCCCAAGATTCAGATTGTTGGATTAGTCATCGACAAAGTCGACAAAATCATGCACGGGATGGAGCTTGGCACAGCCGGGATGCACAACCAATACGCCAATGGTTCACCGAACAAACGTTCATGGTTGAACTGCTCGATTTGCTCTTTGACCGTGGTTTTTGTATCTTTTTAACGTCCGATCATGGCAATATCCAGGCCGTTGGTTGTGGTCGTCCAGCCGAAGGGGCGATTGCTGACGTTCGGGGAGAGCGAGTCCGGGTATATCCTGACCAGATACTCCGGGCAAAAGTCAAAGAAAAATTCCCCGCAGCTATCGAGTGGCCGCCCTTGGGTTTACCTGAAGACTATCTGCCATTGATAGCCCCCAACCGGTTTGCCTTTGTCGAGAAGGGTAAATTAATTGTTGGGCATGGGGGTATCTCGGTAGAGGAACTGATTGTTCCCCTCATTCAGATTGAACAGAGAAAGCTATGAGTCAAACTGCACAAATTGGTTTTAGCCAGCGCATTCAACTTGATTGGCTTGAGCAAACGGCCACCTTATATTTAGCCGGCAACACCAGAGAACAAATTCAGGATACCCTTCAGGATATATTGCAAGATAAGCTTTCGGTCGGTGGCAAGGCCCAGCGGGGTAATCGAGAGAAAGCCATCACGATTCTGCTGAATACATGGGTTTCAGTAGCTAAGGACATCACCGGATTGCGCGATGACGGTCTGGACCTGCTAAAACAACTGCCTGTCCAGGATCATTTATCCCTTCATTGGGGGATGAGTATGGCTGCCTACCCCTTTTTTGGATCTGTGGCCGAAACTGCGGGGCGCTTGCTCCAACTGCAAGGAACCGTCGCCGCGACTCAAGTGCAACGCCGTCTCCGAGAACAGTTCGGCGAGCGCGAAACGGTCTCACGAGCCGCCAGACGTATCTTGCGCTGCTTCATTGATTGGGGAGTGCTCCAAGATACAGACGATCGGGGTGTTTATAAACCTGCTCCAGTAAGAACTATCGAGGACACAAAATTAGTCGCATGGCTGATCGAGGCCATCCTTCTGGCCAGCGACTCCCACACTAAACCCCTCCAGGCCATTATTCAGAGTCCGGCCCTATTTCCTTTCTCGCTCAGCCTACCCAGCATGACCCAACTGGCCGATAACAACCGGCTGGAATTGTTCCGTCAGGCGCTCGACGTGGATATGGTCTCGCTGCGAACCGATTGAGTTTGGAAAAAATTTAACAGTGTTATTTGACAAGCCGTTATTACTAGTGTATATTATTACTGTGTATGATAATAACCATATATAGTAATAACAAAGGATTTTGATATGGTAGAAACAGTGGTAAAATGGGCTATTATGCCGGATATACAAGAATACGTCACCATTTTAGAGGCGGCTGCGGATGAGCGTGTCCCCTACACCGCTTATTGGTTACGCCGGTTGTGCCAGGAAGGCAAGATCAAAGCCACTAAAATTGGTTCAGCCGCCAAGGGACAATGGCTTATTCACTTGCCTACCCTGTTGGAATACATCAAAAAAATGGAGGAACTCGGCACGCAAAAACATACGTCACAAAATTAACTCTCTTTTTTTGCCCAGGTTGTTATCATAATTGATTATTACCATTATTGATAACAATCGTAGCAAAAAAATGGGCCTACAACGTGCGGTCACACGTTATAGGCACACTGTCCAGCAATCAAAAAAAACCGTGGGAGGCTTTTTATCATGCAAGACACTCATATTATATCACAATCCCCCAATAATCACACAAAAAATGTCTCAATTAAGGCCATTGCCTGGACAACGGGCGCTTTAACCCTGTTACTGGCTTTGTTTTCCTTTGTCTTGTCGTTCAATGCCTTAACCGACCTGGCCGAACAACAGGGCATATCCATTCCGGCCCTGTTTCCGCTCATTGTTGAGTTTGCCGTGGTCATCTTTTCGTTGAACGCCTTATACCGTTCGCTGGCTGGCGAAGATGCCAAAGTGCAATGGACTTTAATCATCGGGGCCAGTCTCCTGGCCGGGACATTCAACGTGTTTCATGCCGACAAAGACTTGTTAAGCCGGACAATGGCCGCTATGCCCAGCCTGTTTTTGTTGTTGAGTTTTGAAACGTTCATTGGACAGATTAAACACGCGGTCAAACGATCAAACGTTATTCAAAGCCTTGAACAATTGACAGATGAACTGAACAGCAAACGTCAGGAACTTGACACCTTGATTGAACAGAAGCAGGCCGAACTGGACAGCCTTGTCCAGACCAAACAGTCAGAAGTTGACAGGCTGACCCAACAGGCTGACGAACTGCGCAGCAGCATTGAACAGTCCCAGGCTACCCTTGCCCAGTTACACCAGGAGATTGAACAAGCCAAGACTGTGCAACACAGCAGTCTTGAACAGGCCAGAACGTCCAAGGCTAAACAGGATAAATCGTCCATTGAACAGCGCCGGGCCAGGCTGGTTGACATTTTGCACAGTGAAGGTGACCTCGGCGTGTCAGCTCTGGCGGAAAAGCTGAACACCTCGCGGGGCACGGTCTACAGCGATTTGAAAGCCCTGTCAGCCGCCGGTCACATTGTCAAAAACGGCAGCGGTTGGGAGGTGGCAGGATGACAGCTCGCTCTTTAACCCTCTGTCATCAAACCCGGCTGGCCGTCAAAGTTGTCATCGAAGATGACACCGGGATGTTGGCCTTTTCCATTGTCCTGGCCACCAGGTTATTTACCCTGTTCTGGCAGGCCAGCCGGTTTGCCGCTGCGGCCAGTTATGAAGTGTCAGCCCTGGTCAGTGACCTTAAAGCCGCCCTGGACTTCACCGCCAAAGTCCTGGTCATCGGCTTTAATGCGCTGGCCTACGGCCTGGGAGTGACCCTATGAAACAACAACTCATATTGATGCTAACCAGCTTAATCATCCTGTTCGTTCTCGGTTGGTATATCGACAGCCTGGCTCACGATGAAATCGCCGAGGCCGTCAGGTTAGTCATCTATACGCTCGCTTTCAGCCTCATCACTGCCCTGCTCGGCATCGCCCTCTTTTCCATTCTAATTGTCCGCGAGCGATTACTCAGAGAGCGAGCCAACCGGAGAGTGATGGAACGGGAGGCGACCGTGATGTGCATTGTGGCCGACGAAGGCCAGCAGGTTTACATCCGGGACACCGACGAGAGGGTCACCTGGCGCAACGCGCACCTGGATGGCCGCATCTATGCCAACGGGCGGCAAACCACCCCTAACCAGGTGGAAATATCCGCCTGGCAGACTTATATGCTGCGCGGTAGACCCAACGTGATGGGTCAGGCGACCTCACCGCAATTACTGCCAGCCCCGATCCAGGTTGATCTGCTGGCCGCTCTGGACAACGTGCAGCGCTGCCTGATCGTCGGGGCCAGTGACTCCGGCAAGACTACCCTCCTCCAATGGCTGGTCAGCCGGAGGCGACAAACATCCAAAGTAATTGTCATCGACCCCCACGCCTATCCTGACAAGTGGCCGGGCTGTATCGTGGTCGGGACAGGCCGGAACTACCGGGAGATCGACAAGGCTCTGGATGCCCTGGTCCGCCTGATGACCAAGCGTTACGACGAAATCGGCAAAGGCATCGTGGCCGAGCAGGGTCACTCCCGCATCACCATCCTCATCGACGAGTGGCGAGCCATTGTCTACAACGTCAAGGGAGCCGGCGAAGCAATTAAGGCCCTGCTGACCGAGAGCCGGAAAGCGGCCTTTAGCGTGTTTGTGGCCTCCCATTCGGAGCGGGCCAAGCCGCTCGGCCTGGCGGGTGAGTATGACCTGAAAGAGGGCTTTGCCATAGTCAGATTGTCCATCGCCAACGGCCAGCGGCAGGCCACCCTGGATACCGGCAACGGTGAAGTCCCGGGCACTCTGCCCGGTCCATTTGTAGCCGGTAGGCAACCGGTGCTTGAAGCCAACGCCCCTTCGACCGGCTATCAGGCTGAGGCTCTCAAGACCGGAAATCCAGGAGACGGTTTGATCAATCTGGAAGTCGAGCCAACGCCAGTCGAGGCGCATATTTTGCACCTGTACGAGGCGGGGGAAAATATCTCGGCTATTGCCACCGCTGTGTATGGCAGCAAGGGAGGCCATCAGAACCAGCGGGTCAAAGAGACTCTGCGTAAATATAAAGGTGTAGAGGTGTAAGGGGTAGTTTACACCGCTTACACCGGGGTAGTTACACCTTACACCGACAACTTGAGAGGAAAAATGAAGGTGAAGTATTAAGCAAGTACAGGTTGTTTTAATCTTCGTTTACCATACCGTTTTTCGAGGTATGCGAAGATTGATAACAGCGCTTGTTTTTGCTTACTTGTTGTCGTTATGTTTGGTCTAACAGACATTCTCGAAAAGTTGTTTTTCTTATTTGTATTCTCTTTGTTCATTGTAAGCCTATTGTATCATTCAATGCCATAGAAATCCAGAGCTTATTTACCTATGGTTGATAAGGAGCTTTATCATGAGTAAAAAAAATGAATCCCAAAAAACATTGCGAGCCATTATTTATGCTAGAGTGTCGTCACCGAAGCAATTAGAGGGTGTGTCTATTGAGTCGCAGATCCGCAAGGCTAAGGCTTATGCGGAAATCCACGATATGGAAGTGGTGGCGATATATTTCGACGATTTCACAGGCTACAGTATCAGCAGACCTGAGTTTGACACCGCGATGGACGACCTCAGAATGGGCAAAGCCAAGGCCCTCATCACCCTGGATAACGATAGAATAAGCCGCGACAGCACCGATTATGCTATTTTGCGCAAAGAATTACAAAAACTGGGCGTTGAATTGCACTATACCACGAGAGGCAAGATCGATTTAGATAGTTTTGGTCAGCAAGTCGTTGAGGATATACAAGGTAGATTCACCCAGAATTGGGGTGAACAGATCAAAAAGGACACAATGAGAGGTCGTTATGAAAAGGTTGAACAAGGAGGGGTTATGCTCAAGAGTAATCGGATTTATGGATACGACGTAGTATGGGAGGGGAAACTCCAGAAACTCAAAATCAACGAGGAACAGGCTAAGGTGGTTAGAATGGTCTTCGAGTGGTATACCCGGGGTGACGAAACAGGCAGAAAACTAACGGTGAGACAGATCACAGAAAAATTGAACAGAATGGGTATCAAACCTCCCAACAATCGCAAATATGCCGATGAATGGCGTTACGGCGCGATTAGCCGTATGTTGACCCAAAAAATATACATTGGTCACTACACTTACGCTCATCTTTCAAACCGTCAACCCGCTATCATAGATATGGAAACGTGGCAACTTGCCCAGGAGCGCAAAATGTTAAACACACGAGGCATAAACCGCAACAAAGCTGAAAAGGTTCTCCTGAGATACCGCTGCACTTGTGGTGAGTGTGGATATGCTATTGTTGCTTCAACATCTACACAGATTAGAAATGGGATGGAATACAAATACACTTACTACATCTGCCCAATGGCCGTTCATGGAAAACACGATAGTAAAGTCAGGGTTTGTCATAGTAAACCCCGGGTCAAGGCTAATCAGCTTGATCAAGAGGTATGGGCCAAAATTGAGCCAATTATCTTCGATGATGATAAATTGGCCGGGATTTTTGAAGAACGGCAAGCAGGTTTCTCCCAAACGAAGCAAGAAATTTTGGCTCGATTAGATTTGGTCAAGTCAACTTTGGAAGAACGAGAAAAAGAGTTTGAGGACCTCGTTGAAGCATTCAAACTTGCCAAAAATGATCGTCTCCGGGCCAAATTGGAAAAAGATGCCGACATTCTGGAACAGCAAATTGAAGATTTGAAAAAACGTTATAAAACTATCAAAACCGAACTGGAAGTGGAAGAACTCAATTACCAGGACATGCAGGAATTGCAACAATGGCTCAGAGAGGTTAGACAATATGCTAGAAATCTGCAAGACGATATTGATGCTAAAATCTGGATTTTAGATGCGATACAACTGAAAGGGGCAATCTCTGTTGTTGACGGCAAGAAAGTCGCCCATTTTGATGGTTTACTGGGCGAATTTTGTGTGTCGTGTACGGGCCAACACCATGAAGATGGTCATCAAGCGGGACGCGGCCACCGGTCAGCCTTACACCAGCGAAATCAGTTTCCCCTTCAGTTCATTTATGACGACGATCCCTAATGACCAGATGATCCAGGCCGGATA
>DAOUMU010000184.1:0-2622 GCA_034409055.1 Anaerolineae bacterium
CTTCCGGTAAGGCAACCTCATAAAGCATCCAACCACGTAAAACGTAAAGCGTAAAACGTAAAAATGAGCTGTAGATAAGTCATTACGCTTCACGTTTTACGTTTTACGAGTTGGCTAGCGACATCAAACGGAAGTTACTTTTTGCCCCGCTGGCAAGCCAAATTCTGGTTTGATGAAGATAGTATCGGCGGATTTTACTTCAAAATAGCGAATTTGAGGAATTTACCATCAGTAGCCATAACCAGAAACGTAACCATTCACCTTGTCACTCTGAGGCGTAGCGAAGCGAAGCCGAAGAGGCCCTTCACCATCGGAATAGGAGATTCTTCGTCGCTATGCTCCTCAGAATGACATGAAGGTGAATAATTACCCAGAAACTGAAAGTTGTTTTGCACCCTTCATTAACTTTGCTATAATGCTAAATTTAAGAGATAACTGTTTAGGAACGAACCGTTTATGACCTTGACCCATCTTGACGCTCATGGCCGGGCTCACATGGTTGACGTCGGCCATAAGGATGATACCCAGCGCGAGGCCGTGGCCCGGGGCCGAATTTTGATGAAGCCGGAAACCCTGGCCCTGATTCAAGAACAAGGGATCGCCAAAGGAGATGTGTTAGCCGTGGCCCAGGTAGCTGGCATTATGGCGGCTAAACGCACCCACGAACTGATACCAATGTGTCATCCGTTGTTGCTGAGCCATATTAGCCTGAACTTTGAACTCCATCAGGCGGATAGCCCGGGTGGACCGGCGGCCATTGATATTCGGGCCACCGTCCGCACCACCGGTAAAACCGGGGTCGAAATGGAAGCACTGACTGCGGTCAGTGTGGCCGGGTTAACCATTTACGATATGTGCAAAGCGGTAGATCGGGCCATGCAAATCGACGCCGTGCGCCTGGTCAAGAAAAGCGGCGGCAAAAGTGGTGATATCGTTTTGGAGTAGGGATTTAATGAAAGTAACTGTTAAACTTTTCGCCCGGATGCGTGAATTAGCCGGCACCAATACATTAGAGCGCACGATTGGCGACCAGGCCACAGTTTCTGACTTAATTGAGAGTCTCCAAGCAGAATTTCCCAAGTTAGCGGATGTGGCCTCACGCATAGTTATAGCGGTTAACAAAGAATTTGCCAATCCCCAGACTTACCTGTCGGAAGGGGATGAGGTGGCCTTTTTTCCACCGGTCAGTGGAGGCTCGGACGTTATGGATGACAAATTTGCCGTTACCTTTGATCCGATCAGCCTGGATGAGGTGGCGGCTAAGGTAGTAAAACCCGAAACCGGGGCAGTGGCCGTTTTTGGCGGCGTGGTGCGCAACGTATCGGCTGGCAAAGCGGTAAAGCACCTGGAATACGAGGCGTATGAGGAGATGGCTGTGGCCAAGCTGCGCCAGGTAGCTACTGAAGCTCGTGAGCGGTGGCCGGGTATTGTAGATATGGCCATTGTACAGCGCATCGGCCATTTAGAAGTGGGAGAAAATGCCGTCATTGTGGCCGTATCCAGCTCGCACCGGGGAGATGGCTGCTTTGAGGCTTGCCAATATGCCATTAATCGCCTCAAACAAATCGTACCTATCTGGAAAAAAGAGGTCAGTCCAGATGGGACGGAATGGGTCGAGGGAGATTACCTGCCTTCAACGGCAGATGCCAGATAATTCAGAGTCTTTTTTGATCGGAACTGGTGACACTGAAGAAACTGAAATGTTCAGGACCCGACTGAGGATTTGCCTTGACGCTTGGCTTTTTCCGTTTCCCCAGTTCCCACGAGGAATAAGATTATGATCGACATCACCGAGGTTGAAGCTGCCCTCAATCTCACCTTCTCTGACAAAACACTCTTACGACGAGCGCTTACTCATCGCTCTTATATCAATGAGAATCCAGATTACCTGCTGGAAGACAACGAGCGGTTAGAGTTTCTGGGGGACGCCGTTCTTGATTTTATTACCGGGGAATATTTGTACCACCATTTTCCAGAAATGCCTGAAGGTCGTCTGACCAATCTGCGTTCCGCGTTAGTGCGCACGGAAAAGCTGGCCCAATTTGCCACCAATCTAGACCTGGGCGATTATCTTTTTTTAGGCCGGGGCGAGGAGGAAAGTGGGGGCAGGCAACGCCCGGCTATTTTGTGTGATGCTTTTGAAGCGCTCGTGGGCGCCCTTTATCTGGATAATGGCATTAATGCTACCCGGCAATTTGTTTATAAACTGATAGAACCGGCCCTCCAGGAGATTCTTCATTTAGAGACGGCCAAAGATGCCAAAAGCCGGTTACAAGAAATCGCCCAAAGTCTCTATCGACTTACGCCGACTTACCACACGATCAAGGAACAAGGGCCAGATCATGCCAAAGAATTTACTGTGGAAGTCCTGATCGGCGACAAATGCTATGGACAGGGCAAGGGCTTTAGCAAACAAACAGCGGCCCAGGCCGCCGCGCAGCAAGCCCTGGAAGCATTGGAGCGAGAACTGGCCCGACCCACCCCTTAAGAGTTGGGACGTAACTGCCTACCCTTATGTCATTCCAAGGAGCGGAGTACCCAAAGGGCATAAACGACGAGGAATCTCCGAAACGTTGGCCCAAAAGAGGTCTACCCTGTGCCCCTCGGGTACCTGTGCCCCTT
>DAOUMU010000185.1:0-25844 GCA_034409055.1 Anaerolineae bacterium
GGGGGGAGACTTCGGGGATATCGGCCAAAGAGCCCATGACGGTCAGAAAGTTTCGCGAAATCCAACCCTGTTCGCCGGTCAGTGTTTCGACCAGGACCCAACTGCGGCCTTCGTTGAGGGCCAGCACAGATACCAGGTCGTTAATGGCCAACTTACCCACGGCTTCATAATAAATCCCCGGCCCTCGTCGCACGTCTATGTCATTACTGTCAACCCAGGCTGTCAGGACCTGGGGGGCGTTTGCCAGCGAGCCTTCGACGGCCAGACTGGTCACGGGAAGCCAGCCCGCCCTGGCGTTAGTGGCTTGCACCACGACCCAATCCCTTTGTGCGTTTATGGCCAGTACAGACACCTTCTCGTCAACAGTCAAGGTGGCCAGCATCCCGTGGGTGGTGCCTGGGCCTCGCCGCAAATCTACTTTGCTAATCACCTGGGCTGTTGTTACCGGAGCCAGGGTATGACCCGGTAAGGCAGGTCCACTGCTGGTGACGGCGGCCGGGCTGACCGGGCTGCTGGCAGGTGGGCTACTGCTACCACTATCGTCGGTGGTCACGGCCGCGCCAGTTTGACCTGACAGACTGACCAGCGGGGCCACCTGGTCCGGGGGATGGTCTTCAGCCGGTGTTAGGGTCAGCACCTGGGGGGCCTCGGCCAGGGAGCCCTCTGGCTCCAGGAAGTCGATAGAAACCCAGCCCCATTTTTTGTCGGCAGTTTCTACCAGGGCCCACTGTTTATCCCGATTGAGGGCCAGCACGGTCACTTCGTCGTTGTCAGCCAGGGTACCCAGCAGTTTGAAAGCAGCGCCCGGTCTTTGTCTCATATTCAGGATAGGATTATTGACCCGGGCTGTGGTGACGGGCTTGAGGTCACTGATGGCTAACGTTTGACCACTGGAACCACTGCCAGCCGGAGTGCCACCAGGGCTTGAACTGGACGAAGATGAAGCGGCTGCCTGGCTGATGAGTGCGGCTAGGGGGTCAGGCGGCAGCACCGGGGCCTCGGCCAGGGTACCGGTGACGCGCAGCGCGTCGATAGGTAACCACCCCTGCGCGGCTGAGATCGTCAACACGTACAGCCAGTCGCCGGCCGGATTCTGGCCCAGCACACCGGTCAGTTCGCCCGCTTCTACCGTGCCCAGGGCCTGATAGGAGGCGCCTGGTCCCTGGCGCAGGGTGGTACGATCGGCGGTGACGAAAGCCACGGCCGCTGGCGATAACAACTCACCGCTGAGGGCACTGATCTGGGCCGCTAACGCTTCATCAGGGTTACTGGTAGTGACCTTGTCGGTGATGAGGGGTGTGGTGGAGGTAGCGATACCCGTGGCCCGCTCGGTGGGCGTCGCTGTTGGCGCCAGCGTGATTTTAGGGAAGGGAGTCGGCGACGACGGTACGGTGGTCGGCCGGGGGGTAGGCCACTCGGCCACGTTGATCGGCTCGGCCACTTCCTCTTGGGCATGTTCCAGGCCACAACCGGCTAGTGTCACTGCCAGAATGAGTAGTATCAGTAACCAGAATTGTTTTCTCATGGTGAAACTTTCGTTCCTTTCGTGGTTAAGCTGCGTCAGGGTCAGGCTTTGGCGCCGGTGGATTGAGCGAAATGGCTGAGCCGGGTTGGGGTGTAGGCTGAGGCGGAAAAGGAGCCGGACCAGATTCGGGGGCCTTCTTTTCTGCGCCAGTCTCTTCGGTCGGTTCGGCCATACCAAAAATGCTTCTAAAGATGCGTGTCGTCAGGCCACCACCCCAATCAAAGAAGTTGTAGACAACCGGTACCAGGACCAAGGTCAGGAGGGTCGATGAGATACTGCCGCCGATGACGACGGCGGCCAAGGGGGCTCGGACCTCTGAACCAGCGCCTGCGCCCAGGAGCAAGGGCAGCAAAGCGAAAACCAGGGTCAGGGTGGTCATCAGGACGGCCCGCAGGCGCAGACGACCGGCCTGGACCAGGGCCTCCTTGCGTTCATAACCCTGTTCCTGGCGCAGATTATTGGTAAAGTCGACGATCAAAATAGCGTTTTTGGTAACGACGCCGGTCAGGAGCACAATCCCCAGCAAAGAGATAAGATTGAGGGTGTTACCGGTCAGCCATAACCCGCCAAATGCGCCCACCAGGGTCACCGGCAGAGAGAACATAATGGCCAGGGGATGCAACCAACTCTGGTAAAGGGCCACCAGGAGCATATAGATTAAGATAATCCCGAGCATAATGGCCGAACCCAGCTCGGCGAACGACTCGCGTTGTATCTCTGCGGTGCCTACAAACTTAAAGCCATAGCCGACTGGAAACTCAACCTGCTCGTTAATGGCAGCCTCGATAGCGTCGGTCACGTCGCCGGTCGCCCGGCCGCTGGTGCCGCTGCCGACGGTCAGGACTCGCTGGCGGTCGTCGCGGGTAATGCGGGCCGGGGCCAGGGTGCGGTCGAGGTTGACCACCCGGTCGAGAGTGATGGGCTGTCCGTTCACATAGCCCAGGGGCATCTGTAGAAGTCGGGTCAGATCTTCACGATCAGCCTCGTTCAGACGCAGAGTGATATCGACTTCTGTATCGCCCTGGGGATCGTATTTACCGATCTCGCTACCACTTAAGGCGGTACGTAAGGTGGTGGCCACCTGGGCCGGAGAGAGGCCCAGGTCCAGAGCACGGTCGCGATCCACGACCAATCGTGTCTCGGGAGCCCGGGCGGCATCGGTGTTTTTGACATCAGCCGTGCCGGGTACGGTTTGCATAACCGTTTCTATCTGGTTGGCCAGGTCAATCAGCACATTAGGATCCTCCCCAAAAACTCGGACTTCGATGGGGTTACCGCCCCCACCGTCACCCATCGAGGAGGAGAGGGCGGTGGATATCGTTGCCTCGGGGATCTTCGTAAACAGCGGGCGCAAACTCTCGACAACGTCTGTCGTAGTGCGCTGGCGATCTTCTTTATCAACCAGTTTGACATTGATAGTGGCGGTGTTGGCAGCCCGGGTGCCCCCCCCAAAACCACCACCACTGCTGCCGCCGACTCGGGTCAGAATGTCTGTCGTTTCCGGTACTTCATTTAGGATGATGCGCTCAACCTGGCGGCTGACCAGGTCGGTGGTAGCCAGGTTGGTGCCGGGCGGCATTTCCAGGTCAACGCGAATCTGGCCATCATCTTGCTGAGGGAAGAACTCGGTGCCGACAAAACCACCCGCAACCAGGTAAAAACCACCGGCCAGGGCCAGAACGGCCAATATCACGGCCAGGACCTGGGTGAGAAAATTCCACAGGAAAAAACGCAGGAGGGCTCCGTAAAACCTGGCCAACAAATCAAATCCCTTTTCCCACAGATAGGCAAAGCCGTTCCAGAGCCACGTCACCGGGCGGAAAATAAAGCCGAAAACCTTGCGCAGCCCCCGAGGGGGAACTTCTGGCTGGCTTTCGTCTTTCATCCAATAACCGGCCAACATCGGGGTCAAGGTAAAGGCCACAAAGAGCGAGAAGAGGGCGGCCACGGCGATGGTGACGCCATAAGAGTAGAAAAATTGGCCCAGGATGCCGGAAGTAAAGGCCACCGGCAGATAGACAACCACGTCGACCAGGGTAATGGTAATCGCGGCAAAGCCAATTTCCCGGCGTCCCTCTAGCGCGGCTTGCTTGGTCGGTTTTTTCATCTTAAGGTGGCGCTCGATATTCTCGATGACCACAATCGAGTCGTCGACCAGGATACCGATAACCAGGGTCAAGGCCAGGAGGGTCAACTGGTTCAGGCTGAAGCCCAACATCCACATAACCAGAAAGGTGGAGATGATAGAGGTCGGAATGGCCAGCAACACGATGAAGGTACTGCGAATGGTGTGGAGGAAAACCAGCATCACCAGGCCGGTAATCAGCACAGCCAGGACCAGGTCTTCCTGGACTGCACTGACTGCTTCTCTGATGAAGGTGGAGTTGTCGAGAACAACAATCAACTCTGCCCCGGCGGGTAACTCTTGATTGATTTCCTCGACCACCCGGCGCAGGTTATCGGCCGCCTCGACCGTGTTGGCGTCACTTGATTTGATGGTGCTGATGCTGACAGCATCCCGGCCGTTGTAACGTAGAATGTTATCTTGGTCTTTCAGGCCCTCTTGCACGGTGGCCACATCGCGCAGATACACCAGCCCGCCGCTATCCTGCCCCGGTCGAGAGGACCCATTTTTATCCCTGACCACGATGTCTTCGATTTCTTTCAGGCTGGTGAACTCGCCAACCGAGCGAACGGCGATTTTTTGACGACCTTCCTCGATGGAGCCGGCCGGGAAGGTGATGTTATTGGCGGCCAGGGCCTGCTGTACGGCGCTCAAGGGTAAGCCAAAGGCGGCCAATTTGGCCGGATTAATCAAGACCTGCACTTCGCGTTCGCGTCCACCGGCGATACTAACCGAGGCGATACCGGGTACGGATTGCAAGCGGGTTTTTAGGGCGTTATCGGCCAGATCAAACAGGGTGTCCTGGCTTTGTGGCCCGCTCAGGGATAGGACCATAATAGGGATAGCGTTGAGGTCAGCTTTGATGATGGTTGGGTCTTCCGCTTCACTGGGCAGTTCACCGCGCACACTGGCGACCTGACGCTCCACCTCAATGGCGGCCTCGTTGCCATCGGTGCCCTCCACAAAGGCAATGGTTACTGTCCCTACCCCTTCGGTAGAACGGGAGATAAGCTGATCAATACCGGAAATCGTGGCTACTGCATCTTCAATGGGCTTGACCACCAACTCTTCAATGTCTTCCGGTGAGGCCCCCGGAAAGACGGTGACAACCGTGACAAAGGGAAAGTCAACCTCTGGCATGAGGTCAAGTTGGAGAAAGGTGTAGGAGCGGTAGCCCATAACCACCAGAGCCAGGATGATCATGAGCATGGTCAATGGTCTGCCCAGAGACAGTCTTGTTAGTCCCATAAGATTATTCGTCCTTTTGAATGGTTAACGTTGAACGTGTAACGTTTATAGTCTATTCACCACTTCAATTTTAGCCCCGTCGGTCAGGTTGGGCTGCCCGGCGGTGACGACCGTTTCACCCGGCTCAAGACCGGACAAGATTTCAATCTGGCCATCGTTAGCCAGACCGGTGGTAACGGGACGTTGTTCAACCGTGTCCCCATTGACCACGTAGACGATTTCCTGGTCATCGAGTATCGTCACGGCCGTGCGCGGTACCAGCGGGGTGTCTTGCTTTTCCGCGATCAAGAGAGACACATTGGCGTACATACCACTCCGCAGCAGTCCAGATTCATCAAGGGGGGTTATTTTGACGGTAAAGGTACGGGTGTCTTTGTCGGCCATAGGGGCGATACTGGTGACTGCGGCCGGGAACTCCTGGTCAGGATAAGCGGTAACTTGCAGAGAGGCTTTTTGGCCTTCAAATATCTGGCCGATCCGGCTCTCTTCCACTTCCATTGTCACTTCCATCTCTTTAGAGACAAAAAGAGCGATGGGGGCTTGGCCAGCCATAGCGCCCTCGGTAATGTACAGTTCGGCGATAAGGCCGTCGAAAGGTGCTTTAATAGTGGTCTCGTCTAACTGGATATTGGCCATAGCCACGGCTGCTTCGGCCTGTTCAATGTTGGCCTGGGCGATGCCAAAATCTATATCCCGGAAGGGCTTTTTGATCAGGGCCAGAGCCAACTCGGCCTGGGTCAGTTGGGCCATCAAAGGGGCCAGAACCGAGTCACTCGGATTGGTTTGCAGGTTATAGCCAGCCAGGGCGTTTTCATAAGCAATGGTGGCCTGCTCCAGGGCCAGGGCCTGGGGCGTCTGGCCCACATCGCCGGCCCAGGCAATCTTGTCGTATGCCTCCTGAGCCTGGCGTAAAGCAGCTTCAGCTTGAGCCAAATTAGCGGCAGCAGTTGTGCGCTCATTATCATCAATGGAGGCCACATCGTTCAAGGCGGCTCGGGCCAGTTCGACAGCCGCTTGAGCTGCAGCAATCTCTTCAGGGCGGGATCCCAGCTCCATTTTAGCCAGGTTTAGCTTGGCCACGGTGACGGCTGCCTGGGCTTGCCTGACCTGCTCGATGAACCTGTCTCGCTCGATGGTGGCAATTGGATCACCGATCTTAACCTCATCACCCACTTCAACCAGCACAGACTCGATACGACCGGCCACCGCCGGGATGAGGTTCACTTCGTCTTTTGATTGCAGATCACCGGTATAGGAAAAAATCAGGGCAATGTCACCCGTTTCAACGGTGTCTACTTCAATAGGCGTACCGATCTTTTTTTCTTCTTCTGGCGGGGCAGCCTGGGCTACAGGTTCCTCAGCCGACGAATTGCAGGCAGAAACAAGTAGCGTTGCCCCAAACAGCAAAACCAATAGAATAATGACAGGGAGTCGTTTCACAGTAAATTACCTCCGAAAACTCTTGTTAGAAGTGAATAGTTATTACTCTGGGCTTGGAACATCCTCTAACTTCACATAGTAAATCGGGTCACTTTTAAAACGCTGTAACTTCTCAACAGCAGCGTCCAAATCGGCATCTTGTAACGACATGTATTGCCCGAGGTGCATCCGAAGGAGATATCTTAATAACTGCTCAAGGGTCGTCAAATCATGATCGGTCAGCGCAGCGTAGGCAGTTAAATCATCTTGTATCATTTCTTCTTTAACCTGGTGCACCAAATCGATACCGGCCGGGGTGGCCTGCACCAACACCACCCGGCGATCGGTCTGGCTGCGGCTGCGTTGCACCAGCTTCATCTTCACCAGCCGGTCGACGATTCCGGTCATCGTCGGTGGGTCTTGAAAGGTGACATTCGTTAGATCACGCATAGTGCAGGCTTGTCTATGGGCAGTCAGAGAGGCCAGGGCAATAAATTGGGGATAGGTCAGGCCGAAAGATTGTAAGCGCTGCGAGAATTGTCGCGTGGCAATCCACAACAAGGAGTGGAAGGCATCTTTAATAGCTTTAATTTGGTCTTCTCTGGCCGGAGAAGTAGACATCGACAAAGACTTTCCTGGAAATAAAGTTAAGATAAAAAATAATTAGCGACAGAAAATATAGTCAACTTGAAATATTTGTCAAAAAATAATTTAGAGTAGGGAAATATACTGAATGTGAAATCTTTGTCAAGTTTAGCCTCAGCAAACGGTGCAACGGCCATCTTCCCCAACCTCTACGGATTGTCCTGACTGCAACCAAGCAAAATCTGCCTCGGTCAGAACAACCAGGGGGATAGGCCGGGCATACATCTCATCGGCGACGATGGAGGCCAGGGCA
Organism: Anaerolineae bacterium; assembly: GCA_034409055.1. GTDB lineage: Bacteria > Chloroflexota > Anaerolineae > 4572-78 > J111 > DAOUMU01. Next base: position 7,216 of record DAOUMU010000185.1, read on the forward strand.
AAGAATGAATCGGGGGTAGTGGTCAGGATGGCCGCCGGCGCGGTACCAGCCTTGACCGCCTCAAGCAAAACGGCGGTGGTGGTGCTTGAGCCACGACTGAAAGGCAAGGCCAGAATCCGGCCCACCGCTCGTTCGCCGGCCAGGGGATGGCGTTGGTCGATAATCGTGCCCGTTCGGTAATCGTATCCCCCCCAAAAGCTGAGGGGCTCACTGGAGACCAAAATCTTACCCCTGGCCCGGCCCGCAATCACCGGCCGACCGTGTAATGTTATGGCCAATTCTTTACCTCGTTGTTTGCTTCTTTAAGGAATTCCGGCTTTTAATCCAAAGCGTATTGCGTACTGCATAAAAGCTCTCAATACGTAATACGCAGGACGCATACAAAAGTTGCAATTTTTGGAAAACATCTTATTACCACAACGACTCGTCCCGTACCACCCGGCCCTCAATGGCCGATTGGACGCAGTCGGCCAGGCTGCCGAAGGTGATTTCGGTCTTGAGCATCCCGGGGGCGTAGTAGGCGTATTTGGCCGAATTGGTCATCAGCCGCTTGATTTCCGGGGGTAACATAGGCGAAGCCAGGATGCAGGTGTCCACTGTAACCTGGCCACCGAACGCTTTCAGAGGCTCCAGATAACCGGCCTTTTTTGCCAGCAGGGCCATGGCTCGACTGGAGGTAACCAAAAACTTTACCTGGAGATGAACCCGCTGACCCGCTACCAGGGAGGCTAACTGTTTGAACTCAGGGAGAAGTGGGGACTACCCAGGACCACCATGTCCAACTGTTGGCCGTTGGCCGTGGTCAACTCTCGCCGGGCCGCTCGTAGCTTGTCCATCGTTACCGGTACGGTCTCTTCCGGCCGGCGTCCCTGGCAGGCGACTTCAAGGGTGGGCGCTTCCGGGGTGATACCGACGATGTGAAATAAAGCCACCGTCCCCGAAGAGGCGCTGGCCGCGCCCATGGCCTTGAATTGATCCTCGCTTGGCTGCCCTTGCAGACCGGTAATAACCGGGATACGGTCGCGGGCGATCTGGCCCATCAAATGCCCCAACACCGGGTAGAAGGAGTCATCCTGCTGGAGTTTGCGGGGAATGTCGGTTAAAGGCATCAGCACCTGGCCGGCCCGGTTCTCGGTCAGATGGAGGCCCACTGCGGGCACGCGGCCGGTGATGGCGGCACAAATGTCCAGCAGGTCCGGGTAGCGTTCGGTCCGCGCCCCGATGACCGAATTGGCAAAAACAATGGCATTAGATTCGCCCCAGGCGATTTGTTGGCCGAACTTGGGGATGAGCTCAACCTGGTAGGGGGCACAGGTCCACGTAGGCCGGCAGCCCATCTTCTCATAAGCCACCATCTGGCGGCGGGCCTTTTCGGCCCAGTCCGGGGGCACGGCCCACTCCTGCCAGTGATGTTCGTCCACAGAACTGACATTCAAGGTGGTCGGTACGGCGACCCGGGCGCCCAACTCGGCCAACCGCTCGGCGAACTCCAGCCCGGCCTCACCCATATAAATTGAGCTATCAATGTGGGCCTGGCTGATGTCCAGTAATCGGGCGGTTCCGTGAAATTCGGCCATGCGCAAAATAATGGACATGGCCATTTTAGTGGCCGGGCCGTGCTGACCGGCCAACATTGCCCGATCGCGGGCGGATAATTCGACCGCCATTTACCCCACTAAGTTCCAGCCCATACGGGAAGCGCCTGGCCCGCTCCGGGATAGGAGCTGGAAAGCGCGATAAACGTCGTCCAGGCTGATCAACCCCCGGAAGTGCAGGCCATCGTAAACCGCGGCCACCCGGCTGGAGGTCTGGATCAACTTTTCCTGCACCTCATCCAGAGGGGCGTTGAAGGCAACCTTGGGTACGTTCCCAGTATGCTGCATAATCTCAGAGATGCGCCGGTACCACTGGCCTCGCTCCATAGCGTGGGCCACGTGACTCCTGGTGGCGACACCCAGGAGTTGGCCGCTGGCAGGGTCCAGCACGGCAAAATCAGGCTGACGCAGCCCCATCATCATCGGGGCTACCTCACCCACAGTAGCTTCGGGTGAAAGGGCAATGGTGTTCTGCGCCAGAACCTGTCCGGCGTGCGCTTTCCGCAAGAGGTTGCGTACAGCCACGGCCTTTGCTTCCTGACCCCCGACGAAAAAGATAAACAGAGCAATCATGGCCAGCCAGAACTGCCCCCCCAAAATAGCGATCAGGCCCAGCCCAATCGCCAGGTACCGGCCCACCGTGGCTGCAACCTGAGTGGCGCGTTGGTAATCGGTAAAGAAGCCCAGGATGGCCCGAAAAACACGCCCCCCGTCCAGGGGAAAGGCCGGGATCATGTTGAAGACGGCCAGGGAGACGTTAGCGCTGAGCAAAAATGCCAACAATCCCAATAGCCCCGGCTGAGACAGCAAGCTGAGGGATAAGGGAGTCGATTGAGCCATAGCCAGGATCGAAATCACTGGAAATAACCCAACCGCCAGGATGACGTTCACCGCTGGTCCGGCCAGGGCCACCACCAGTTCATGTAGGGGTTTTTCCGGCATGCGCTCCAGACGAGCCACGCCGCCGATGGGCAGGAAAGTAATGTCTTTAACCTGGATACCGTATCCCATCGCGGCCAGACTGTGTCCCAACTCGTGGAGCAAAACCAGGGTGAAAAGACCCAGCGTCACAATAATCCCATACAGAGGACCGGCATTGCCCCCGTAGGCAAATGCGCCCCACGCCAGGATCAGGAGAAAGGTGATGTGCATCTTGATGTCAATACCGAAGACTCGACCCAACTTGATTGACCAATTCATCTTTTGTTCCTCCACCAGGCTCAGTAGATCCAATTTTCAAGCTCGAAGTGGACCAGCCAGAGCAAATTTGGATGTACTGAGTCTAGCAATACTTACGTTTTATGTCGCAGGTCGCAGGTCGCAGGTCGCAAATTTGACCTACCACTTGCCATGCAACCTGTGACTGACCCGATGTGCAAGTCTAGTTATTGATAGTATAACCGGCATATATTAGAAATATCATAGAATTAGCTTAAAACCAGATGAGAGGACAAGTTTGCGTTCTTTAATGCCGTTTTACTTGTTGTTTAATGCCTTTGCCATCAATACGCCGGCCGCAGTCTCATCTACCTCCCCAAAGACGGCGGCCAGCAGGTCGTCCTGCGCCTGGACGGTTACCAAGTCGTCAACCTGGCTGGTTTGCAAGGCTTTCACGCCGGCAGCAGCCTGGCCGGCCGTCGCGTATTCAACGAGTAGCAAGCGCACCGGCATGCCCTGCAGTTCATAAGAGGCCACCACCCCATTGGTGTCATGGCTCAAGCCCAGGATGTTTTGTCCGCCGAGCCAGATTTTGTCCTGAATAGAAAGCTCCTCGTGAAAAAAGATAAAGTCACGTTCTTTTAGGCCGGTTTGAGGCAAACGATTTACCAGAGATGGCCGCTCGCCGCCTTTGGGCAGGGAGTTGGAGACAGATTGGGCAAAGCCCCACAGGAGAGCATCGTCCACTTCTTGGCGCGCGTTCACATGCACGGTGTAACGGTTCTGCCAAAAGGAGAGCCGCCGTCCTAGCCTGGTATCCCCCTCGTTGCCGATGTTCGCGGTTGAACCGGAGCGTCCAAAAGTGAATAGTCCGTACGCATCGGCCGGTGTGGCCAGTTGCCAGATTTCCACGGTGAGCCGGTTCTGGTCCGCGTTCGTATAGGTCCGCACGGCCACCTGTTCAAAGCCGTAGACAAAAAAGGCGTCGGCCTGACCGTCTACCAGATTGAAGATATTTTCGCGGTTGTAAATGCGTGCTTTTTCGGCCGGGGTCCAGTCCGTGATTTCGCCGGGGAAAACCGTTGCCAGGGCCAGCGTAGGCACAGGGGACGGGGTGGCCGTTGAAGCCCCCGGCAAGGCTGTACAGCCAACCAGTAACAAGGCAACCAACAACCCCATAAATCGCAAAAACCGGCCAGATGAGAGTCTTGACATTCGTCTCCTCCTGCAGGTAACTCTACCTCAGTATACTTACGATGCTCGCGGCGGATGGGGCAAAGCCGTCTGGTCACGGCCCAGACGGCTTTGCCCCGGTAAATACGCGGGTCAGTGCGAAGCCTCCCTGTGAGACGGACCCGCTACGAGCAGGGCAGAAGAGTTACCAGCCTTTACCCTAAAAACTTTTGAAATGGCCCACTAGCCCTGTTCAAACCCCTGCTTGATCAGTCTAGCCAGGGGTGAATTCGGCGCAAGGCCGCACACCTCTTGTAAGACAGCCTCAAGTCCATCCTGACGCAGCCGGTCTTGTAGCTGGCTGGCCACCGGATCATCGGGATGGTCAAAGCGAAGGGCCGCCACCACCCCCTGGACCAGATAGGCCGGCCGGACATCCTGGGCCAGGGCATTGAGGGCGGCCCCTACCAGCCGATCCTGGGGGGCTAACTTGCGGATGGGGTCCCGGGCCAGGCGAAAGACAGTATCTCCCAAAGCCCGATTGCCAAAACGGACCAGCAAATCATCAATGTGGTCGGTCAGTTTACCGCTGGTCAGGCCATACTTTTTCTCCAGAGTCTGTTGTGATTCCACCATAGCCCCCCGCACGGCAATGGCAATCTCAGCCTCGCGTAGGGCCTGATAGCCATATTCGTATCCCTGCCGGTAGCCAAGATACCCCAAAACCGCGTGTCCGGCATTGTGGATATACAGTTTACGCTCGGTGTAAAAAGAGAAGGGGCTATCAGGTATCATGCCCGCAATATCGGGAGGGGGGCCAACAAACCCGGCAGCATCAACCGGCAGTTCCTTGTAGGGCTCAACGATAATCAGACTGGGCTCCCGGGCCCGCAGTTCGGGGGTGAGGGGAGGAACCATACGGGCAATGACGGTATCCACAAAACCGACTCGTTCAGCCAGGTAGGAATGGTAAGCCGGAGGCAACTCTGCCTCGACCATCCCCCGAAAGATGCGGGCCGCATCCTTGAGGTTTTCACAAATAATTAGATTTAGAGGCGTTTCAACCCCCTGATCTGCGCGCCGGGCAATACCGGCGGCTACGTTCGGAGCCACATATTTAAGCGCGCCCGCCCCAGCTGCCGTGGCCCCGATTTCTGCCTCGGCCACAGCCTGGGCCACGGCCTCCCGGTCATCGGCCAGCAGCCCGCGCACCGGTCCGACCGTTACCTCAACCGTCGATTCATCGGTGACCAGTTGAATCGTGTAGCGACCTCGCCGGTTGAAGGCGTCCAGCAGGGGCCGGTCAATATCCACAAACACCACCCGGTAGCCGGACTGGCTAAAAAGATGACCGATAAAACCCCGGCCAATATTGCCTGCGCCAAAAATGATGGCTTGTTTCATCATAACATCATCCTCATTCTTTTCTACCGCAGCACGGCCAGGGCATAATTGGCAGACAATTCAATTGACTGACCGTCGATGGTCACGATGGCCGTGCCGATATTACCGGTTTCATCCATAGCCCCATAGGCCAGGCGATTTTCGTCCAGCCACTCCCAGAGAGCAGCCACTTTGTTGTCGGTCAAGAGCGTTTGAAGTTGGCCGGTGTAAGGAGGTTCGATCAGGCTGATGTAACCAGGATTGGGTCTGGGCAGTTCCTCGTTACCGGCCTGGGACAGCGTGGCAGAGACAAAGGCCAGTGTACCGGTAGGCCCAAACACAGCCCGGCCCACGTAATCGGTGGTCGGGGCCGGGAAAGTATTGATCAAATTGCCGTCGCTGCTCATCACCTGCACCACCCCCTCACCGGGTTGAGTATAGGCCAGGGTCCTGCCATCGGGCGAAACATCGCCGATACAGATCGGGTTTTCCTCCGGTGAGCAAGCATAAAGCAACTGCGGTTGGCCACCAACCGCAGGCAGGCTATACAGGCTATCATAGCGCCCGCTAAAGCTGAAGATCGATCCCCCCAGTCCATCCGGTTGCAGAGCATAGAAAAGCGTGCTGTTATCCTGGGCAAAACGGATTGGCTCCACATAACGGGCTTCTTTATTTTCGACCTGCTCCAACAAGGCGACTTGATTGGTCCCATCAATGTCGGCCACCCAGAGATCGTTACGGTAAAGCGGGGGCTCGACTTCAAAGTCAACCATCGTCCGCGCCCAGGCTATTTTAGTACCATCATAGGACAGGGCAAAGTTGAAGGGACCGAACTGCTCCATCGTCACCGCCGTAAAGGTGAGCGGTGTTTGGGCTCCAGCGGGACTGACTTGCCAGATGGTAATCGTCTGGGCCTCCGGATCAAAGACAGGATAGTAGATATTACCCGCTGCGCTCATAATCCGGCCAAAGGGCGGTTGAAGCAACAGAATGTCACACTGAGCCTGGCTGTGGGGGTCGATTAAAATCAGACCACTCGGATTTTCGTAATCGGCCACCAGTACGGCCGGACGTTGAATATCGGGGCACAGACCATCCGGGCCGATTTCAGGAGGTGCTGGCGTGGGCGGGGGTTCCACCGGCTGAGGCCGCACACGAATGAGCAGGCCATTCACCCAATCAAAAATGATCTGCTGTTGGGTCTCATCAGCCTCCACAGCCCCTTGCCCCTCAAAGATCAACTCCGAGGTCAGATTGTCCGGCCCACCGGGGTTATCTTCAGAAACCAGGCGAAAACTCACCAGATTATCGTGCCAGGTTTGCAATGACTCCAGGTCGGGTGGTTCTAATTGACCGGAAAATTCTTCCTGTCGGCAAGACTGAAAGAGATATTCACCCACCTCATTGACCGTTAATGTATCGCAAAAGCCGACGATACCGCCAGAAATATTAAAAGTAACCACGTTATCATCGGCGGATTCATCTGGCCGAGCCTCAATGGGTGTTTCAGCTTCAGATGTTGCTTCTAAGGGCAGTTCAGGCTCAGAGGTTATCGCCACCGGCACTTCAGGCTCAGAGGTCATCTCTGCTGGCATAGGGGTCGCCTCGGAAGACAGGGCTGGCTCCGGCGGCACCTCCTGGCGAACTGGCGCAGCGTCATCAGAGCGGGGAGAACCACCACAGGCGCTCCAGGTCAAACATAAAATGATTGAGAGAATAATCGTGCTGAATTTGGGCAGTTTAGACATGATTGAGTCACCTTCATTGTTATAACATCAAACCAGAATTTGGCTTGCCAACGGGGTAAAAAGTAACTTCCGCTTGATGTCGCCAGCCAGGTCGTAAAACGTGAAACGTGAAGCGTAATGTCTTATCTACGGCTCACTTTTACGTTTTACGCTTTACGTTTTACGTGGTTGGGTGCTTTATGAGGTTGCTTTACCGGAAGTTACTTTTTCATTGTCAATTCTGGTTCTATGTATAAATTTATCGCTTTCGTAGAGAGGGCATCCCTATGCCCGGTCCCCGCATGGGAACGGGGCCTACAAAGCTGCTAACTTGTGAGAGCAGGCTTTTCCCGCTTGAGAAAACGTCCGCGTCCCGGGCGCCCTATATACTGGCCATTTTCTACAATGATCTCGCCCCGGCTAATAGTTGTGACCGGCATACCGGTGACGGTAATCCCCTGGTATTGGGTGTAGCTGATGTTGGAGTGAAGTTTGTCAGCGCTGTAAGTCACTTTTTTATGGGGGTCAAACAGAACGATATCGGCCTCATAGCCGGGAACCAGGTGGCCTTTACGGATCATACCGTGCAGTTCAGCCGGCCGGGTACAGCAAACCTCCACCCAGCGATTCAGGGTGAGGTGGCCGGTCAGGACACCAAAGGTGTGAACCAGGGCTAACCGGGTCTCCACCCCGGAGACACCGCCGGGGGTCTGGGTGAAGTTTTGCTCCCCGCGCTTTTTGACCTCGGCTGAGAAGGGACAGTGGTCGGTCGAGACAAGGTCAATACTGCCCCGACTTAGGGCCTGCCACAGCGCCGCTGCCTGAGCCGTGCCCCGAATGGGCGGCTGGCAAATGAACCAGGTGCCGGGCATATCTTCCCGCTCATAGATATCATCAGGCAAGGTCAAGTATTGGGGACAGGTTTCGCCAAAGGCGGCCCAGCCCCGCTCTTTAGCCCGGGCCAACTCCTGGGCTGACTCACCGCAGGAGAGATGGAAGATCAAGGTTTGCGCCCCGGCCAGATGAGCGATGGACAGAACCCGGTTCACAGCCTCAGCCTCGGTGATGGCCGGCCGGCTATGGGGATGCCATTTGGCCTCCACTTTACCTGCCGCCACAAATCGCCGCCAAACTTCGGTAACAACGGGGTAATTTTCGGCATGTACCACGGCCAGCCCCCCCACCTCGGCGACGGCGATGAGCGTCCGGTAGAGTTCATCGTCGGCCAGGTACAGGCCGGGATAGGCCGTATACAGTTTAAACGTAGCACAGCCCGCGGCATAGGTTGCCGGTATCTGGGCTAAAATCGCCGGATCAGGATCGAGTAGAGTCATATGTAAGCCATAATCAATCACGGCCTGGCCGTCGGCTTCTTCTCGACGCCGGTCCAATGCTTCCAGCAGATCCTGGCCTTTTTTCGGCTCAACAAAATCAATCACACTGGTCACACCGCCACAGGCAGCGGCAATGGTACCCTGCCCAAAATCGTCGGCAGTGATAATATCGGCAATGGGCATTTGCAAGTGGATATGCCCATCGACTGCTCCAGGAATAACATAGAGTCCCCTGGCTTCAATTTCCCGGTCTCCCTGAAGATTCTGACCAATGGCAGCAATCGTTTCGCCAGAAACAGCCACATCACCTACAAAATCTTCACGGGCCGTAATAATGCGACCATTTTTAATCACCAGATCGTAACTCATTGTGTCTCCTCGTTGTTTCAGTGGCTAAATACCCTGAGAAAATATATCACCAAATTAAAGATTGAGCCAGTCAATAACAGCCACCTGGTAATAATTCATTGCTACTAATTGACCACAAAGGAGGGGGAACAAAGGGTTATTGCTTAAATTTATCAGCTTTGCTAGAATCACTATGGTGAAAGGGTGCATTGCCCAATGAATATGCAAGCGATTTTAAGCCAAGTAATTACCAGTACCAACGAAATCTTTGAGGCAAAGGCAGGTTCGGTGGCCTTGCTGGAACCATCCGGCCAGGAACTTGTGATCCGGGCAGCGGTAGGCGCGGGAGCGGACGCCGTGCGTGGCCTGAGCCTGCCGATCAACAAAGGGATTGTCGGCTGGGTGGTTTCACACGAGAAACCGGCTCTGGTACCTGATGTAAAACGAGACCGTCGCTTCTACAAACACATTGACAAGCAGAGCGGCTTCACCACCGAATCCATTATGTGCGTACCGATGCGAGCTGATGGTCATACCATTGGTGTCATCGAGTTGATGAATATGCGCCCCGATTATATGAGTGATGATGGCCTAAAAATACTCAACGTTATTGCCGACCATGCTGCTCTGGCCATTGAAAATGCGCGTCTCCTGTCTGAAACCCGACAACGCTCTGAGGAACAAGCCCTGCTTTTTGAGGCTATGGCCATTGTCACCTCAGACCTGGCTTTGGAAACGGTTCTGGATGCTGTCAGTCGTCAGATGGTGGAAGCCCTCAAAGCCGACTTGTGTATTATTTCCTACTGGGAGAGAACTGAAGATCAACTGCGTACGATGCAGAGTTATACCGGGCCGGGAATCGAACGACCGGGTCAAGCTGCCCGCCCCTTGAATAATTCTTCCCTTGCACTAGTTATTTTACAATCGCAAACCCCCGGTATTTTAGAGATCAATGGCAGTGATATTAGCCCGGAGGGCTTAGTCTGGCTCAAAGAACTCAATGCGGAAGCGTTACTTCTGATCCCCCTCATCTATCACCGCCAGACAATTGGCCTAGTCGAAATTGGTCGCATTCACAGTATCGCCCCGGTTACCCAGGGGGAACTGCGCCTGGCCGAAACGATGGCCGCTCAAGCTGCCGTGGCTATCGAGCATGCCCGGCTATATGATGAGGCCACCCGGCGCCTGGCCGAAGCCAAAGTGTTACAAGAAGTCATGGTAGCGGCCGCATCCAGTCTTGATTTCGACCGCGTTTTAAGCGGCACGATTGAGGCTCTACACCGTACGCTGGGTATCGAGCGGCTGGGCTTTTTTCTGCCGGCTGAAGATGGTACAATGGTAGTCTCTCACCCGGCTACCACTGGCTTTGACTTCAAAGAGGGTGACATAAAAATCCCGATAGAGGGTAGCGCCGCCGGCTGGGTCATTCGTAATGCGAAACCGCTGTTAATACCAGATGTCCGTGAAGCTGCTCATTATTACGAATTGGCCAGCGATACCCGGGCCGAGATGTGTGTACCGGTGATGGTAAACGACCGGGTGGTAGCGGCTCTCAACGCCGAAAGCCCGCGCTTGAATGCTTTTGACGAGGACGACTTACGCCTTTTCAGGGCGATTGCCGCCGAATTGGCTGTAGCCCTGGAAAATGCGCGTCTCTTTGAAGAAATTCGGGCCGCCGAAGCAAACTACCGTGATCTGTTTGATAACGCCAATGATTTTATTTTTACCCTGGACGGCAACTTTAGAATCAGTAGTGCCAACAAAGTTGTCCTCAAATCAACTGGCTATCAACTCGATGAGATTATCGGCGTCCACATGACCCAATTTGTAAAACCCGAACACCTGCCGAAACTTTACAAACTGCTCAAAAACCGGCTGGCCTCGCCCGAATCGCCGACTACTTTTGAGTTACCTATACTGGGCAAGCATGCCCGGGAAATCCTTTTAGAAGTCACCTTCCGCATCCGACGCGAAGGCCGGAGACCGATCAGCATTCACTGCATCGCCAGGGATATCACCCAACGTCGAGAATTGGAGCAACAATTACAACAAACAGAAAAATTATCGGCGATTGGCAAATTGGTTGCCGGAGTGGCCCATGAACTCAATAACCCTCTGACCAGTATTATTGGCTATGCCAACTTACTCCAAAAAAGTGATCTACCTGCTGTGTATCAAACTGACCTGGAGGTAATTTTTCGACAAGCAGAACGGGCCCGTCTTATTGTCAGAGATCTGTTGACCTTTGCCCGAAAAATCGACCTGGAAACAGAGCCAATCGACATTAATGAGATCATTCAGTCCAGTCTGTCTTTAATGAAATCACACTTACATGCTCACAATGTTCAAGTGATCACTACTTTGGATTTCGGTTTGCCCCAAATCATAGCCGATCCTCACCAACTGGAACAAGTTTTTGTCAATCTGATCAATAATGCTATCCATGCCTTAGCTAAGATTAACCCGCCTCGGCGCCTGACCATTGAAACAAAGCAAGTAAAGAATTCGATTCATGTGAACTGCGTTGACAATGGACCCGGTATCCCCAACAATATTATCAACCGTATTTTTGACCCATTCTTTAGTACCAAGCAGGTTGGCGAAGGTACCGGCCTGGGACTTTCCATTTGTTTCGGTATTATCAGCGAGCACAGAGGACGGATATGGACCGAAAACGCTGCGGAAGGAGGGGCTGTCTTCCATATTGAGCTCCCCATCGAAGCACCGGTCCGTTCTCAACCAGCCCAAACAGTTGAACCCCCTCCCCTAACAGCCTCTTCGGTTCAGCTAAAAATTTTGGCGGTGGATGATGAACCATCCTTATTAGATTTACTGGACCGCGTTTTGAACCAAATGGGACATACCGTAGAAACTGCCTCAAATGGCCAGACCGCTCTGGCAAAAATCAAGACGCAAAGTTATGACCTCATTATTTGTGATGTCCTCATGCCCGATATCGTTGGTCCAGAGCTTTACCAAAAGACTCTGACAGAATTCCCCCACCTGGCTAACCGTTTTATATTTATTACCGGTAACGTGGTCGATATCGATACCAGAGTTTTCCTGGAAAAATCCGGTTTACCCTGGCTGGCCAAACCCTTTTTACCAGCAGACATTGAAGGCGTCATTGAGCAAACAATAGCTAAAACTAAGATCCCCGCTTAGCCCACATATATTAACAAAGATTGACAAAGCCCCGTCCCTGTGCTAAACTTTACCCACTATCAATCGACAATAGAATATTGTGGCTGGGTGACATGTAACGAGAGAGAGCCTATTTTAATTTTAGATTTACGATTAAAATTAAGATGGGCCGCCGAAGGGGCAAGGTAGAGAAGCACGCCTGGTTTTCTACTGAAACTCTCAGGCAAACGGGTCGTTACATAGACAGCACCTCTGGAGAGACGATCTTTTTAGAGATATATGGCACGTAGGCGTGTCAATTAGATCGCACCGAAGGGGCAATCTCCAGCATGGGGTCAATCTCTCAGGTTCAGGACAGAGGTTTACGGGCACGCTCTTGCAGTGCCCGTTTTTATTTCAAAAAATGCCGTTTACCAATATCAACCTCCTCTCTTCCAATACTTCCCCCCAATTCAAGTAAGGAGTGACAATGAGCCAGGAATTAAAACGAACCAAATTATATCAGTGGCATGTTGACCATAGGGCACGTATGGTTCCTTTTGCCGGCTGGGAGATGCCGGTGCAATATCCCACCGGCCCGATTGAGGAGCATCACATCACCCGCCGTTCGGCCGGCCTGTTTGACATTGACCACATGGGGCAAATTATCGTCAGTGGTCCTGATGCCGAAGCCTACCTTAACCGGCTGGTCACCTGGGATATTGGTTTGATGGCGGAAAACAACGCCCATTACGCCTTGATGTGCTACGACAACGGCGGTATTGTTGACGATATCTTTGTCTACAAACTGCTGGGGCGCTGGTTTGTCGTGGTCAATGCGGTCAATTTGGCCAAAGATTACCAATGGATGCAAGACCACGTGGGCGATTATGAGGTCACCGTCACCGACGTGTCACCAGAAACCTATATGGTGGCTCTACAGGGACCAAAAGCGATTAACCTGTTGCAAAAATTGATTCAGACGGATATGTCGGCTGTTCCTCGTTTTACGGCCATTGAAGATGAGATTAACGGGGTTCCCGCCATCATTGGGCGAACGGGTTATACCGGCGAAGATGGAGTCGAGATATTTTTCCCGGCCGAGCAGGCCCAGGAAATATGGAAAACTATTCTGCATACCGGCGATGCCTCCGGCATCGAGGTCAAGCCCATCGGCCTGGCCGCCCGCGATAGCCTGCGTTTCGAGCCGGCTTTTTCCCTCTACGGCCACGAAATCAGTGCCGATATTACCCCGACCGAGGCCAACCTGGGCTGGGTCTGCAAATTTGAGACCGATTTTATAGGTAAAGAGGCCCTGCTCAAGCAAAAGAAGAGCGGGGTGAGCAAAAAGTTGGTCAGTTTTGAGCTGATCGACAAAGGGGTGCCCCGTCAAGATTATCCTGTGGCCACAGACACCGGCCAGGAAATCGGTATTGTCGTCACCGGCCTGTATGCGCCTACGGTTGATAAGTACTGCGGTAACGCCTTTGTTCGTCCCGAATACGCCGCTGTTGGCAGCCCTATTCAAATCGTTATTCGTAACAAGCTCAAAGCAGCGGTGGTAGTTAAACGGCCCTTCTATGTACCGGCTTATAAATGAGCAATGTTTTATGAATGACGTAGGCGAGGCATCCCCATGCCTCGGCCGGCAGGGCATAAGGCTGCCCCGCCTACGGTTTATTTCATTGTTCATTGCTAATTGTTAATTGAAGAAGAAAGGAGAATTTTACAAATGAATCTGGATCCAAAAGCAAAATATCGAGACACCCATGAGTGGGCCCGCCAGGAAGGTGATCTGATCGTTTGTGGCATTACCGACTATGCCCAGGATAGCTTGAGTGACGTGGTTTACGTGGAACTGCCGGAAGTCGGCGTGGCATTCGACCAGGGGGCGGTCTTTGGCGTAGTCGAATCGGTCAAAGCAGCCAGCGACCTGTATATGCCGATGAGCGGCGAAATCGTTGAAATTAACGAAAAGCTAGAGGATGAGCCGGAATTGGTCAACAGCGACCCCTACGGTGAGGGCTGGATGATAAAATTCAAGCCCTCCGACTCCGGCGAATGGGACGGCCTGCTCTCCGGTGAGGATTACGAGAAAGTCGTGGAGGCTGAAGAAGGTTAGGGGAATCCGCGAATGGGCGAATGAGCGAATCTGCGAATGAATGGGCGAATCTGCGAATATCTTATCGGGCACAGGTAGGCGAATCCCCTACCGGGCACAGGTAGTAACATAAGACAAGGAGGTTTTTATGGGCTATGTAGCCAATACAGCGGCCGACCAGAAAGCTATGCTGGAGACAATCGGTCTTAAGTCAGTCGAAGAATTGTTTGAGGTCGTGCCGGAATCGGTTCGATTTCCTAAATCAAATTTACCGCCCCCTATGTCAGAAATGGAGATTCTGGCAGAGCTTGAGCGTATGGCTGATAAAAACGCCGACGCCAATCATTACACCTGGTTTTTGGGGGCGGGTGCTTACAACCATTTTGTGCCCAGTGTGGTCCCCCAACTACAAATGCGCAGCGAGTTTTATACGGCTTACACCCCCTACCAGCCGGAAGCCAGTCAGGGCACCCTCCAGGCCATATTCGAGTACCAAAGCATGATCGCCGAACTAACGGGCATGGAGGTCGTTAATGCCTCTCATTACGATGGCGCTACCTCATTGGCCGAAGCAGCCATTATGAGTGTGAACGCCACCCGGGGTAAACGGACCAAAATCATCATTTCCCCCAACATCCATCCGCAATACCGTGAAGTCCTACGGACTTACTTGCAGGGCACCTCATTCACCGTGACCGGGGACGAAGACCCTGATCACTCATTAGACACCTTAAAAGGGATGCTCGACCAGAAAACCGCCTGCCTGATTGTCCAATCACCTAACTTCTTTGGTGAACTGGAAGCAGTAGATGGCCTGGCTGAGGCCGTCCATGCCGCCGGTGCGCTCTTCATTATGCACGTCGACCCTATGAGCCTGGGCCTGTTTAAGCCGCCCGGTCACTACGGGGCCGATATTGTCACCGGTGAGGGCCAAAGCCTGGGTAATCATCTGAACTTCGGCGGACCTTATCTGGGTATCTTTGCCACGACCAATAAATTGGTGCGCAAAATGCCGGGGCGTGTGGTCGGTCAAACGATCGATACCGAAGGCCGACGTGGTTTTGTGCTGACCCTGGCCACCCGCGAGCAACACATTCGCCGGGAAAAGGCCACCAGTAATATCTGTACTAACCAGGGCTTGATTGCTCTGGGGGCGGCCATCTACCTGGCGGCTATGGGCAAGCAGGGGCTGCGCCGGGTGGCGGAATTGTGCTATCACAAGGCCCATTACGCAGCCGCCGAAATCGGCAAGCTCGACGGATACACGGTCATTAACCGCCGGCCCTTCTTCAAGGAGTTTGTGGTGGGTTGCCCTAAACCGGCCGGCGACCTTGCCGCCTCTCTCTATCAACAGAAGATTGTGCCCGGTTACGTTCTTAGCGATAGTTTCCCGGATCGCCCTAACGATTTACTGGTGTGTGTGACCGAGGTGAACAGCAAAACCCAAATTGATAAATTAGTTAACGCTTTGAAGGAGGTGGCCTGATGTGGTTACCATCTGAACCGTTGTTATTTGAAATGAGTTCGCCTGGCCGGACGGCTTTCTCCTTACCGGAGCTTGACGTGCCCGAAGTTCCGTTGCCCGAGGAAATGGTTCGGAATGAGGTCAATTTGCCTGAAATCAGCGAGTTGGAACTGGTGCGTCATTACATCCATCTCTCCCAGAAGAATTTTAGCATCGACACCCACTTCTACCCGCTTGGCTCCTGTACTATGAAATACAACCCCAAGGTCAACGAAGCGGCTGCGGCCATGGGGGGTTTTACCCGTAGCCACCCCTCACAACCGGTATCGATGGCCCAGGGTAACCTGGCCTTGATGTACCAATTACAAGAAGCCATCAAAGAGATTGCCGGCTTTGCCGGCGTGAGCCTGCAACCGGCCGCCGGGGCACACGGCGAATTTGCCGGGGTGCTGATTATGCGAGCCTACCACCTTGATCGAGGCGACACCAAGCGTACTAAAATGCTCATCCCTGATAGTGCCCACGGCACCAATCCGGCCTCGGTGACGATGAGTGGTTTTGAGTCGGTGGAACTTCCCTCTGACAAGCGGGGTAATGTTGATCTGGCTGCGCTCAAAGAAGCCTGCGATGATACGGTGGTCGGCTTGATGCTGACCAACCCCAATACGTTGGGCCTTTTTGAGGAACAGATCGAAGCAGTGGCAGATACCGTACATCGTTGTGGTGGTCTCCTGTACGGCGATGGAGCCAATCTTAACGCTCTGATGGGGGTAGGTCGGCCCGGTGATCTGGGGTTTGATGTGATGCACTTCAATCTGCATAAAACCTTCGCCACCCCGCACGGCGGAGGCGGACCCGGTTCCGGTCCGGTCGGCGTCAGCGAGCGGTTAGCTCCCTTCTTGCCCGGTCCCATTGTGGACAGGGATGGCAATGGTTATCAATTTGTGATGCCCGAAAAATCGATTGGCCGGCTCAAGGCTTTTCACGGCAATTTTAGCATGTTCGTCCGGGCCCTGACTTATATTGCTATGATGGGTGAAGCAGGGCTGCGTAAGGTAACCTTTAACGCCGTGCTTAACGCTAACTATCTCAAAGCCAAATTAGAAAAGGTGTACCCGGTCAAATACAACCGGCCCTGCATGCATGAGTTTGTAGCCATGGGGCACATCGCCGAGGATATCCACACGATGGACATCGCCAAGCGATTGATTGACTACGGCTTCCACCCACCCACGGTTTACTTCCCACTCATCGTGCATGAGGCGTTGATGATCGAACCGACAGAAACTGAAAGCAAAGAAACGCTGGATGCCTTTGTCGAGGCCCTGCTCAAAATTGCCGAAGAGGCCCAACAGGATCCTGACCTACTACACAAAGCGCCTCACACCGCTCCGGTCACCCGTCTGGATGAAGTCAGTGCGGCTCGCAAGCCAGTGTTATGTTATCGAGGGTAAAAGGAGCGATTACATATGACTGAGTCCGATAGAAACGAAGCAAAATTCAAAACAATGACTGTGAGTGAGTTAAAAGCGCTGCTCAAGGAGAAAGGATTACCAGTCACGGGCAATAAAAATCAACTGATAGAGCGGCTTCTGGCCCATCCAGAAGCAGAAACAGGCCAGCCTATTGAAGTCGAGAGCCAACAGGTTGAACCTGAATCAGTTGAGGCGTTTGCAGAGGTGGTAGGCCAAGCGCAAGAAGCGGCTGTAAAAGCCAAACAAGCGGCCATCAAGGCCCAAACCGCCACCGAAACAGCCGCTTCAGAAGCGCAAAAGGCCGCTCAAACTGCCGCCAGGGAAAAAGAAGCCGCCGCTGCCGAAGCTGCCACTGCCCTTGAAGCCAAACAGGCCGCCCTTAAGGCCCAAACTGCCGCCGCTGAAGCGGCGGCAGTGGCCCAGGCCGCTCAAAAAGTAGCCTTGGAAGCCCAGACCGTGGCCGAAATGTCCATGGCTCAAGCGGCTGTCATCGCCGCCGAAACCGCCGTAGCTGAAGCGGTCCAACAGGCTGCGGCCGTCGCCACCGCCGCAGCCGAAGCCCAAGCGGCTGCGGCCAAGGCAGGGGCCTACGCCGAAGCGGCCAAACGAGCGGCTAGAAACACTAAAGCGATCGCCAGGAAATCTAAAACGGCCAAAATGGCCAAAAAAGCGGCCAAAATGGCAGAAACCGCCGCCAAAAATGCGGCTCTGCAAGCCGAGGCGGCCAGAAACGCCGTCCAGACCACCACCGCCGAACAAGATACCTCCATCGAAGTGGCCGAAGCTACTTTACAGGCCCTGATTGCCGATCGAACCGCCGCAGACGTCGAAGTCGCCAGACAGGCTACGACTATCGCTCAAACCGCCAGGCAAATCGCCGCAGTGACCAAAGAGGCTGCGGTCACAGCTCGTACAGCCGCCGCCAAGGCCCTGGTCGAAGCCCAGGCAGCCAAAAAAGCAGCCAAAGTGGCCAAAACGGCCAAAAAGCAGGCTAAAAAAGCGGACCAGAGGATATAAAAATTTCTTATTTCCAGCAACGCAGTCAGGCTGATTGTCTGCCGGTATGTGCCCAGATAGTATTAACCTATCTGGACCACTCCCAATCCTACCAAAGGCGCACTCGATGGATAATAATCTACCCCTTTCTTCTCGTTCTGCTAGCGGCATGCAATAACCAACTCTCCCTTGCCTCCGCCACACCTACAGCCACGGTTACCTCCACCCCAACCCCTACTCACACCCACACGCCAACACCCACCCCCTCCCCAACCAGCACTCCGACTTCGACACCAACCTCTACCTCCTCCCCAACTGGCACCGCCACCCCGACCGTGACGCCGACTTCCACCCCCAGCGACACCCCCACGCCTACGTCTATCCCCCCCACACCCATGCCCACCGGTACCCCCACCCCGGCCATTGACTTCCGCATTGCCTCGTGGCGGTTGTGGCCGTTGGCTCTCAACAGTGGCTGCGCCAAGGGTATGCACACTATTTTCATTACCGTCCTCGATGCCAACGGGGCCCCTTTAGATGGCGTGGTCGTGGGGGATACCTGGAACAACGTCAAGGTCATCAGTGGTAGCAAAGGGTTGGGCAAGGCCGAGATTGATCTGTGGTCCAACACCATGAAGATGGTCATCAAGCGGGACGCGGCCACCGGTCAGCCTTACACCAGCGAAATCAGTTTCCCCTTCAGTTCATTTATGACGACGATCCCTAATGACCAGATGATCCAGGCCGGATA
>DAOUMU010000186.1:0-4170 GCA_034409055.1 Anaerolineae bacterium
TTGGGTGAACAAGTGCCAGCTTCGGAAAAACTGGTCAGTTTGTTTGAGCCCCATACCGCCATCATCCGACGGGGCAAACCAACGCCGCACGAAACCGAATTCGGACGCAAGGTCTGGTTGGATGAAGTCGAGGGTGGCATCATCAGCGATTATCGTGTTTTGCGCGGCAATCCCCCCGATGATCAGCAGTTCATAGAGAGTGTGGATCATCACCAGCAACTTTTCTCCCATCCCCCTGAGATTGTCTCGACCGACCGGGGGGTCTATTCGCCCGACAACGAACGGGCGGCCCAGCAGAGGGGGATAAAACATATCTGTATGCCCCAACCAGGTCAGCGAACCCCAGACCGGGTAGAATATGAACAACAAAACTGGTTCCGTCTGGGTCGGCGTTTCCAGGCTGGCGTCGAAGGCCGCATTAGCGTCATCAAACGCGCCCGCCAACTCGACCGTTGTTTGGACAAAGGCGAAGCCGGTTTTGAAAAATGGGTTGGCTGGGGCTGTATTGTTAACAATCTCATTGCTATTGCTCAAGCCATTCTCAAGCCGCGTCGCCGAAAACGACTGTCTGCGGCATCTGTGGCTTGAACATGGGTTTCCAGACAGAAACTAGTCTAGACTGGATATAATGGTAATATATTGCCCAGATGATAAGGTGATTACTCTTTTTCGATGCGTTCTGTTGTGGCCGGTTTTATCCAAATGGGGCTGCTGCCTTGAATTTGGGAAACGTCATTTAGCTCATAGATCACAACGGTTTCTGGCCTATGGGCCACGGTCGCTTCACCCTCCAGGGCCAAAGCTGTCTGATAAGCCTCAAGGGCCTGAGCAAGATTCCCCTGGGCTTGATAAACGTTACCGATTTCGTAGAAAATCACCCGCTGCCCACGCTTATAATTCACTTGTTCAAATGAATTGAGGGCCAGGGCATAGTACTCTAACGCTTTGGTATACTCTCTTTGTGTTTGGTAGATGTTGCCAACGGCATACAGCGTGATGCCTTGTCCCCGGACGTCGTTGACCTGTTCCCTCAACAATAGGGCTTGTTGGTAAACATCTAAGGCCTCAGTTTGCTCACCCCGTGCCTGATGAATGTTACCGATGGCATGCAGAATCACGGCTTGCTCCCGCACCTCTGCCGCCTGTTCTTGCAAAGCCAGAGCCTGTTGGTACGATTCTTCCGCCTCAACCAACTTGCCCTGGTTCTGATAAGTATTGCCCATAGCGTACAGAGTGATTCCTTGTCCGCGCCCATCACCCAATTCTTCGTCGATGGCCGCAGACCGCTGGTAGGCCGCCAGGGCCAGGGCAAATTCTCCTTGAGCCTGGTAAACGTTCCCGATTTGATAGAGAGTCACACTCTGGCCGCGCGTATCGTTCAATTGTTGATCAATAGGCAGAGATCGTTGGTAGGCATTCAACGCCTGAGCATATTTTCCCTGATCCTGGTAGACATTGCCGATGGCGTGCAGAACCACCCCCTGCCCGCGTATATCTCCCGCCTGTTGAAACAAAGCTAATCCTTGTTCGTAGGCATTAAAGGCTTGATCATATTGAGCCTGGGCTCGGTAAACGTTACCTACCTCATAAATAGTTACCCCTTGCCCACGCACGTATCCGGCCTTTTCTTTCAAGCCCAGCGATTGTTGGTAGGTCTCCAGCGCCTGAGTGTAATCCCCCTGGGCTCGATAAACGTTGCCTATTCCGTGCAAGGCTATCCCTTGCCCCCGGACATCACCGCTCTGCTCAAACAGGGTTAGCGCCTGCTGATAGGCCACCAGGGCCGAGCCGTATTCTCCTTGGGCCAGATAGGTATTGCCCATCTCTTGAAAAATATCCCCTTGCCCGGCTACTTCGGCCACCTCGCCTTGTAGAGACAGGGCCTGTTGATAAGCCTCCAGAGCTTGAGCTTCCTCTTCTTGGGCCTGGTAGATGCTGCCGATTGCATACAGCACGACCGCTTGCCCCTGCATATCCGCCACCTGTTCAAACAAGGTCAGGGCCTGTTGGTAGGCAGCCAACGCCTGGCTGAGGTTGCCCTGGGCCTGGTAAACACTGCCGATCTCGTGTAGCGTCATCCCCTGCTCACGAGCATTCAACGCCTGCTCTTTCGAGGCCAGCGCTAATTGGTAGGAAGCCAGCGCCTGGGCAAAATCTTCCTGAGCCTGGTAGACGTTCCCCATTTCGTGGAGAATGATACCTTGTTCAAGGACATTGTTCAGTTGTTCGTCAACGGTCAGGGCCCGCTGATAGGTTTGCAAGGCCGAGTCATAGTCTCCCTGCGCCTGGTAGGTATTGCCGATGGCGTGCAGAGATGCTGCCTGTCCGCGCACATCGCCGGCCTGAACAAATGAAGCCAAAGCTTCCAGGTAGGCATTCAGAGCCTGGGCAGAAGCTCCTTGCGCCTGATAAACATTGCCCAACGCATATAGGGCCCCTCCCCGTCCCCGGGTGTCTGCCGTGCCAAACAAGGCAATGGCTTGTTGATATGCCTCAATCGCCTGGGCAAATTCTCCCCGTATCTGGTGGATGTTACCGATTTCATAGAGAATTACCGCCCGCCCTCTTGCTCCTGCGATTTGATCAAATGGGTCTGTCCCTGTGATTTCATCGGCCGCACCGGTCGCCTCGCCACTGTAATATTCCAGATCAACTATGTAGCGGTTGAAACCATCTACAAAGATAGTTTGCTGCGTCCAGGGCGGAATAAACTCGCCAGGAATATTTTCCAGGTTCACCACATACTCTCCGGCATGCAAACCGGTTAAAGAATAGTGCCCGCGAGCATCGGTCCGAACCACCGTCTGGTTAATGCGAACATTCACTCCAGCACCTGGCTGACCGGTAGTCAAGTCTGTCACAGTCCCGATAATTTCGCTGCGAATAGGACTTTCTTCACCATTACCGTTGCTAACCTCACCAGTGGTGGGTCCAGCGCCACCGCCTGTTTGACTGCCATCGGTACCACCTGGCGGTGGTCGAGGAGGGGGCTCCTGAGCCAGGGCATAATCAGTCACCACCAAGCTTTGTATCAGTAGGAAACAAATACAAATAAAAAAGCTTACACCTATATTTCGTAAAGTTGTCATTTTCCTCTCTGCTGCCTTACACCCTCACAGGGGAACTATTTTTTAGACCAAGTGCTTCAATTATACGATAATTTGACCTTTAATCAAACATTATCAGGCTAAAACCGGCTGAAGCCTCGATTCCAAAGATTCCACGCCTATGGATTTGGTAAAGGTCGAACCGGGAAAGGTTCATTTGTCTCCAAACCAGTAATTATCACGGCGCTACCCCCACCGGCTACATCTATTATGTCTCTTGGACCAAGTCTATTATTTGTCTCATCACTTTCGATGATAAAACCTTGCGGTACCTTGAATCCGTTCCACGAGTCAACGTAAACCCACAACGATTGCTTACTGCCTTTGTTAAAGAAACCAGGCCAAATGGTGTCGGGCCATGCGGCCAGATAGGGATCATTAACCATAGAAGTCAACGTAATAACCTGGCCCGGAGCTACGGGTGTTGTCACCTGCCAGGCCAGGCCATAATCATCGTTACAGGGATTACCGGGAGGATACGGAGGAGGAGGGCAGACAGTCCCCCAAAGATGTCCCGCTTCATTGGGGAAGGACAGGGGGTTGATGTACAGATCAACCCAGAAATTGGGAATAGCCGTGGCTGTGCCGATATTTTGGAGGACCACACTTAAGGTAACCGGTGTGGTAGCGGCCAAGCCCGTCGACGGTTCGACAATCAATTGCCTAGGGATCAAATCAGGCAGCGATGATTCAAATTGATGCTTACCCATAATGATGGGCAGAAAAATCTGACCGGCATCTGAGGTGGTATCGTTGTCGGTGATGTTGGCCGTTACATCAGCAACAGCAATACCATTGTAGTTCCCATCGGCACTGGTGGCCGTGTGCACAATGGTACTGGTGTGTGCTCCTTCAACAATCAGGTCATCCACCGCCGTAATCGTCACCGTTTGGCTGATAATCCAGTTAGTATTATCGAAAGTCAATACCCCTGGCCCAGCCGTACTCTGACCATCTGGATTAACATTAATCGTCACCGTCGCCGTCGGTTCGCTGGTCAACACCAGCTCGTAGCTGCCTGTCACCCCGTCCTCACTAATAGCAAGTGTCGTCGGCGCGACAT
>DAOUMU010000187.1:0-16048 GCA_034409055.1 Anaerolineae bacterium
TTCGATACGCGCTCCACTCTGTTCCGCGCTACTCAGGCTGCGTCCTGAGCTTGTCGAAGGGATGCTTGGCAATGAATTACGCATAATCGGTTATGAGGCAATTACCTGCCGACTTTTGCGGTATTGCGATAAATGGTACAGATAAAACTACCTCCCGTATGGGTCACCTTAACCAATTGCTGCTGGTTAGCTTTCTTGATGGTTCGCACCACCTTCCGAGCAACGATTTGCTTATCTTTTTGAGTCAGCACTACATCTCCAACTTGCACTCGCTCAATTGGGACATTGCCGTTAGCGGTTGATACCCACGTGCCTGCCGGAAAACATTCATCCAGAATCAGGTTGTAGCAACCGCTGTACTGCCGGTTTAGAAAATCGGCGATGGCCGCCCGCCCGCCGTACTTGAAAGGCACCTGCTGCCACAGGGCTGCCCCACACTCACTGCACCGGTACTTGCGTTTACCCAGGTCCGCTGTAGATTTGAGCAGACCGCGTTCGTTACGCAAGATGTACCCGCAGTCGGGACAGCCCAGCACCGTCTCTACCTTGGTGATGACCTTCTCCACCTTGTGGGTACGCCGAAACGGGTAATGAGGCAAAACCTCGGTCTCCTCCACCTCGGTCCGGTACTTGACCGGTCTCTTCTGGCTGGCCGGGGCGTGCTCCCAGCGCGGCCCGTTCTTGGCCGTCTCGTAGCTGATCACCAAAATACTCGGATTGGGTTCCGCCATCGCCCGGATCACGTCCAGGACCGGTTTAGCGACTTTACGAAGCTTCCCCTGCCCATCCGGCTGCTGCCGTTTCTCGCCGATGAGATGCA
The DNA here is from genome assembly GCA_034409055.1 of Anaerolineae bacterium. Classification (GTDB taxonomy): domain Bacteria; phylum Chloroflexota; class Anaerolineae; order 4572-78; family J111; genus DAOUMU01. The sequence goes on from DAOUMU010000187.1 coordinate 821, forward strand.
CCTTGACCCCGAACTCGATCAGCACCTTCTCCGCTTCCCGTTTCCATTTGCCGGTCACCTGGGAGGGACAGACCACGACCAACTTCCAGCCTGCCTGCCGGCGAGGTAGATCACCCTGCCCGATCAAGGCGGCAATGGCTTGAGAACAACAGGTCTTGCCTGTACCCATCTCGCCCACGAGGATCACCCCCTTGGCCGTCTTCAGGCGAGCGGCCAGAGCAGCGGCTCGCACCTGTTGGGCCGACAAGAGACCCCCGGCCACCTTTTGACCCGGCAGAACGCCAGGGGCATGCACCCGGTTAAGCAAAGGCCACCAGGCCGGCATATCCCGCTCCGGCTCGAACAGGGGGGCATAGGTCCGGTCGATGGTCTGCACCAACGTGTCCTGGTGCTCCAGCAGAAAGTCGGCAAAGCCCTCCTTGTCATCCAGGCTGTTGTACCCGGTCAGCGTACCGTTAGCCAGGTTGAGGGCAGTGATGGTCTGAACCAGCTTCTCCCGTTCTCGCACCGTCTTCTGGCTGCCAGTCTCGGTTTGCTCCGTCTCCTGGGTGACCGTGACCCGCTTGGTCGTACTGCCCTTGATGATATGGCGTTGGCCATCGATCTCGACCTCGGTGCCGTCAACAATCCCGGCAGCAATGACAAAGGCTGTGTGACCGGAACTCAACCGCAAGACCGGTTGGAACTGGTCAAAACCGCTCTCCTTTGGATTGAACAGCGTCGCCCAGGCGTCGCCATTTTGGAGACCGTGGCTCTCGATTTCGCTCAGTATGGTCCCGGCTTCGGGAAAGCTGATGGCAAAGTGCGTCACCTGCCTACCTGCCGCAGCCTCGGCGGAGGCAGGGTTGCCGTTGGTGTAGTAACCGTAGCTAAACTCCCCGGCCTGCAAGACCGGTGGGCCTTGCTTGACCAGCGTTTCCAGCTCGGTCGCCGCCGCATAGGTGGTGTAAGCCGCCACCTCGTTCCGCTTGAGACCAAAAACCACCACCTGTTTGAAACGGTCGTACTCCGGCTCGGGGAAACGGCGGATATTGACCTGGCGCAGGTGGTTAAGAAGCAGCGAGCACAGGTCAAAGTCGATGATGGTTTCGGGAATGACCCAGATACCCAGGCCGCCCGGTACGAGCAAATTCAGGTCGTACCGGATGTGTTCCACCTCCATCCGCCCCCCGCCCAATGCCTGGTCGTAAGGGGGGTTGTCAAAAATCACATTGAACCCACCTTCAACCTGCAAAAACTCCCGCGCCCCGTTCAGGCAGTAATCCAACCGGGTCCTGGCCTGGGCAAATCGCTCCGGGTGGAGCTCGTTGCCATAAGTGGTCAAGCCGAGTTGGCTGCCCAGCAGAGCCAGTGGTTCGCCGGTTCCGGCGCAAGGATCAAGAATCGTCCCCCCACCGCTGGGAATGACGTTGCTGGCAATGGTTTCCACGATCTCCAGCGGGGTGGGATAAAACAAGATTTTCTCTTTCGCTTTTAAGCGTGCCATTTACCTTTCCTCCTTAGCCACGGGACTTCGCCAAAAGGTGTCAGCCAGCTTGTTGACAGCCTCTTCAACCTTTTCCAACCTGTCAAAGAGTGCAGCCAGGTCATTGTCAAAGTCAGATAAAGTAACCTCCTCATTGACAATACTGCTTCTCAGACCATTCAGGTCAGTCACCACGTAAGCCACTCTCTCATAAAACTCCAACAAGGATTGATGCTTTACCAGATTTTTCATTGTTCTCACCTCACTATTTGCTTGATTATTAGTAACCTTGATGTCTTGCTTCTTTCACTGATAACAAACCCCTGGTTTAGGGGTTAAATCTCCCACATATGTCCGACCATCCGAATGGACATATTTTTCTTAGCCATTCCTGTCCTTTGTTTCATAGAAGTCCTCACCCAGGTCAATACAGACCGTCAGTCCCAAACGCTGCTCGATCAGTTGGGCCAGCACCACCAGGTCGTCAAAAGCAGTCCAACCAAAGGGCTCCACCGTGTAGGCATCCGGCGGCAGGCAATCCCGCTCGTCAGTGATTTTCAGGCGGGTAATTTGGGGAACTGTCGCCTGAAAGTTAGCCTCGGTGGTCAGCCACATCGGCGGTGGCAAGGTTTTGGGCGGATGATCAGGCTGGATCGGCTCAGTTCGTAGCGGTAGCCAGCCCACGTCATTGCAGACCCAAACCTTGCCGGTGAGATCTCGGACGACATCTCCCACACTCATCGAGGTATGCCCCAGGTTGAGGCTGGCAATAAGCGACCGGGCTTCCTCGTTTGGTGACCATGATTCAGCCTGCATTTGACAAAAAACGTCACCCAACGAATTGGCCGCCACCGTTCTGACCAGGCGATGGGTGAACCCCAGATAGTTCAGCTTGATTTCGACCGGCTTAAGCAAGCCAAAAAAACGTTGGTAATAAACGTAGTAAATCATTTTTCCTCCTACTCAAGAATGAAGTAAACGCCCAGGCTTTCCCTGGCTTCAGTCAGCAGATGATTGAGCGAAGGGGCCTGAATGACCACCTCATCCCCCTGATGCAGCGCCCAACCCTCTTTGGTCGGGCAGGCAGCCCACAGGTCGTTGAGGTAGCGCTGGCCACCGCTATACGGCACCTTTTTCAGAACAATCCCCAATCCCAACCGTTCGCGGATGATTTGCAGCCAGGCGTCCCGGGACCGGCCCTGACAGTGAACCGTGTAGCAGGTTACCGTGCCCAGGCTGCTCAGGCGGCTGATGGGCATCTCGGTCGTCTCGACCAGTTGGGTTCGTTCAACCGGCTGGCCCTTTTCCCACTCCCGCTTCGTTTCCAGACTCAAGAAAGACTGCGGCTGTTGCCCCAGCTCCCACAACCAGGGCGCCCACACCGGTTTAAGCGGAATAGACAGGGACTGGTTCAGCCGCTCGAAAAAGCCCGCCGGGACACCCGGTTCATACGACAGGAGATAGAACCCCCGCTCGCTGTCCTCGATCACGGTCAGGCCGGGATGAACCAGGGCCAGGTCGACCATGCCACTGGGCAAGCGGCTGCGCAGGGTGCGGTAAGTAACGCCCTTTTGGGCGGCCACTCGCTGCGGGTATGACTGACCAGCAAGGGGAATACTCACCTCGCTGCTCCATTTCTTGCCCCGCCCTTCTTTGCCTGAGAGTTTGGCCCAGATCGCGCCCACGACCGTTTCCGGACCGACTATTCTCAAGTACAGAAAGCCGTCATAGCTGTCCACAAAATCCAGTAGGATCGCGGACAGTTTGTTGAATTTGATTGTGTGTATCACTTGGCTAACCTCCTGACCGCTTCTGACGCGGCGGAAAATAAAAAAAGCCCTGCTGTCAGCAGGGCCTGTGAGTTGTTACTTCGTCTGTTATTCACTTTTTCTTCCTTTTGATACTTTGATTTGTGGTGCGCTTCCCTATTACGCTGCCTCCGCGACCGGGACATACTCAGGCCAGGCCCCGTTCCAGGGAACCGGGTCTTGTACGGCCAGGCTGTTACGGCGCAGGTGCTGCTGGGCGGCCTCAAGGTCACCGCCAAAATATTTGTCGGCCAGGCCGTGCAGCCCCAGGTGTCCCAGGTAACTGTGCCAACTCCGCCCGGCCATATCTCGACCACAGCGGGGACAGATCGCCGGTGGGATTTTGGCCTTGACCGCCTGTCCGCCCAACGGCGCCCCTTTCTTGCGTCCCAGGGCCAGGGCTTCCTCACGGGTCATAACGCTGCCCTCCTTCATTAGAAATACCCAATCTCCACATTATCAACCTCCATTCAACTGAGCTTTAAAATGAAAAAACGGCGGAACCTGAAGGGCTACCGCCATCAAAACCATAAAACGATATGAACTTGCCGTCCCTATCTCCCTCGCCGGGAGAGAGCGGCTGCGATTCTTGCTCACCTGCCAACCGGATAGAACGTCAAGCGATTGTGGTTGTCAAAGAGCAAAGTGTTCTTTTACTATGGCCACAAATCCCCGGCCAATGCAAGGGCAAATGTGGTCAGAAGGGGGAAGGTCTCTGCGAAGCCGTGGCCGATAAGGTGGCCGGGGTGTGCAGTTTCTGCGCCAACGTTTTCGAGGTTAGAAAAGAGGTAGAGAAAAGGCAGTCCAGCCTGCGGAAGCTGGTCTCTCAGGGGTATCAGATCATCACCTTTTGAACCACGCCTGGGGGTAAGGGGAACAGACAAGCCCCAGCCCCCTTCATGCCCGCGCGTGAGACCGCCGACTCCCGGCGCGAGCGACGCCAGAAGCGAGCAGAGGGTGAGGCGGTCGGGCAAGCGGGACGCGGCTGACGGTTCCTCACCCACCGGTGAGGGACCAAAGCCGCTATCAGGTCGGTCAGTATCAGTGAAACAAACGGTTATCCCCCCCCCGTTTACCAGGGATACGCCCCATATGAAAGCAAACAATCTTCGCCAACCGCTTCGTCATCCAGCCTGATGTTTGCCCAATCCTCCCCGTATAACCGGGCGCTGCCATATGCCTCGGCCCATTCGCTGAAAAGGTTCAGGGCTTCGTCACAAGCCTCAACCCATTGATCCTGGCCGTGAGTAAAGACGTGATACAGTCTTTCCATAATAATCAATATGGTACACCAGGCCCAACCGTCACGTAAACTGAAAATCAACCCCCCTCGTGTACTTCTGAGTTTCGACCGGACTTATAGGTTACGCCCGAGGCGGGCGCTGCGCTAGGCCAAGGGGTGCGGTACGGGCAGCGCAGCCAAGCGGAACGCCCATCCGCATCCCTTTTGGCCGACGCGCTGCGCCCCTGGCTAGCAGAGAGAAGAAACCCCACTCCGGCACGCGGTCGCAGCATCGGGTAGCGGGCGGAGGCGACCAGCGGGAAGCCATTGCCCGCTTACCCCAGTCTGCGACGGCGTGTCCGGCTCAGGTCATCACGCCTCAGAAAAACGATCTACCCAATGGTAATGTAGTGTGATATGATATGCTGTATGCGCGTCGAAGACCGTCCCGAACACCAAGCCCAGACTGAACCCCCAACCAAAGACGACTGGGAAATGTCCTTTGCCGGAACGTTGACCAACGCCGTGGACACCCTGTTTACCTACAAACCGATCGTCGAAAAACTGCAAGGCTTGGAAGAAGATGAAGATACCCAGGCATTTGTCCGCCGCTGGAAGCAGGCCCTCGGCCTGCACCTGGAAGAAACCGCCTGGTTGGCAGTAGAGAATTTTCTGACCGATTTTGAACACTTTCAAGCCCAGACCCCGGCTAACGTCAGCCCCACCCTACCCCCTGCTTTTTCAGAGATGGAGCCTCAGCCAGGGGCAGACATCGAGAAGTTGCACCAATCCTTCCCCATCGCCGGCGTTTGTCGAGTGGATTTACAGGGCATCCTCACCGATGAGGAACTGGCCGGGTTGAGCGATACGGATATGCAGCGCATCGCCGATAAAATGAGTGAGGCTTATACCGCAAGCGGCGACTATTGGAACAGCCTGGAAACTGTCGTCCGATCTGTTATCAAGCGGAAGACAGCAGAAGAAACCAGGTCGTAAGCCGGGTCTTACAGAGACACTTCCCACAAAGCTTTCGTCCGCCCCTCACAACATTCACCTTACTCCAAAGACATCTGGCTAAAGTTCCACGTAACCACACCTCATATCCGGACAAAACAAGATGACCCCCTTGTAGAACTCTGAGAGCACCTTTTCTGCTGCCAGCGGTTCGCCACAAATCAAGCAGGTAAACTCGCCTCGATCCGCCCGCTGGATGAGCTCGGCTTCTTCGGAGGTAAGAATATCCTCGGCCCGGGGAATGATACGCTTCGGTTCACCTTCTGGCATAGAACAGTGAACAGTAAACAGTGAACAATTTTCTAAACTGCCCACTGATCACTGCCCACTGATCACTGATCACTGACCCCTGCCCACCGTCTAATACTCGCTTGGTAACAGGAGCGTCGTCACACTCCGATCCCACTCCGTAATCACCCACACTTCGACCCCGGTATCCAGGGTATAAGCCGACATCAGCCGGTAACCCTGCTTCAGGCTCAATTCGTTTTCCCGCTTATCCTCTTCATCCAACTCGCCCCAGTCCCCCGTAACGTGCCGGGCCAGTAGCTCTATCGCCTCCTGCTCGGCCTGACCGAGAGCCTCGATGGCTCCAGGTGTGCCCACAATTTGGCCCAACGAGAAAAGTGGTTTTCGCTCAGAGGTTGGTTTTGGTTCTTCTTCGACCATATGGGACCAGTATAGCAACTCTCAGGCAAACAAAAAAGAGGATGTGAAAGCCAACCACAAAGCGGTGTAAACTAATAGATACCGCCCGTTCCTGCCCCCGGTCTGTCTTTTTCCACGGACTTTTGAGACGGGCTGCATACCATCTGTTGTCGAGGTGGCGTGGGATACCGGCTTTTGCGACAACCAGGAGTTTTCAGCGTGGAGACCACCGCCAGCGGTGTCTTGAGGGCAGAACGGGCACCCCCCTGATAAACAGGGTCATACGGCCAATCGGAATCGTCCGTCCTGTCCGGCCTTGTGCCAGATCGGTTCGGTCAAGATGGTCTGGGGGTTCACTTGATCGAAGGTGGTAAACCAAAAACGTCCCCGGCCCCCGGCCTGCTCGGTAATGCGCTTGAGGTTCGCCAGGCGGGTCTGGCCGGTGGTCACGGTCAGGATCCGCAGCCGGGAAGTGCCGAAACGCTGGGCATACAGGCTCGGCTGGTCAGGTTCTTCCGGGGTGAAGTAAGCAATGTAGGCCCGGACTTTGCGTGCCCAATCTTTCCCACCCCAGCGGGAGTACTGGCCGACTACCGTTCGCCGGTCTGCCTCCAACAGAAAATGAAACTCATACCCGGCGGTCTTGAGATGAAAGTAACCATCGGCGATCACCGCCACCTTACGCGGCTTGCCCCCTTGCGGGCCTCTGACCATCACGTAATCCCGGTTCTGCTGTTTGCGCAGGGTCCGGTCATCCAGCCATTTGGTAATAGTGAAATCCTGCTGCTGCGCTCCGACCGTGACGGCCACCCGGACGTCGTTGGTCTGAAGCAGGTGTTCGATGAAGTTGTCACCCACGGTATTGTGACGCGGCTGCCAGTCGATCTCTTTGGGTTCCAGGCCAAAATGCTCACACAAGGCCGTTTTCCCCCGCTTATCCAGGAAATAAACCAGGGGCTTGCGGCCATAGGTTAACGGCACTGGCAGTTCCTCCCGGTAGAGATAGCCGTGGTGATATAGCAATTTAAGACGGTGACGGCAACGATTAGTTTTGCCGCTCTGAGGATTTTTAGCGTTGGGTTGGAATTTTTCGCCGTCGCCGGGGAATAACAACGTTTCGATTTGGGGGGTGGTTAAGGCACGGAAGGAATAGACGGCCTCGATGATGGCCAGGTCTCGCGGGGTTAACTGTAACGGGGGCAGTTGGTCGGCCTCCGCTCGCTTCAATAGTTTCAACCTGGAGCTTGTTTTTGAGGAGTGAAAGATAATCGTCTGAGCCATCTTGAAGTACAGTGTAGCACGTCAGACGGAATTCTTCACAACCTTTTTGGGCTAATACGTTCTGAGGAATCATCAAGCTCGGAAGCGGCTATCACCAGCTAATGATTGGTATATTAACTTCCGGGATTGGCTCATCAAAATGTTTACTAAATGCGATTAACAGATTTTCGTTGAGAAAAGTTGAAACGATGGCTTTTACTTCTTTTACCTTTCAAACAACGACTGCCTCTCCTCCTTCATAGCCACCGACCACACCACCTCCAAGATCGTTTCAGGCTGCCAGATATTCACCACCGCCTGGGTCGTAAACCAGAAATAGTGATCCCCCCTGGCCTGCTCCGTGGCCCGCTTGAGATTTGCCAGCCGCCGCTCACCGGTGGTCACGGCCAGTACCCGAAAATTGCGAGTGTCATAGTATCTCTTCGACCGGCCACTCTGGCGAAATTCATTGTAGGCCCTCACCTTTTCCTGCCAGCGGGCGTTGGTCATCGTGCCCTGGTCCACTTCCAGAAAAAAGTGCGCCTGCTGCCCGCCCGGCAGCTTAAGGATAAAATAGCCATCAGGGTATTTGCGCACGGCCCTCGCCCCCTGCATCAGGTAGGGCACTTGGTCTCTCATCTCCGCCGATTTCAGGGCCAGTTCATCCGTCCACTCGACCGACTCAAACACCCTACTCTCTACCAAACGCTGGATCACCACCCGCACGTCGTTGATTACCAGGCTGTGATCCAAAAACTGGGGACCTAACTCGTTATGCCTGGGCTTCCAGCCCACCTCGGCCCGGTCAATGCCCAGGCTGCCGGCCACCAGGTTGGCCCCGGCTTCGTCCAGGGCGTAGACAAACGGCGACCGGCCTTTACCCAAAATAACCGGCTGGGGCAGCCGGTCCAAAAACCCGTGGTGGTACAGTAATTGTAAACGGCGCTGGCAGGCAGTGCGGCGGCTGTGGGTATTGTCTGTAGATGAGGGAAAAAACAGGGCTTCAACCTGGTGCGCCGACAGCAGACGATACTTGTAGACCGTCAGAATGATCTGTTTATCTCGCTCGGTCAACTGCATTGGCGGCGGACTGTCCACCCGCTTATAAGACGGAATATACCGCTTACTTTTCTCAGTCAAAATAACTTGCCTCGGCTTCGTCCCCTTCTTGTGATTCCCGCTGGTCGTACCGGCTCCTCACCTCCGCGTCCACCTCCTCCCTGGGACGGGCATAGGTCATCCGGCTGTGCTGCCTGATGCGTTCGATGCGCTCCCTGGCATCGTCCGGCTTGCCCAGGGGTGACTGCGTGGTCATACTGAAAGCCGGTAAGGTCTCCCCTTTAAGCTGCATTTTCACCACCGTGGCAAAACGATCCAGGTTGGCCAGGTCTTCCAGGGTAAACTGGGACTTGACAAAGGGGGCCAGGGCGCGGGCGTCTTGCGGACCGACCCGAAAGATAATGGTCGTGCCCACGTTACCCATCAACGCTTCCAGGGTATCTCCTTCCAGTTGTTTCAAGAACTGGTTGGCCACCGTCAGGCTCAGGCCGTACTTCCCGGCTTCGGAAAACACCTTGGACAGGCTGGTCGCAATAAAGTTCTGCACCTCGTCCACGTACAGGTAAAACGGCGTCCGCTGCTCCGGGGCCAGGGCACTGCGGCTCATCGCCGCCATCTGGATTTTGGAGATCAACAAGGCCCCCAGGGTCTCGGCCTCGATGTCCGACACCCCACCCAGATTAGCCAGGAAAATCCGACCCTGATCCAGAATGTCACGAAAGTTAAGACTGCCTCGCTGGCAGACAATCCGTCGAATGGTCGGATCTCGGTAAAACTTGCGAATCCGGTGATTGATCGGTCGAGCAAATTCCTTTTGCTGGCCAGGGCTTTCTAGCTCATACTCGTCATACCAAAAATCAAGCGTGGAGGGATCATCAACGTGTTTAAGTGCCTGTCGGCGAAACTTCGGGACCAGCAGCAGCTTTGGGATATCCTGAATGGTGGCATCCGGTACAGCGACCAAGGCCCGTAAAGCTGCGTCGAGCACAGTTTCCATTCTGCCACTGCTCCACTGGTCGGCAAATATCTTCCGTATTACGGCTAAGGCATAGCTGGCCGTGGCATCAAGGCTCACTCCTGGTAGTGTAGTCAATAAGTTCAATCCAATCGGATACTCCTGGTCACGGGTATCAAATAGTACCACCTCCTTTTCCCGTTCTTCAGGAATGCTGGCGGCTACGATAGCGTTGATTAAGTCACCGTGAGGATCAATCACTGCTACCCCTTTTCCGGCCATAATGTCCTGATGCACCATATGGTGCAGTAACGTGGACTTCCCCACCCGCGTCCGGCCAATCAGGTTAACGTGGGTCACCCGATCAGGATAGGTCAACCGAACTGAATGGGAACGCCCTTGATAGGCGTTAGTGCCCAACATAACCCCCTGGGTCTCTTTGATGAGTGCGGCAGGTATGGGAGCAACTGCCGATTTTGCCCAATAGATGCCAGGGGTTTGACACTGATCCGTGGGAAAATGCCATAATGCAGCAACTTCTCCAGGAGATAGAACAGGTTGAAAAGATTTGTCGCTTGGAGAAACCAACGTATTGAACCCTTCCCGTTCGTAGAGAGCCATACCGGGCAACATATGAGAGACCAATTCATTAGCCCGCTCCGCTGTATCGGCCCAGATTTTTACAGCTAACTTGACCTCTTTGAGTGGTGCATCGAGTTTAGCCCGCCATAGCTTCAAGGTTGTTGCATTTTGATTGTTGGCTTGCTCCCCAAAGAACTTCTCGCCTAACTTTAGATACTCCTGATCAGGTGATTTCAGGGACAGTTCGTAGACAATAATTTCGTCCTGACTGAGATCTGCCAGTCCGCCAATCAATGTTGTCAGTGGGTCAATCGTACCGAAATCCGAGACAAATTTTAGCGGAAGAATAAATGGAGCTGCCAAATGGAACGGATAGCGACGATAGCCAACGAAACTCCAATTTCTGGAGATGACCGTCACCTGGGCTTGAGGATAGACCGCATACAGGGTTTGGGTGACCGTCTCCACTTCGTCCCGAGATACTTCCAGATACCACCGGACCTTATTTGGTCTGGCAGCAATTCCTAAAACAACAGGGGTTGAAAACGAGAACAAGCTAATGATAAGCTGTTGGGCCAGGTCGGGGTGCCATTTGGTTGTCGATGGCACGCTCACACCGAGGTATTTTAGATAAGTGGAAGTCGTGTCTGTCACCGGAGAACCTGTCCGCACATATAACATTGGCTGGCGCCACTCTCATTCTCAGCCTGACAAGCGGGACACGGGATAGCCTCAATTGCGTGCCCCCAATCCTCCTCGGGTGTTAGCCGTCGTAGCTTCTCCATAGTGGGCGTCTTTAGCAGGTTATAAACCCCGATCGCTGCCAACCCTGTTAACATTACTGTTCCCTTAAGAATATCAAACACTATTCCACTCAGAACATCTCCCGCATCGCGTCGTGCCATCGGTCAGACCTCCTTCCTGATCTTGTTTCACTCTCAATTTTTGTGAACGAATGTACAAATCAGCCTTAAATGAAATCTTAAATTGAAATGAGAATTTGTCAAGATCATCTCTAAAATAAGGCCAAAACGGTCTGGACTTTAGTCAGATCGTCCCTAAAAAAGTGGAGAATTTTTGCCCCTTGACACCCCCAATGAATATGATACTATGCCATTATACCATTATGATGTTATGCAATCATAATGGCAGATTATTAACAACTAAATATCTGGAAAGGAGGTGAGTAGAGATGAGAATCACCTACTATGACAAAAGCAAAAGGCGGATGCGATCAATTTACATCAAACCAGGAGACAATAGATCGGGTCGGATGCTGGCCATTATCGCCAGCAAACCTATAAGTTTGCATCCGCTGGACCTGTTGCAAAGCCTGGTTTCGACAATGGTTGGGATCATTCTCCTTACCGTTCTCAAGCCAAGACCATCAACCAGAAAATCTGAGTACAGGATTGCGCAACTGCGATCCGAGTTTATGTGGTCAAACCCGATAGTATACCGACTATTTCGCCTATTAAACCCGAAATATACCGCAAAAATGTGGTTAGCTGACAGAAGATTGTAATTTGATGGCGGGCTTGTGCCCACAAGCTTGAGCCCGCCAATGAGATTATAATCTAATCCAGCTTTGCAAAGCAAAGCCCAGAAAGGGGGTGAGGATGGATATGGCTAATAGTTACTTAGCAGCCAAACAGACATTAGAGGCGGTCACAGTTTACGTGTCATCGGCTCAACAGATTATCTTGGAAGAATTGAGGCTCAAACTCAGACGGCAAGGTATTAAAGTGTCAAAAAGCAAACTGGTCAGAGTAGCCCTCAAGCTCCTCGGTGAGCAAGATGTCAAGTGGCTCATTACTAATCTAAAACTGGACCAGGCTGAGTAGTCTCGAATTTAACCGAAACTGGGCTCAAAGCCCTCATTGGCAGAGTTGAAATAGCTGACAGTGTCAATTAGGGTTGTCTAGCTACCGGACACGAGGCGGGCTGTCCTCGGCAATTGTTTTTCACCCATCACGATCGCTACAGCCACCAGGCCAAACACTTTAACGGCAGTCAATCTGTGGTGGTCATTCATCGGGCCAGATGTCTGGATTGTGGCACCGTTTTCTCGGTGCAACCTTCATTCATTATCCGGTACAAACGCTACGACGCCTTGCTTAAGTTAGGTCACAACACCTGGCCACCAATAAACGCCAGCGTAAGCAAGCAGGGTAACCACTCTCTGAGATCGAAGAGATCGCTATCTGGACCGCTTTCTGGCGAGTGCTGAGCGCGGCGCGGCGCGGCCCGAGCTTAAGTATATAATTTATGGACGATGTCAGATATTTTTTATTGCGTTTTCTTTTTTGCTTTTTTTGTTTGTTGTTGGAGCTGTCAGGTAATTATATGAAGAGATAGGACGACATATAATTTAGGCGGGGCGGCGGCGCACCGTGGCCCTGGCACCGCTGCTCGCTGTTGGGCCTTCGGCCGCTAAAGTGGCCGTAAAAGGTAAAAAATGGGTCAAAATCGGGCAAAAATATGACCTGATCGACCTATTCTGCCTTTTCATATCAAGAACGTCATGCTCAGTAAGCTAAAGAGGCCGATGTCATTTCTGAGGACGGTATCGGTTTTAAAACCCAGAGGCAGACCCAGAGGTAAAGGCCCTTTAGCTCAGAACGGACGGCCCGATTTGCTCCTTGTCCCCTACCTATTCATTCCGGGTTCCAGGTCACCAGGAGAAAAATGTACCCGTCCGGCGAAGGCCGGACGACCCATCAGGCCCCGCCCAGCGGGGCTTCCTTATTTAGCTCCCGCCTGGCGGAGGGGTCGGGGGAGGAGCCAGGCGGGAGCCCCGCCGTCGGGCGAGGCCAGCGACCAACGGGAGCGCAGACGAGGCCGACTCCCCCCGGCGCAAGGGGGGCAGGTCGCCAGCGAGGTCTTCCCCGCCGCAGGCCAGGGAAGGACGAGCGTCAAGTTCCACTTTGTGGAACGGGGCGACCGGTGCCGAAACGTACGTTTCGGCAGCCCCCCGCCGTCCGAACCCCGCAGGGGTGAGGATGAATACAATTCCGAAAAGCGTCAGCGCCATCGGAGTTGTATTCACGGCGGGGGGAGTCGGGCTCGGCAAACGCAGTGCCGCCGCAGCCCGACGGCGGGAAGCAGCGCCGAGTGCTGCCCCCGAAAGCTGCCGTCCACTTCCCGCTAGCGGGAGGTGGTTTCTGGGGGTCAAAAGCTCCTTTTGACCTCAGAAAAGGCAGCCAAGCGGGGTGGCCGAGCGCTGCTTGACCTCCCCCGATGGCCGCCAGGGCTCGATGCCCGCAGCGGCCATGCTCATCCGCACGCTATAGGCTGTGTTGTTCAGAGAACACAGGCAACAACCCAGTTTTGGTCACCAAAAAACACAGTCCAGGACACACCCTGTTCGGACTTTTGTCGGTCCAAGATGCGGACTTTTGTTACTCATTTCTACCTTCATCCAGGGCCAGGCATTGAATGGTGACAGCCTGGCCCGGCAGGTGGTCACCCAATGCCCGCTGGATCTTTGCCGACAAGCAGTCTTCTATCCTTTCTTTGACAAACCGATTAGGCACAACGACGAGAGCTTTCCCCTCTCGCAGGGAAAGCAAGGCACTTTGAGCCAGGTAAGCACTGAAGGTTACCGGCGTGATTTCTTTTTTGAGCCTGCTCAAAACCTGGGACCACAACTTGACCTCCTGTGCAGTCGTGCCATATCGTTCTCGCAGTATCTCAAGCCGTTTAACGCGTTCTCGCTCCTTTTGCTGTAAGGATGTTACTTGCTGCCGTTCCCGTGCTGCTACAAGTCTCTGCTGCGCTTGGAGACGCTGTTTTTGTTTCGCCGCCGCCGCTGCTTTTTGCCGCCGCGTTTGAAAACCTTTGTGATGACCTTCGGAAACATAGTCATTCTCAATGGCCCGCCGCAATAGACCAGCCGGATTGGTTAAGTTGGCTTCATTCTTTTGTTTCCACGCCAGCCAATCAAGGTTATCCTCTATCCGTTGGCGACTGTAACGACTGGCGAATTGTTGAGCCACCTTTGCTTCGATGCCTTTTTCAATTAAGGCAGCAGCAAGGTCTTGCTCGCCACCGCTACTACTGCTGCTACCATTTTTTGCTTTCACCTGCTTTTCTTGCTGCTGTTTTCTTGCTAATGTGTCTTGCTCTGTACGGGGTGAAGAAACTACACCACGGCTATGAAGATGCTTCACCCCGGTGTGAAGATTCTTCACAGCTAAATGACCCATATTCACGTCAGGTTGGGAAGCCTCGACTTGCGGTTTCATTCTTAAGGAGTAATGCTTTTTAATCCGGGCTTTGTCCCGATCATCAACCTTTTCAATCAGATAACTGTGCTTGACTGCTCTTCTGAGCCCATCAATAACCGAACGATTACTTAAGCCAGTTCCTCGATCAATGCGTGTTCCGTTTCCCCGTTTTCGGCCATACATAAACTCGTCGGTAGTAATTTGCCGGGGAATGCCAAATTTGTGATACCCCCACGTGTGTTTCAAAACATATTCAACCACCTTCAGTTCAGCTAAACTGTTGATGTCGGCTGTCAGGTCAGTCCACTTATTCGGCATTTTGAACCAATTCTGTTCTGGCAGATCAAAACCAGGGAAGCTGGGGGAAGCGTAAGATTGACCAGGACTGGTCATAAGAAATCCTCCTTTCAAAAGCCAACTCAACCGAGAAGCTTGACTTATAGGAGGATCTTTGTTACCCTATCTCTTGAAATTTGGATGAGACGGGTTTCGTTTCCCTCTCGAACAGCCAGCCTGGTTGTTCTGGCGGGCTAACGAAGCCCGCTTTTTTTGGCTTTGCCTTTGGGTCTTGGTTATATTCAATACATATTTGAACAGAACGTGCAAGCCCTGAACTCAGAAATAGATTGCCAACCCAACAAAAGCAAGCGTCTACGCAAGCGTGCATGCGTGTGTGTATATACGTTTTAGGTAGGAGCAAGCACGCGTGCAAGCATACTTGCACCCTTATTTTCTTCGTAATCTTTCAACAGCCAGTTTAAGCTTAACCTCACAATGTCATTTTTGCTGACCTTCTGCCCGGGTCGTTTATTGATTTCCTCAACCACTTGGTCCAACGCTTCGAGTTCCTCAGTTCCTCAGGGGCACAAATCGCAAAAGATGGTAAGAACAGGGTAATAAATAGGGCAACAAGGCAAAAAGACAAGATTTTAGGCCGAAAGCACCGAAATTTCTAAAGAAATAGGAAAGAATTAAGTCTTACCTCT
>DAOUMU010000188.1:0-21271 GCA_034409055.1 Anaerolineae bacterium
TAATGCCCTCGAGTATCTGACGGCTGCTTGCGAGGCTGCTAATTGGGGACGACCTGCTCCTTCCTTGCTGCCAGACAATGCTGTGATGGGGGATAGAGTCCCGCATTTTACCACCTGAACGATTACCACTGATGATTTTACAATGTCGCACAGTATAATGTTTCCAAGGATTGCAGAGGTTCGTCATTTCGTACTTAAAAAATCGGCTGCAAACGCTTTCCTTCTCAATTCATCGGGCACAAATTCATCATACTTGTTGATTTCAGGGACTTCAGGCTCCCCCAGCAAATCCACCTCGCTTACATCTTGCTGACGTGATGCCGCCACTTCACGTCGCAACGCCTCTGCGCCAGCGGGATAGTATAGTAGCAAATAGTAGGGCGTTCGGACGTCACGGATGGTTAAACCAAGGTGCTCGGTTGCCCTGAATTGTAAGACGCGGGTCAATGTGTTAAAGGGGATTGTGCCCAGCCAGGGAAATAGAGCGAATAAATCACCACCGAGCGGTACCAGTGGGGTATGCTCCAGGGATGCTTGCCGGGCCAATTGCCGCGCCTCTTTGAGGCGAGCCAGGGCACCCTGCTGTAAGTAACGGTATTCCTGGTCTTCAAACAGGGCTTGCCGCATGCGCTGTAGAATACGGGTGTGAATTTCGCCGCCGCTGCCTATCCAGGCCGTGTTTGCTTTGCCCGGCACAGGATTGACAAACACCGTGCGCTGTTTGGGGTTAATATCTACAACCTCCCACGTACGCCCGGCCAGGGCGAAACGGTCACCTTTAGGCGGAGGGGTGACAATCCGACCGATTTCACCTTGCTCAGAACGCACCGTAAACTCCTCCATATCCTGAAAAACTGCATAAAAACGGTAATGCTGCACCACTTTTTCCCCGGCCAGGCCAATAATGAGACCGCCATTTTCCAGCCGTTCAATATGGTCAATATTAAGCAGGTGACGCAGCAATATCCGGTAATCATCCTGGCTGATGTGTTGAAAAGGGGGCAATGTAAGCACGCGCCGGGCCAGGTCGGCGGGGGAAAGTTCTCCCATGCCGGCCAGGATACTCATCGTCTGGTGATAGAGCAGGCTGTAAGGATAGCGGACGGGCCGGATCGGTTCAATCCACTTTTCCTCAAGATAGAGTTGAATAATGGCCACACATTGCAGTAATGACCAGGGAATCAGTTGGGGTAGGGTTTCCTGACCTGATGGCGCATCCTCGCTGCACACAAACCACATTTCAGACGGATTGCCGCGTCGCCCCGACCGTCCCAGGCGCTGCAAAAAACCGGCTACGGAGAAGGGCGCGTTGAGTTGAATGATCCGCTCCAATTGGCCGATGTCAATGCCCAGTTCGAGGGTGAGGGTGGCGGCCGTAACAGCCGCTTGATTCTCTGTTCTCATGGCCCGTTCAGCCGATTCCCGCAAGGCGGCTGAGATGCTGCCGTGATGCACGTGGTAAATATCGGGCAACTGTTTGTGCCGGGCAATCTGGCGCAATGAAGCAATACTACTTTCGGCGTCACCGCGGCTGTTGGCAAAGATGAGGGTCTTGGTTCGTTCTTGCGTTCTGGCAAAAATGTATTGGTCATGGGGGTCGGCTTCGTGAAGGTGTTCGGGGCCGGTTGGGGCACGAGAGAAATGTTCAACCGCCAGCCGTATGCGCCCCCCTTTGGGTACCGAAACGGTGGTCACGGAACGCGATGTGTTGGCCTGAAGCCAGGTTTCGGCCGAACGGTAATCTCCCAACGTGGCCGATAAGCCCACCCGGCGCGGGTTGGTGTTCATAAAAGGGGCCAACCGTTCCAACTGGCACAATATCTGCCGCCCGCGATCTGAGTTCATAAAGATATGCACTTCATCAATCACCACAAAACGTACCTCGCTAAACAAACGCCCCAAATCAGGGCGGCGATTGATGAGCAAACTCTCCAATGATTCGGGGGTAATTTGCAGCACGCCATGCGGATTTTGCAGCAATTTACGTTTACGGTTAAGCGGCACATCCCCATGCCAGGCCCACACCGGAATATGCGCCTCTGCCAGCAGTCCCTCCAGCCGGAAAAACTGGTCGTTGATTAGGGCTTTGGTGGGGCCAATGTAGAGAACGCCAATTGAGCCGGGCGGGTCTTCGTAAAGGCTGGTCAGGATGGGCAAAAAGGCGGCTTCTGTTTTGCCCGAGGCCGTGCCCGCCGCCAAAATGAGGTGCGCATCGCTATTGAACAGAACCTCACCCGCCTGGACCTGCACCTGGCGTAGTTCAGTCCAGTTGTGGCGGTAAATGTATTCTTGAATAAAGGGGGCCAGCCGGTAGAAGGGGTTGCCGCTCACAAATCGAACTCCGCGAAGGTATCATCTACTTCGTCGGGGTCAGGGGCGGCGGGTGTCGGTTGGAAGGCGTCGCTGCCAATCAACGCCGGGAAGGTGGTATCGGGGTTTTGGCGCAATAAATTGAGAACACTGATAAAGTCACGCACCACTTCACGCGGGGTGAGCAGTTCATCCGCTCCCAGGCGATTGACCACGGTTTGCATAAAATTCTGCAAATCGACCGCGGAAAGCTGCGGGTCGTGCTGGTAATGGGCCGTGTATACATCCAGGATGCGGGTAAGCAGCAGGTGAATTTCAGAATAATCCAGCACTTCCAGGCTGATTACCGGCCCGGATACGTCTCGCAATGTTTTGCCGGAGAAGCGGCTCCTGGACAGGCGCGTATATAGGGCCTCGTAACTGTACAGGCCGCGCCGCTGGTCTTCTAAAAATTGGGGCGTGCCGCCCATCACAATGTTAAGATGCGCCGCTTTACCCTGCATGGTATCGTTGAACATAGCGAGTAGTTTTTCATAATTGTTATGGCGAGAAATGGTGTGGCTGATCTTGTAGAGATTGACCGCCTCATCCAGCAGTATAACCAGCCCTTTGTAGCCAATTGAAGCAACAAAGTGAGCAAACAGCTTGATGTAATCGTACCAATCGTTATCATTGATAATCACCCGTACGCCAAGGGCCTGCCGTGCATCCGTTTTGGTGGTAAACTCACCCCGCAGCCAGCGCAGGGCCACGTCTTTGCGTTCATCGTCGTGGGCCACATGACCGTTCCAGTAGGCAGTAATCACCTTGGCGTAGTCAAAGCCATGAACCATCCCTGCCATATCGTGAATAACGGCGTGAATCCTTTTTTCAACGGCTTTGTTAAAAGCCGGGTCGTCAGCAGTTAAATGGGTATCGGTTATAACCCGGGTTTGGACACCGGAAATCCACCGTTCCAGGATGGCTGGCAAGGCACCGCCGTCGGGCCTGGCTTTGCTGGAAAGATTGTGCATTAATTCGCGGTAGGTGGCTACGCCGGCATTATTCCTGCCGGTTAAACGGCGTTCTGGCGACAGGTCGACATCGGCCACAACGTAACCCCGCTCCATGGCCTGGTTACGGAGTAGTTGGAGTATAAAGGTTTTTCCCGACCCGTAGCGACCGATAATAAAGCGGAAGGCCGCACCTCCCTCGCCAATATTTTCTAAATCTTGCATCAAGGCTTCAATCTCATCCTTACGCCCAACGTTGATATATTCCAGGCCAATACGCGGTACAACACCCGCGCCTAATGAACTGATAATGGCAGTTGAGATACGCCGGGGAATACGGCGTTTCTTCATAGGTTAGCTCCTGCTGACAACAATCTGTTCTATCATCTCCACGTAATACTCATCAATAATATGGGGAGATGGGTGTGCTTCGATGAGAATATCGCCAATGAAATCCTGGGCCAATTCGTTAATAGAGTCAAGGAGTACGGTCGGCATTGTGTGCTGTTCGGCGGCAATTTGGCGAATGGCGGCAGTAGGGTCTTCATAGATAACAATCGCAACTAACACGTCAATTTGGGGCGTGGTTAATTGGGCCGCCAGTTTCGCCCACACTTCATCCTCAAATGCATCCGCTGCAAGCGAGACGGGTGTAGGCGCTTCTGCTACGGGCTGCGGTTCCGCTTTGGCTTTGGCCGGTTCTATTAGATCTCCCTCATCCTCAATCTGTAACATGTCAAACACATGCTCCGACTCCTGGCGCAACTGTTTAATGCGCGAAAGATCGATTTCAACTTTGGGTTTGGCCGGCGGCGGATTAATTGCTTGACGTGAGTTAACCATAAACCGGTCGACCACGGCTTTTATTTCAGCCTCCAGCCCTGTCACGCGCAACCGTCCGCGATAGTTCTTGAGTTCACGTAAGTGGTTTTCGGTATGTTTGACCAGGGGGGTTAGAAAATCCCGCAAGGGTTGGTGGCGCGTATAAGGATAAATGATAGCAATGGTAATCGGCATGATCGAGCCTTCGTAAAGCCCATCGTAGAAGGGGGCGTGTTTGATTATTTCGGGAGTTGGGGGTTGGAATTGATCAAAAATGCCCTGTCCATTCCGCTTTTTTAAGAAACCATCGACATGGCCTATTGTTTTGGGGATATACTCGTCTACCACTCCGGCATGCCCTGATTGGTAAAACTGGCTGTTTGTTATCCGATGGTCGATGAGCCGCTCGACAAGGGCGATGGGCCATTCGGCTAACGGGCGGGCCAGATGAGCAGCAACGGCAAAATCAGGTTCGTGGCGCAAAACGGAGGACAGCATTGCCGGTTCTGCATAGATGTGCAGGGGATGAAGCGGTAATTGGTTAACCACAATGTAATCCCTGGCCCACAAACGCGCAAAAAGGTTGATGCTTTGATGTTCTTTGTGATAATGCAGCCAGATGTTGCGGATTTGGGTATAACCGGCCATAGGGTTTTCAATGCCGATGTTGTTGATCAATTCGCGCAAGTACACAAACAGGTAACCCTGGTCGGTGGGCAGGTAGTTACCCTCACGGACCTGGCCCCGCCAATAGAAGTACCATTTGAGTTGGGGCAGCAGCATCATATCGTAATTGTGCTCTGGAATGCCGTAATCAAACCCCATAAATTCGGCCGCATCCTCCCGATAATCTACCAACTCCCTGGCCTGTTCCGCAAAACTTAGTTTACCATTGCTAAAAAAACCCTTGACCACCAAATTTGCCAGATGTGAACGTTTTCCAGGTTCCAAAATTGATCTTTTGTCCTGACGCGATGGAATTGGGATAGCATATGTTGTTGGGCCGGCTGGTTCGCCAATTTGAAATTCGGCCGGTTTGACAACTGTCGTGCCCCCAAAAACAACATCCTCGATGACCACCTGAATATCCTTTTCCAAACCGTCAACCCGCAAACGGCCGCGGTGGTTATACTGTTGGCGGAGCAAATTCTCGGTGTGTTTGATGACGGTCGTTAAAAAGCGGCGTAGGGGTTGGTGCTGCGAGTAAGGGTATACCTTGGCAATGGTGATCGGTTTATTAGAACCATCGTAAATAGCAGATTGAAACGGTACTCGCCGAATAGGGGCGGGTTTTTTGGGTCGATACCGCTCAAAAATTCCTTTTCCTCGCTGCTTCAAATGCGCATCGACCTGGGCGATTACATGGGGCAGCGTTGTTGCCAGCAATTGGTCATATCCCGCCTGGTAAAATTTGCTGCGCGTGATGTTGTGGTCGGTTAAGGCATCAATTAATAGCAGCGGTATTTGATCCAGCCCGTCTTTCAGGAATGCCGGTAGAATTAGATCAGGATAGCTAGGGGCAAAATCTGTTTGGACATCCGGCTCCACGAAGATGGTAAGCGGATCGACTGGCAACTTGTTAACCACCACGTAATCCGCCAGCCAGTCAGGCAAGTAATCATCCAGATGTGGGTGTACTCCCCGATAATTGAGCCAGAGGCGGCGAAGTTGATCGTAACCATCTTGTGCGTCCGTTATCCCGACGCCATTTATCAATTCGTAAACATGCACAAAAATGTACGATGGTGAAGTTTTAGGGTATTTGCCATGCCGAACCTGATTTCGCCAGTAGAAGTACCACCTTTGCTGAGCCCCATTCATAGCTTCATAAGTAGGCCAAGAAGCCTGAAATGGCACAAACGATGCCTTTTGCTGAGCGCGATTTGCAAATTCATGCGCTTGTTCAATAAAGGTGCGTTCGTATAGGCCATAGTCAAGAAGGAACGGGTTTCTCTGAGAGGGTGATGCTTCCTCATCGAGCGCGATAAGCTGGAACAGGATGGATGTCTCTTCGGGAGTGAGGTATTCGCCCGCATTAAGTTTGGCTAGCAGTTTCTTTTTCAACCGCTGGGGGTATCCTAAGATCAGGTAAAGCAGGCCAAATACAATCGTCACGCCTCCGAAACAAACCATAAGATAGGTTTGCCGGAAATAGATACCCAAAGCTAATACAATTATGCCTACGATGAGGCTATACTTAACAAATCGCATAGCTTTATTTTATGCTGTAACTTGAATTGGTCAAACCGGATATATCAGTCATCTTGAGATTGGGTCGTTATAAATCCCGTTTACAAAACAAGCAAATTACGTTAGCTTGCCTCAATTTCAGTGGGCCTATCATCCCGCAAGCCCGGAATTACTAACCACAGCCATTGCCGACATTTGAATAATCTTAGCGAGAGTAATTCTTCGGGGAAAGTTTGACCGCGATGCCCCTGCCAATGAGCGAGCGAACCAAGCTGTTGTTTGGCACACGGTGGGCAAAAGTCGCCGGGATGACCTTTATCAATGGTATAGATACTGCCATTATTATTAGAGAGGGCAATCGGATCAGGTAACCGTCCGTTCTGAGAGAAGGGACAGGGTTGCCCGCCCAATTCGGCCGGGATCATGCCGGAGCAAATCATTGTGTCAGGATAGATATTGCCATCAGGGGAAAGAAAGAGCGCCTTTGGCTCATCGCTGTGATTATTCATTGTGACCTCTTGACAAAAACATAAAATATTTACCGTGTATTCTGTATGACATTTTACACGATAATGAATAAATTGTCAAGAGGCGATCTTGAAATTATTTATTTTCTTCGTACTTGAATTGTACTTCTCTGGCAATCAAGTTTAGATATTTTGAGGTTTTTAGGCTGGGGGCATAAACGCCCGTTTCCCACTCACTGATGGTTTGCTGGCGCACCCCTAATTTTTCGGCAAGTTGGGCCTGGTTCATGCCGAGATGATGCCGCAGGCCCTTGATTAACTCACCATCCCACAACACGGTGTCCCCTTTACGTTCCACCTTATAAACCCGCACCGGCTTGCGAAAGGTGACTTGCTCCTGTTTCAAATCCAAATTTTCGGTATTGTAACCCGCCTCCATCCAGGCCGAGGCTTGCACCGTGCCGCTGCTGCGATTGCTCCACCAGGCCCGGCTTTTGCGGGCCGACCCCGGCAATGGACTACCCAATAATTGCTCGATCTCCGAAAAAGACAGCGTGACCTCATCCTGGCCACTTTGCTGCAACTGATTGAACAGCGGCCAATACTTGGTGCCTGGCTTCATGGCGTTTCTTCTCCCAAAATCATACGCTCCACGCGGGCTTTGGCTTCGGTGACGATGGTTTCGGCTTCGACTCGAAGATGTTGGGCTGTTAAACGACGATTTGATACTTCTTCAACTAAAACTTTTTGCACCTTAATGGGAGGTACAGGAATAAGCAGAGATTTGATAGCAGTATAATCCAGTGCAATTCGAGTGGTTCCAGTTGTTTTATGTTGAGCTTGAAACTGTACTGCAGGTGAATTAATGATGAGAGCGAGATAATTGACATCAATACTGTTAGGTTTAGGGCGAAGTATTACAATATGCTGATTGACATTTCCCTCTTGGATGTTTTCAGGAATTACAGCAGCAGTACCAACCCGTCCTGTAATTGTCATTAGTAAATCTCGTGGCTTTGTTTGAGACCGTCGCATTTCCTTATGAGTCAATTCTGATATGTATCGTATGTCTGACAAATCAATTCCATTGGGTGTTACGTTTTGGATACGGAAAAAGGGAATTCCCTCAGTTAAATAATTAGCTCCTCTGGGGGTGGCTCCATTCGCTATTTGTTCGATAAGCCGACCCAATGGCAATATTTTACAATTTTTCGCCTTTTTAAGTATGTGATACTGTTCCTGAATTTGAGGTAAATGAAAATCAACGCAGAATCTACTTCCCGAAATGTTCTCTATCTTTGTCAAGAAACGTTTCTTTTTACTAATATTTCTAAAATTAATTTCTAGCCTATTCATAAGAAATTCATCAATCCCCCCCAACAACTCCTCCGCCGCAGCGAGCTTCTCCCGCCGCTGGGCGTAGGCATCTTGCATCACCACCGCGATGCGGTCTTGAATCGGGCGGGGGGGGAGAGGAATCCTAATGCGTTTCATATCCTCTAGGTGAATGTGGGTAATTGAAGCCCCTTTTATTTGTTGCTGTATCTGTAATTGCCCCATTTCGCTGTTGATGAATGCAGCCAAATAATGGGGAGATACAACCGGTAGAGGCCGCACTTTCATCACGCTCACGAATATATTGAACTCGGGTAATGTATCAGGTACTACAGCAGCTACTCCAATCGTGCCATCTTTTGTTACAAGAACATCTCCTGGATTGGGTTTACATCTGATGAGTTTCAGGTGTTCTTCTCTGGTTATATAAGAAACATTCTCCAAAGTAAGCTCAAACGGTTTGACGTTTCTGGCCATCAAAAAGAGAATACCGGATTCGTCCGTGTATTCCGGTGTGTAATGTGTTCCATCAATAACTTGCTCAGTGATTTGTCTCACGGATTTAAGGGGATAAGGGCTTTTATTTAATCTATCCTCCAATTCACTGAACTTTCGTTGGTGGAAACGATAATCCCATCGTTTGGCATTATTCAGATTGTGAACCCGTTTGATTATCTGTTCCATACCTGTAAACCCATTCTTTCGGAAAAGTCAGCGATTACATCTGATATCTCATCTCCATCTGTCGGCCAACCTCTAGCATCATAGCCAATTTTATCAATCCGGGCCATATACACCTGATAATCTTCGTCGGCTTTGTCCGGTTCACCTCCAGTTTGCCACAGGTCAAGCTGTTGGCCCTCGGCAGATAGGGGTTTTTCTCGCTTTTGCAAGACCAACACGCTGGCTTTTACGCCCGCGCCAAAGGGGGCAAAGGTTTCCTGTGGCAGCGACAGCACCGCTTTTAAGCGAGCGTGGCGCAAAATCCAATCCCGCACAAACTGCATCGAGCTATTGGCCAGCACCCCGTCGGGCAGGACAATGGCCAGCTTGCCGCCGGGGGCTAAAAATTCCAGGCAGCGGTTGACAAAAACTACCTCCTGCGGCAGACTCTTAACCACCTTACCGTCCCGGCGTGACACCCCATCCCGCCCGGCGTAATCCTTCAAAACTGAGGCGCTGGTCACTTTAGAGCCAAAAGGCGGATTGGTCAGGATCATGGTCAGCCCGCCGGGATAAAAGCCGGGCTGCCGGGGCAGCCCTTCGTTGATACCGCCGGTAATGCTGCTCATCCGTTCGATGCTGTCCATCACCTTCAAATCGGCAAATTGCGCCCCGTTCATCAAACAATTCACCCGGGCCACATGCATCACATTGCGCGAATATTCGGCCCCAAAAAGCTGATTGTCTCGGAACCGGATAAAGTCCTCGGTCGGTTCTTCGGGGTCTATCCCCTCACGCTTTCCCCCATTCGCCGCCACCGCTTTTTCATATTCTCTGGCGCGAACATATTCCAGGGCGTGGGTCAACATTCGGGCCGAGCCACAGGCGGGATCACCAATGTAATCATTGACGGTGGGCTGCAAGATCCCCACCATCAAATTGATGATCGGCCTCGGGGTGAAATATTGCCCCAGGTCATCCCGGAAGGTTTTGCTGAGAAAATCTTCAAACACCCCACCCTTGACATCGGCGGAACTTTTGCGCAGGCTCCATTTTTGCAGGCGCTCCGCAATCTGTACGGTCGTGTGAGGCTTGAATTCCAGGTGGTCGTTATCCGTAAAAGCCAGCCGGACCGACAGGTCACTGCCAAACTTGCGGCTGAGGGTATCGCGCTCCCAGGCTTTGGCCTGCTCAAACGTTTCCCGCACCTGCACCAGCAGCCGTTCCGGGTCGGTTTTGGCCCCCACGCTAAAGACATAGGCCCGCTGTTGGCCCGTTTGCTTGACCAGTTCAATCGTGGCCTGTTCATCGTACCACTTGGCAAACAGAAATTTGACCATGGCATCAACCGCTTCTTGCGGCTGCAAGCCTTCGTTATCGCGCAAAATCGAGTGGCAGCCGGAGCGGGTATCGCCTAATACTTCTCTAAATTTTTCACGGGTGAGAGGCTGCAATTGGGTGATGACCTCCTCCGGGTCTTTGGGGTTCAGGACAACCGTAAAGGGGCTGTGCCTGGCTGCTTCGGCCGCACTCTCATATTTGGGCAGGCCGGGAATTTCTTCAAGGGTACGAGGGTATTCCAAATCACGGCGATAAATAATGGTGTGCTTGCCGCTGGTGAGAATGGCGTACCGGGCCGAAGGAGACTGCGACATATAGGCATTGAGCCGGTCATAGTGCTCTTGCCATCCTTCTGGCTCAGTGCCGCCAAATTTCTTGCCCGGTTCCATCGCTTCAACCATGATGAAGGCCACGTCCATATTACCGACCGCATCCAGATAGCGGTCATCAAAAATTACCACATCGGCCCGTCCGGCGTAGCTACGAGAGAATTGCGCCGCTAATTCCAATTCCATAGCTTCCAGCGGCACGTTGTATGCTTGACACAAAATATCAATGGCCCACATTGTTACCGGGTCTTCTGCCGGACGCACATAAGAGCCATCAGCTTTAAACAATTTCAGCAATGAGGGATGTTTGCGGTACTGTACGGGTACTTGTTTGGGATCTTGGAAGGGATTAGTAAAAACATCGAATGATGGCATAGTTACCTCAGCTTGTTGACAGTTTACACGGTAAATTGTACTACATTTGTGCCTTTTTTGCTAATGTAAGCAGGCTGGCCTTTTCATTATGTTGATAACGGGCGGATACCAACCAGTGGCGTAGGTTGGGTCGAGGCGACGAGATCCAACACCCTCCGGGGCGGCGTAATATCTTGTTGGGTTTCACATTCATCCAACCCAACCTCCGAGCTGTAATTCCCCAATCTCCAATCCCCAACCCCCAATCCCCAAACTAACCGGCTTTGACCAAAGTAAGAAGATAGCTAAAATAAAAAGACCTGTGAAGTGGGCGAGACTGCGCAGGTCTTTTTGTTGTTGATAAGCCTGGTTGCTCAGGGATGAAAGTTTAGCCTTACCTTAGCCCGGAAGTCCCGGATAGTCCGATGCGTAGCGAGTAACCCTGAACACCTGGCCTTCGTAATCATACGTCCAGACGGTGGCCTTCTCTGGGGTGACCTCGAAGAAGGTGCCGTTGGGGCCATCGCAGATGAGCGTGTTTCCGTTAGAAAGTCGCTACACGCCGGAAATGCCCACCACGGCGGTCGGACTTGATGAAACCACCGAGTTGGGGTATCATCGCACCGACATCAGTCTACATCTAATTTAGTATAGAGAGTATTTATGGACGAAATAATCTACCTTGACAATGCGGCTACCAGTTTTCCAAAACCTGATATTGTCCACGATACAATTCGAGACTTCTACAGAGAAAAGGGTGTCAATCCTGGCCGTACAGGTTGTGATCTGGCAATCGAAGCAGGACAGATGATTGATGGAACACGTAAACTGTATTCCGAATTCTTTAATAAGAGCCTGATCGACGCAGACAAAACCAAAGATCCTAATCGTCTGGTTTTCACTATGAATGCCACCATGAGTCTTAATTTGATTGTCAATGGTACGGTCAATCCTGGTGATCATGTCATTACAACTACACTTGAACACAACTCAGTTATAAGGCCGGTTAATCACAAGGTTAAAGAAGGAGCAGAAGCAACATACATTGATCCTGATAGTGAGGGATATGTCAATCCGGAAGATATCCGAAAAGCTATTAAAGATAACACAACCCTTGTGATTATTAATCACGGCTCAAATGTGACTGGTGTAGTGCAGGATCTTAAAGCCATCGGTGCTGTTTGCAAAGAGGAAGGAGTTCCGTTGGCAGTTGACGCTGCCCAGACAGCAGGTGTAGTTCCTATCGATATGGCTGAGTGTCATATAAGTTTCCTGTGTTTTACTGGTCATAAAGGTCTGTTTGGCCCTTCCGGTACGGGTGGGATCTGTGTCGCAGACGATGCCGAGGTTAAAGCTACCATCTATGGGGGTACTGGTGTACGCAGCGCTTTTCCGTTTCACCTTGAAGAATACCCATACAGGCTTGAAGCGGGAACGCTGAATATAGCGGGTATTGCAGGACTGAATGCAGGGCTAAAATGGATAGAGAAAAAAGGAACAGGCAATATTTATTCCCATGAAATTGGGTTGTTAGACATACTTTTGACAGGTCTCAAAGAGATAAATAGTGTCAAGATCTGGGGAACGGAAAAACTCACAAATCGTGTAGCAACTTTATCGATGAGCGTGGCGAACTATGACGCTTCCGATGTTGGAGTGATACTTGATGTTGACCACGGTATCCAAACTCGTACGGGGCTGCATTGTGCACCGCTGCTTCACAAGCATCATGGCTCGTTTCCCAGGGGAACAGTTCGTTTTTCGATTGGTCCTTTCAATACGAAGGAACAGATTGAGAGGGCGATTAAAGCTGTTTGGGAAATCGCTAAAGATCGTCCGATATAATTGGTAGTCACAACAGGGAAAAGCATTCTTTCGTGCTAACGGCACGCTTCGTCCTTGACCTCACCCGTATTCAACCTGCCCAGTTAAAAGATGTGACCGGATAAGTTTGACATACGTAAAAGGTAATTTGATCCCGGATGCTTATTTGGCTGCTCTGGCCATCGAATATCAGGCAGTGAGTGGATTACCACGGATCGGGACTTTAGTCGCTTTCCAGATTTGAAGTGGCGTCATCCCTTTGAATGAGTTCCAGTGCGAGGGAAATATTGCCTCCAGGAGCAAGGTTATGCTCATCTACCCCGACGACCGCGTCCTGGTCGCCATTATGAACAACAAAAAAGATTGGCAGCGGGTGCTGGATGAAGGCTGGTATCGTATTCCGGTCAAACACGCGCCGGAGGGGACGCCCCACTTTGACTGGATCGGGTTCTACCAAACCAAAGCCTTTGGCAGCGACAAGTGGGCCATCCACTACTACGCCCACGTCGAGGGGCACGAGCTGCTGCCTCGTAAAGCGCTGATCCCCTCGGAACCGGATCACAGGCGGGCCAAACACTGGTATTACAAACTGGAACTTGGCCCGCTGCAACATAAATTGCCGCCGGTCATCTCTCACCACTGGCGGCGGATCACTTTTATTGTCACCACTGGCGACCGGTTTGAAGCGGCCGAAGAAATCAACGATCTGTTTGAGCATGAATCACCGGCCGGGCGGCTGTATGTCACCTTGAGAGAGGAGGGATTTCACCCCGAGCGAGATTGGCCCCTCAGGGAACAGGGAGAAACCTATCGGGTCGACCTGGCCATGCCCCTGGGGGACGATAAATGGCTGCCCATCATATTCACCCCCACCCAAATGCCCATCCCGGCAAAGGCCCTCTGCTTGCCCGCTGATAGCGAAATGACTGCCTGCCTGGCAGTTATTCAACAACAATTAAAAAAAGAGAGATAGATTTCTCACTCTTTGGGAGCAAATAGATTATGGGGTCGAGGTTTCAGCCGGACAAAGCCTCGATTCCAAAGGCTTAAGTTCTATATTTGACAAACGCACCATCTTTGTAGTATGTTGGAACTTGCCTGCATCGATCAGTTTCGCCAGATACGAATGGTCGAGGTCCTGATCACAACACCCGCTTCAATCGAACCAGATCACTTGTGTTATCGTTGCTACCGGCTTCTGGCGAGGCCAGGATTAATGAGAAAGCATAATCATTTTGACTAAAGGAGATTGGAGGAATTTATTATGAAAGTTGCAGAAATCGTCGTTAGAATTCTGGAGAGTGAGGGGGTCCAGGCTGCCTTTGGCATCCCCGGTGCGGCCATTAACCCGGTCTACGAGTATCTCGGTACTTCCCAACAGATTAAGCATTATCTGGCCCGTCACGAGGAGGGAGCGGTTCATGCCGCCGATGGTTACTACCGGGCCAGCCATCGGCTGGCTTTGGCTATTTGCACTTCGGGTCCTGCTGCTACCAACTTCGTGACCGGACTGTACACCGCCCAGATCGATTCGATCCCGCTGATGGCCATCACCGGGCAAAACGTGCGGGCCCAACTGGGCAAAGAGGCCTTCCAATGTGTGGACATCGCCGAGATTGCGAAACCGGTCTGTAAAGAAACCTGGTGTATTACCGAGCCAAGCCAGGTGCCAACCATCATGCGGAAGGCATTCCGTGTCGCCAGGGAGGGACGGCCCGGCCCCGTCCTGATCGATCTCCCGCTTGATGTCCAATTGGCAGACATCGACTACGATCCGGAGAGGGATGCCCCTCTGTCCATTACCAAACCTGCTCCCAACCGGAAGCAAATCGCTCAGGCAGTGGACATGCTGCTCGCAGCCGAGAACCCTGTCCTGATTATGGGGGGTGGCGTTTTACTGGCCCAGGCGTTAGAGCGGTTTGTAGAGTTTGCAGAGTACCTCTCTCTGCCGGTGATTACGACCTACATGGCCACGGGCGGCATTGCCGCCGACCATCCGCTGCATGTGGGGCATATCGGTATCCAGGTCGGTTCCCCCTTTGGGAACCAGTTCTTCCTGAAGTCGGACCTGGTGCTGGGGATTGGTTGTCGCTTCGGTGATCGGCATACGGGCAAACTCGATGCCTACACCAAGGGTCGCCGGTTCATCCACATCGACATCGAGCCGTCTCACATTGGGCGCATTGTGCCAACGGAGTTGGGGATCGTGGCAGACGCCGGGCTGGCCTTGGAAGTGCTGCTAGAGGAGGTTAAAACCAGAACAGAACGGCGCGATCCCACCGACCGGGTCAGAAATATTCCCCAAGATCGGGGTCGGTTGGCCCGCAAGACAGATTACGACCAGGTGCCCATCAAGCCGCAACGGGTCTACCAGGAGATGAATGAGTACTTTGACCCGAACACGATCTTCACCACTGGCTGTGGGCTGACCCAGATCTGGTCAGGCCAGTTTCAGAGCATCGCCAAACCGTACACTTACCTGGCTTCCGGTGGCGCGGGCACCCTGGGGTTCGATTTGCCGGCCGCCGTCGGGGCCAAGATTGCCCGGCCTGAGGCCACAGTCGTTGCGGTGATGGGCGACGGCGGATTTGGCTTCATGGTGGAGGAAATGGCAATGGCTTGTCAGCACCATATTCCCGTCATCGTGGTTATCATCAACAACGGCTACCTAAGCCTGATCCGCCAGAACCAGCGCTATGCTTATGAGTATGAGTACGCCGTGGATCTGACCTACGATGGTCCTGGGGTAGACTTCGTCCGGTTAGCCGAGTCGTTCGGAGCCTACGGTGAACGGGTGACCCAACCGGAAGAGATCCGCCCGGCATTTGATCGGGCGGTCAAGTCTGGCAAGCCAGCCGTAGTGGACATCATCGTCGAGCGCGAAACTGACGCCTCTATGGGAGCCAGCCTGGACGCCATACGGGAGTTTGCTTAAACTACCTGACCGTCCGTCGTTGATCTGGGAGGCCGGGTTGCTTCGCTAAGGATCGTGGATTGAATAACTTACCCATAAAGTTAATTAATTTTCACTCGCAGCCTGGCCTATCTGAATCTTAAGGCTCATCTGGGTTATGATGACCATGGCCAGATGGACCGGCCAAAGCAGCCACAAGTTGGGGCTGTAAAAGAAAACAGCAGCCGTTAAAATTAAAATAATGATATTCATTAGTAATTGCGGCCGGGTCTGTTTACTTTTTTGCAACCAGGCCACTAATATCCATTCCAAGATGACCAAGCTTGCTCCCAACATCACTCCCAGGTAAAGATCATCGGTTATTAACCAGAAAATGGCTCGATAAAAGGCCCAATGAAGGCCATCATAAATAATTCTCAAAATAGACAGGTGAGAGCCGGTTTCAACCCCAATGGCCCACCGGGTCAGGCCTAACTGAATGCCACCCAGTAAGACGAGGGCCATTAAACCGGCTATGATCGTGGCCCTACTATCAACCAGCCATTCTAATAGCATTAAAACAAAAGCGTATTGAATTTCAGCGACGGCCCGTTGGAACGGAACCCCGGCCAAATCAACTAACACAAAATATTCTAAACCTTTTAGCCCCAACAACCTGGCCGGTACGATCCCCAATACAATACCTAAATAGGGCACCCCCACAAAATAAAAAAATTGAGCAGTGCGGCCAAGCCACTGCTCTTCTACCTGCCAGGGGTGATCATTCACCCGTTTATTTTTTAGCCAAACCCAACCCACTGAAAGCAGAAGAGAAAAAAGAATCAGTCCTCCTGCCCACCCCGGCTGACTCATAATCAATCTTCATCTTCTCCAGCAGAGGCGAATGGAAGTTCAAGCCGAACTGCTGTACCTTTACCCCGAGCAGATTCTATCGTACATTCCCCACCGACAAGTTGAGCCCGTTCCTCCATATTGATCATGCCCAAACTGGTACGCTTGTCATAAGTAGATTGGGTAGTCGCTACGTCAAAACCAATCCCGTTGTCTCTTATTTCAACCAATAGACTGTCCTGTTTAGCTACCAGGCTGATTCTAATCTCGGTGGCCTGAGCGTGTTTTTTGGCATTACTTACAGCCTCTTCAGTAATGGCAAAAACAATCCCCTCAGCCTCCGAACTCAATTGCCCATCATAGCCTCGATTAATAAGACCCACCCTAAAGGACTCATTGGCATTCAATCTCTCGACATATTGCTCGAGCGCCGGAATCAAGCCCTGCGTTTCCAAGATAACCGGTCGCATAGCAAAGAGCATTGTTCTGATCTCTTGAGTAGTACGTTGAGCAATTTCTTCGACCTTTTCTAGCTCATCATAGGCTTTCTCGAAATCCTTGCTTTTTACCACCATTTTAAGAAAGCTCAGGCGCATAACGATGGCGGCAATAGATTGGGTAGGCCCGTCATGCAGATCACGGGCCAACTTGTGACGAGCTTCGGTCTCTTTCTCCAGTATCCTCTGTTGTTCACCACGCAGGTCCTCAAAGAGTTGGGCATTTTGCAGGGCAATAATAGCCTGGCTGCAAAAGGTTGTTAACAATTGCTTGTGATCTTCGTTATAAAAATTAGGTTCCGTACTACAAAAAAGGACCACCCCATACGTATTGTACCCTGCTCGTAAGGGGGCACACACTGCCGACCGGCAGCCAGGTGTTGAGGCAAACGAGGTCAAGGTTTTATCCTTTTGCACATTGTGGGTGATGGCAACTTCAGCTCTTTGAATGGTCCGGCCGATCAACCCCTCTGTACTGTTCACCCGGCGTCCCTCATCAGCCCGGCCTATATTACGACCGGCTGCAACGGTTAACTTATCACCTTCACCCTCGAAAAGCAGCACCATGCCCACCGTCGATTCATCCTTCGTCCCTACCTCAGCCATGGCCGAGAAAGCCAAATCAACCATAGCCCGCAACACCTGGCGATAGTTGAGGGTAGAACTCAGGGTAACCGCCATTTTGGAAATTAACTTACCCCGCTCATTGTCTATGCGCAGGCGGTCAAGTTCTGTGGCGTTGGCCTGCTCAACCATCTCCACCCGTTGCCGGATAAAGAAGCCAGGCAATGCTCCCACGACAAAAAATATGAGAGCGTTCACGCCCAGGTTCAACAAGTCATCGATCGCTAAGTCTGACCGGCTAGTATCTTCAAGGAGACCGGATACCGAGAGATAGCCATAACCTGAAACAATAGGCAGAGCAGTTAACAAACCAGCTTCAGTGTTCCAACGTACCCCCGCCATAAGGACTGGAAATAACATAAGTGGCAAGAGTAATTGCACGTGCTCGCTTAACAGAATAAGTAAAGCAATGGCCAGCACAATATCCAAAATCGTCGCGATAACACTCAACCAAGCCGGAAAAAACTTGGCCCACAACAAAGCAGCGTAAAGGCCGTTTAGGGCAAAACTAACCAGGATAAGAAGCGGAAGTGTGGAAAATTCAAGAAGTGATTCAAGGCCAATAACAATAACAACAAATAAGGCAATCAGAAACAGCCAAAGCCATCTTAAGTTAGAAACAAGCCAATCCAACGAGAGGGGGCTAAGTTGTGTGTTTTCCTTACTCTCTGCTGCTATGATAGCGCCTCCATTTTTTCAACGAAATGGATTCCAATGCACCAAAAAATGTCTGACAGAGTATTGCTGAGTAGTTACCTTTTATCTATTATATACAAACTAGCCCAGGGAGGAAACTATCGTCCCTCTTAATTTGGCTCGCGTCTTTACATAATTGCCAACGCCTGTTCCAGGTCAGCGATAATGTCCGTAGCATCCTCAATGCCGGCTGATAATCGCACTAAGCCCTCACCGATGCCTACTTGGGATCGGTCCGCCGCCGACAAACTGCGGGAGGATATATAAGTCCACCAATTATATGCTGAAGAAGTCACGCTCACAAGTAGGTCAAGGTTAAATAGTTATGGTTGAAGATAATGCTTAGAGTTTTGCTCCAAAATGGTCCGGCGGTTACAATCAATAAATGATGTCCTCACTCGCAGATAACCTTCGCCTGCTAATTGTGGCCGATGATCCGCTGGTTCGGGCCGGGTTAGCCGCGATTTTGGCCAACCAGCCCAACTATACGATTGTCGGCCAGACAGCCGGAGAGGCTGATTTACTGACTGAACTGGATATCTATCAGCCCGATGTCGTGGTTTGGGACCTGGGTTGGGATCCGGCCACAAAATTGGACCACCTGGCTGACCTGAAGGAAGCTAACCTACCGGTCGTGGCCCTGTTGCCCGACGAAACCTATGCGTCTGAAGTCTGGGGCGCTGGTGCACGCGGTCTACTGCCCCGAGACGTCAACACAGATAAGCTGCTGGCTGCCCTGCGAGCGGCTGTCCAGGGATTAGTGACTTTTGAGCCAGAGTTAGCCGGCGGTCTACTGCCAGATAGACACCTGGAGTCACCCCCCCTCGTTGAAGAATTGACTCCCCGTGAGTTAGAGGTGTTGCAAATTTTGGCAGAAGGGCTACCCAACAAGGCCATTGCTCGCCGGTTGGGTATCAGCGAGCACACCGTCAAATTCCACGTCAATGCCATCCTGAGTAAACTGGGCGCCCAGAGTCGGACCGAAGCCGTGGTCTACGCTACCCGTCTGGGCTTAATCCTGCTCTGATTGACGATTGACGATTGACGATTTTGAACCATCAATCGTAAATCGTAAATCTGAATTCGTAAATCAACAACGGCCTACCCATTTTTCCAGGTCTATCCCCGCCGGATGGTTGATGTAAAATGCTTCGCTAACTGGTAAACTGAAAAGAATTCAATTATCAACGGCGAAGGACGAACGACCAAATAAATGGGCATTCGTCGTTGGTCGTTCGTCGTTCGTCGCCAACCATTAGGAGGTTAAATCGTGACAGAAGTATTACTAAATTTATCCAATGCTTTAGCGGCCACTGTAAAAACTGCCGGTTCGGGGGTGGTTCGGGTGGAAGCGCGCCGGCGCTTACCCGCCAGTGGCATTGTTTGGTCGCCCGACGGGGTCATTGTTACGGCTCACCATGTCGTCCAGCAAGAGGACAACATCCGTCTCGGGCTACCCGACGGGCAGACAGTTTCAGCGACGTTGGTTGGCCGTGACCCCACGACGGACCTGGCTGTACTACAGGCCGAGGTGACAAACTTGACGCCCCCCACCTGGGTTGAACCTGACAATCTACAAGTGGGCCATCTGGTACTGGCCCTGGGCCGGCCGGGCCAGACTGTCCAGGCCACCCTGGGGATTATCAGCGCCCTGAGTGAAAAAAACTGGCGCGCCCCGGCCGGTGGCCTGCTGGATCGTTACCTGCAAACAGACGTGGTGATGTACCCGGGCTTCTCCGGGGGACCGCTGGTCAGTGCTGCCGGTAAGGTGATCGGACTTAACACCTCGGCCCTGGTACGGGGTGTTAGCCTGACTGTGCCGGTTACGACCCTACAGCGGGTGATCGAAACCCTGTTGGCTCATGGCCGTGTTCGCCGGGGCTACCTGGGGGTCAGTACGCAACCGGTTCGTCTGTCCGAGGCTCTGAGGCAACAATTGGCGCAGGAAACCGGGTTGCTCCTGGTCGCCGTTGAGCCGGATAGTCCGGCCGAGCAAGGCGGGCTATTACTGGGTGATACCATTGTGGCCCTGGATGACACACCGGTTCGCCATCACGATGACCTGCTGGCTCTCCTGAGCGCCGATCGAGTCGGGACAACGGCGTCAATACGTATCGTGCGGGGGGGTCAGGTGGAGGAAGTAAAGGTTGTTGTCGGCGAGCGCAGTTGACGATGTCTGATCTATTACAGCAGCTAAACAACGAAATGGCCGCCGTGGTGGAGAAGGTGCGGGGCAGTCTGGTGCAAATCAACAACGGCCGGAACGGGGCAGGCGCCGGCACGATCTGGCATCCAGATGGGTTGATTATCACCAATGCTCATGTGGTGCGCCATTCAAGGCTCAAGGTCACCCTGCCGGATGGACGCAGCCTGCCAGGCCGGCTGTTGGCCCAGGACACAGATCGTGATCTGGCGGCTTTGTCCGTAGAAGCCAATAACCTACCCACCATCGAGTTGGGCCGTTCAAAACAACTTCAACCGGGACAGTGGGTGTTGGCCCTGGGGCATCCCTGGGGGGTGCTTGGTGCTGTGACGGCCGGTATCGTCATTGATATGGGGGAGCCCCCAGAAATGTCACCCGCCCGGGGCGAGTTTATCCAGGTCAGCTTACCGCTGCGACCAGGCCATTCCGGTGGTCCCCTGGTTGATGTTCACGGCCGGCTGCTTGGCATCAACACCATGATTACCGGTCCGGAGGTAGGCCTGGCCGTGCCGTTACACGTGATTAAGGCCTTCTTGCACCATCATTTGGGTTCCAAACTGGCAAAATAGGAATCTTACAAATGTTGAAAGAGCCAGCCGTTATTGGCTGGCTCTTTTTGTGTCCGAACCAAAAATATAACGTCATTGTCATAACTGTATAAGCGTGTTACAATTGGAATAAGGTCACATTTTTATTTTATGGGAATAAAGCCACATGCCACGCGTTTTTGACAACATCAGTAACCAACTCTTATCACTCAACGTTCGTTCATTTTTTTCGGCAAAAGCCAGATTGATATTGCTGTGTACAAGGAAGCAACAATGTGGAAGCAATAAGACGAATTTTCGTCATCAGTTGGGTTAATGTTGGTACTTTAAC
>DAOUMU010000189.1:0-14533 GCA_034409055.1 Anaerolineae bacterium
TATCCGCTGTGAGCATCGGAAGCATACTGATGTACTCCGCACTTGTTCTAAACATGAGCCCAAAAGTTTTTAGGGTAAAGGCTGGTAACTCTGCCCTGCTCGTAGCGGGTCCGTCCCACAGGGAGGCTTCGCACTGACCCGCGTATTTACCGGGGCAAAGCAGATGGCCCTCGAGATTCACAGATGACGCTGAACAAATTACCCAAGTTTGAAATGTATGAACAAGACTCTCAAATTCACCGCTCTGGCAAATCTACTGAGGAAGTCACCCAAACCCTCGACCCGGAGCGCCAAGACCAGGCCAGAGAATATGCCCGCCTGCGGCGGCGCTTGTTTGTGCTCGATTTGGCTATTGGTGCCGCCTATCTACTCATCTGGATTCTGGCCGGGTTCTCTCCCTGGCTGCGCGACCAAGTGCACCGCCTGACCCAGGTCCCCTGGCTGAGTGTACCCTTGTTTGCCCTGGGCTTTGGCTTGCCTTACTTTATCCTGACCGAGCCGCTGGATTATTACAGCGGCTTTGTCCTGCCCCACCGCTATCAGCAATCTACCCAACGCTTGAAAGATTGGCTCATCGACCAGCTTAAAGAACTGTTGCTGGTTGGTATTTTAGGCTTGATTCTCCTGGAGATTATTTATGCCCTATTAGGCGCAGCGCCTCAAACGTGGTGGCTGTGGGCCGGCCTGGTCATGCTGATCTTGACCGTGCTGCTCAGCAATCTGGCCCCCGTGCTCATCTTCCCCCTCTTTTATAAATACAAGCCGCTGGAAGATAAAGATTTGGTCAATCGCCTGACCAGATTGGCCGAAAGAGCCGGGGCCCGGGTGCGCGGGGTGTACATTTTTGATATGAGCAGCAAAACCGTCGCCGCTAACGCCGCCCTGATGGGGCTAGGCAATACTCGCCGTATCGTCCTGGGCGATACTTTAGTCGAAAAATTCACGGCCAATGAGATTGAGACGGTGCTGGCCCACGAACTGGGCCATCACATCCACAAAGACTTAATCAGCGGCATTATCGTCCAATCTCTCCTGACCCTGGCCGGCTTTTGGCTGGCCGATTTAGTAATGCGTTGGGGCATCGCCACCTTTGGTTACACCGGCCTGACCGACCCGGCCACCCTGCCCCTGCTCCTGGTCGCCCTGAGTATTTTTGGCCTGGTGACCATGCCCCTGGGCAATGCCTGGTCTCGCTGGCGCGAGGTCAAGGCCGACCAATACGCCCTGCAGACGACCGGCCAGCCGGAGGCATTTGTCAGCGCCATGACCCGCCTGGCCAATCAAAACCTGGCCGACGCCGAACCTCCGGCCTGGGTAGAGTTTCTGCTGCACAGCCATCCGTCCATCAGCAAACGGGTGGCGATGGCGAAAGGTTTTGCGAGGACGTCCAAGATGTAGTCGAATGTCGCTTGCTACACATCCAATCCTGCGCTAGAATACGTGTCATTACAGTTAGGAGAGAAGGAAGGATGTGTGGAAAACGAATCTACTTACTGCTTGTGTTCTTGATCTGTGTGCTGACGGCCAGCCTGGCCGGTATTGCCAATGCTGCCTCTCGGCCCGAGCCTTTCGGGACGAACCTGGAGAAAAAAATCCCACCCCAACAAGCTCCCGACGGTGAGGAATACATCGTCCAGGCCAATGACTCCCTCACAAAAATCGCCGATAAGTATTACGGTGATCCCCACGACTACCCCGACATCATCGAAGCAACCAACACCAAGGCCACCGAAGATAACAGGTTTGCCACCATCACCAACCCCAATTTCATTGTGGTGGGGCAAAAGCTGTGGATTCCGCCCAGGCGTGGAGCCGGTCTGATAACCGTGGACGGAATCACCTTCGAGTTGATGACGATAGAAGCGCTTGGCATTCGGACCGCTATCCCGGCGGTTTGGCCGGCTGCTGAGGAGAATGATCCGTTTTTCAAGTATGCCTGGCGGGCCGGTCCCTTTAGCTTTGTCAGCTTCACTACGACGCCCGGTAATGATGCGCAGCTTGGGTTGGCCCGACTCCTCGGCGTGGCCAAAGAGGACCTAAGCGGTGACTTAATCGGGGGGCAGCTTGCTGAGACCCAGTTGGGTGACCGGACCTGGGCCATCTACACCCGCGAAGAGCGAGGTATCACCTCCGTGGTCGGGGCTACAGTTCAGGAAAAGGTTATCTACCAAATCAGCATGTTCGTGGCCAGCGCCCAGCGCGATATCATTTTGCGCACGATGCTGGAAAATTTTGAGATTACCGATCCGGCCGCAGCCCAGCAGAAAATCACCATCCAAGCCCCGGTAGCCGGAACAAGGCTCACCAATCCGTTTGAGTTACGGGGTACAACCAGCCAGTACCCCTTTAGGGGTCGCCTGATTTACCGGGTGCTGGACGTCAACGGCAATCAAGTGGGACGGTCTCCCTTTGAAGTGGTGGGGCAATTGGGCAATCCCGCCACCTTTGCCCTTCCGGCGGGCTACAGCGCAGCCACGGACGGTCCCGGCACGGTCGAGGTGGCCGAAGTCAGCGCCGCCGATGGCACGATCATCACCATCGATAGCGTGGCCGTACAGTTGGTGACCGATCCGGCCGGCTATTCCATTACCATTGATGACCCCTCCCCCTACGCCAGTGTCACCAGTCCGGTTCAGGTACGGGGTAAAACAGGAGATAAACCGTTTGAGAGTAGCCTGAACTACCGTATTGTCGATGCCAACGGGCAGGAGATTAGCAATGGCCTCTTACAGGCCACCGGTCAAATCGGCCAGGTCAATCTCTTTGATGGTTTTGCCGAGTTTACGGTTTCAGAAGACGGACCGGGCCGGGTGGAGGTGTTCGATATCAATGAGGCCGACGGCTCAATTTTGACCATCGGTACGGTCAATGTGTGGTTGACGGCCACACCTTAATTGAGGGGAGATAAAAAAATGGAAAACGTTAAACGCCTGACGCCAGAGGCCCTATACCAATGCTGCGCGGTAGAACAGTTTGACTTTGAAACCACGGATGACCTGGAAGATTTGTCTGCGATCATTGGTCAACCCCGCGTGGTAGAAGCGATGCAGTTTGGCATCAACATTCAGCAAGAGGGTTACAACATTTTTGCCGTGGGACCGGCGGGAACGGGGAAACGTTCCCTGGTCCGCCGGCTGTTCGAAGAAAAGGCGGCCAACCAGCCGGTGCCTGACGATTGGTGTTACGTTAATAATTTCCAACAGGCCCATAAACCCTGGGCTTTACGTTTGCCTGCCGGTAAAGCGGTGACTTTTCAAAAAGATATGGCGGCGTTGGTCGAAGAGCTACGCACGGCCCTTTCCGGGGCCTTCGAAAGCGAGGAATACCACGCCCGCCGGCAGGAGGTCGAAGAAGAGTTTCGAGAACGTGAGCAAAATGCAATCGAAGAGATCCGGCAAAAGGCCCAGAAACGGGACTTGACCTTGATCCGTACCTCGGCCGGCCTGGTCTTTGCCCCCACCCGGGACGGGGAAGTCCTTTCTCCGGAACAGGTACAAGAGCTGCCTGAGGAAAGGCGCAAGCAACTGGAAGCAGAAGCCATGGCCATTCAGGCAGAACTACAAAAGACCCTCCGGCAGGCTCCCCGCTGGCAGCGTGAGTTGCGAGAGCGGCTGAAAACCCTCAACCAGGAGTTTGCCAACTTTGCCGTGAGCGGCCTGATCAACGAATTACGCGAAAAATACACCAACCTACCCGAGGTGGTCGATTATCTCAACGAGGTCCAGCAGGACATCATCGAAAATGTGAAAGGGTTTCTGTCCCCGGAAGAGGAAGCCCAAACCGCCCAAGAGCAACAAGGAAATACGCTCCAATCTCCGGCCCCTGCTGCGCCAATGGGCTCACCCTTCCTGCGGCGCTACCGGGTCAATGTTCTGGTCGATCACAGCGACTCCGAGGGCGCGCCCGTAATCTACGAGGATAACCCAACTTACCAGAACTTAGTGGGCTGGGTTGAGCACACCGCTCGGATGGGGGCCCTGATGACCGATTTTAACCTGATCAAACCGGGCGCGCTGCACCGGGCCAACGGGGGCTACCTGATGTTGGAAGCGCGCAAACTGTTGCTGCATTCCTTCGCCTGGGAGGGACTCAAACGAGCTTTACGCTCCGGCCAATTACGCATGGAGTCCCCGGCCCAGATGTACAACCTGGTCAGCACCGTTTCCCTGGAGCCAGAGCCCGTTCCCCTCAAGGTGAAGGTGGCTTTACTGGGAGACCCTTTACTCTACTACATGCTGGCCGCCCATGATCCCGACTTTGCCGAGTTGTTCAAGGTCACCGCAGATTTTAACGAACGTATGGATCGAGACGGGGATAACCAGTTGCTCTATGCCCGCCTGATTGCCAGCCTGGTCCGCAAAAATAAGCTGCGTCCTTTTGACCGGAGCGCGGTGGCCCGGGTGATCGAGCACAGCGCCCGCCTGGCCGGAGACTCCGAAAAATTATCCACCCAGATGCGGGGCGTGGCCAACTTGCTGCGCGAAGCAGACTACTGGGCGGATCAGAGCGGCAACACCGTGGTAAAGGCGGCCGACGTGCAGCAGGCCATTGAGGCCCAGGTCTACCGCTCCGACCGGCTCCGAGAACGGACACAAGAGGAGATTCAGCGCGGCACCATCTTGATCGACACCGAGGGAGCCAAGATCGGCCAGGTCAACGGCCTGTCGGTCCTGCAACTGGGTAACTTTGCCTTTGGCCGCCCCAGCCGGATCACGGCCCGGGTCCGCCTGGGCAAAGGCGAAGTGATCGACATCGAACGAGAGGTGGAGTTGGGCGGGCCGATTCACTCCAAAGGGGTGCTGATTCTGTCCGCCTTTCTGGGGGCTCGCTACGTTAAGGACCAACCGCTGTCCCTGACGGCCAGCCTGGTCTTCGAGCAATCCTACAGCGAGGTGGAGGGGGACAGCGCCTCCTCGGCCGAGCTTTACGCCCTACTGTCGGCCATCGCCGAACTGCCCCTCCGGCAATCTCTGGCCGTGACCGGTTCGGTCAACCAGCACGGCCAGGTACAGGCCATCGGGGGCGTGAACGAAAAAATCGAAGGGTTTTTTGATATTTGCCGGGCCAGGGGACTGACGGGCGAGCAAGGCGTACTCATCCCGGCGGCCAATGTCAAACATTTGATGCTGCGCCAGGACGTGGTTGAAGCGGTCAGCGCCGAACAGTTCCATATCTATCCCGTAGAAACGATTGATCAGGGCATTGAATTCTTGACCGGTATGCCGGCCGGTCAAACGGATGAAGCGGGCAACTATCCGGCGGAAAGTATCAACGGCCTGGTTCAGGCCCGGCTGGTCGAGCTGGCCCAAAAAAGTTTAGCGTTCAGCCAATCGAAAAACGGGGAAGGTGAAGGATGAGCCAAGCAAAGGCAAGTGAGCAGACGATTCGCAGCATCCTGGTGGCCCTGGATGGGTCGCCGGCCAGTCTGGCTGCCCTGGATGCAGCCATCGAACTGGCCGCCAGCCTGGAGGCCGAGCTGGTGGGCCTGTTTGTTGAAGACATCAACCTGTTGCGGCTGACCGAACTCTCCTTTGTGCAAGAAGTGGGCCTTTTCTCGGCCACCAGTCGCCGGCTCGAAATTCGGCACGTGGAACGACAGTTCCGCTCTCTGAGCAGCCGGGTTCACCGGACTTTAGCCAGGCTGGCCGAACAGGCCGGGGTCAATTGGTCGTTTCGGGTGGTTCGGGGCGTAATTACGGCCGAGTTACTGGCTGCGGCCGCAGAAACAGACTTGATTATTCTGGGTAGAAAAGGCTGGTTCCCGGCAGGCAAGCGACGACTGGGCTCCACCACCCGGGCCATCCTGGCCCAGGGCGTGCCTATAACCTTGATTCTGCAGCCCGGTTTTCACCTGGGCTTGCCCATCCTGGTGATCTACGACAGTTCGGACACGGCCCAAAGAGCCCTGGCCGCTGCCGCCCAGTTAGGGCAAGGCCAGGCGGAGTCCCTGACCGTGCTCATCCTGGCCGCCGGGCCGGAAAAGGGCGAACAGCTTCAGCAGCAAGCGACCGCTTTATTGGATCGGTACGGAGTCCAGGCCCGTTACCTGCGGCAAACCGAATCCACGGCCCAACGGCTGACCCGGACAGCCCAGACCGAAGGCTGCCGGTTGTTGGTGTTACCCAGCCATGGTTCCCTCATGGACTACGAAGCCCTGCTGACCCTGTTGGGCCAGATCGATTGTCCGGTGTTGTTGGTAAGATAAGACGGGCCGGGCATGGGGATGCCCGGCCTACGGCAAATGCGTCTATTAACTTCCCGCTCTTCGCTCTTCGCTCTCCGCTTTATGCTGTCCCTTCTATCACCCGCCGGTAGTGGGCCTCAAACCGGGCCATAGCCACCTGGGTCACCGGCCCGACCTGGCCGGTGCCGATCAGTTGGCCATCAATCTGGGTAATGGGCATCACGTGCATGCTGGTGCTGCTGATAAAAAACTCGTCGTATAAGGACAGATCGGTGGAGACCGGGGCTTCTATCACCGGATAAGCCGTGCCGGCCAAGACCTGCAAAATCACATCGCGGGTAATGCCGGACAGAACCTCCCCTGCCGGCGGGGTGATCAATTCTCCCTGGCGCACGACAAACAGATTGCTGCGTGCGCCTTCGGTCAGGTAGCCGTCATGATGGAGCAAACCCTCCAGCGCACCGACCCGGGTGGCCGCCCGCCGGGCCAGGAAATTGACCAGCGTGTTCAGACTTTTGCATAGGGGGATGGCTCGCTGGCCGGGGTATAAAACGGCTGTGGCCCCCTCTTGATAGAAACGAGCCGGATAAGTGGGCAAAACTTCGGGTTGCATGGCAATGATGGGACTGTCGGCTTCCGTCGCCCCCAGCACAATGATCCTCAAACGCCAGCTTGCCTGGGGCTCAACCTGGCGCAACCGGTTGAACCAATCGACCAGGGTGGCTACGTCCACCTCTAGCACCAAATCAATCATCTGGGCCGATTTGAGCAGACGATACAGATGTTCCTCTAAATAAAAGGGCCGGCCTTGATCCACCTTAACCGCTTCGTAAACGCCGAAACTGGCAAAAACGGCCGGATTGAAGATCGAAATTTGAGCCTGGTCCACAGGCAAGAGTTCGCCATTGAGGATTGCGTAGTTAAAAATCATAAGAAGTTTTAATCCAATCGCCAAGTAAGATTGACAGTATCCTCTTTAAATTTGTTGGTGACGTAGGGGCGAGGCAAGTCGGAGCGTGGCTTGTTTGCTTCGACCACTACCAATCCGACTTGCCTCGCCCTTACTTTTGGAGAGGATACGATTGACAGCGTATTGCGTACTGCGTATTACGACTTAGAGACATCTATCACGAAACACGCAATACGCAACACGCAATACGTTAGGCCAGGGCAAGACATAGCCAAACAACCTGGGATGACCCTCTTTATTTCAAA
Organism: Anaerolineae bacterium; assembly: GCA_034409055.1. Lineage (GTDB taxonomy): Bacteria > Chloroflexota > Anaerolineae > 4572-78 > J111 > DAOUMU01. The sequence goes on from DAOUMU010000189.1 coordinate 7,400, forward strand.
TAACGACTCAACATCTTATCCATCAGCCACGGCCAGACGGTGCTCACCGTCACAAAGGTGCGGTCAAACAAGGTGATAAATACGTCGCGCCGTTCGTGACGAATGGTCTGCAAAATAGCCCCGGCCACCCAGTCCGGCGGCACCCCCGACACCCGTCCCCGCCCCTCCTGGCTGCTACCCAGGGAATTGTCGTTAAAGTTGGTGACCGTCACGCCGGGATAGACAGTACTGACCCGAATATTATCGGCCATTAGTTCAAGCCGCAAGCTCTCCGCCATTTTTTCCAGAGCGGCCTTGCTGGCACAGTACCCGGCAATACCCGGCATGGCCCGGCGGCCGACAATCGAGGAGACATTGATGATCAGTCCCCCCTCGGGATTGGTCTTGAAGTGGGGAATAGCGGCCTGAATCAGGGCCACCGGGCCAAAGTAGTTGATATCCATCACCCGGCGGGCCTCTGCCTCGCGCAGATCAAGCACCCGATCCCGCAAACCAATGGCCGCGTTATTGATGAGTACGTCAATCCGGCCGAAGGCGTCAACCGTTTTTTGGGCCAGGGCTGCCGCCTGGCCGGTATGGCCCATATCGGTGGGAATGGCCACGGCCCGGTGACCGGTTTCATTGAGTTCACCGGCCAGGGCCTGGAGCGGCCCGACCCTGCTGGCGGCCAGAGCCAGCTTACAACCGGCCTGGGCCAGGGTGTAGGCCGCCGCCCGGCCAATGCCCCGGGTGGCCCCGGTCAAAATAACGACACGATCTTTGGGGGTCATAGATTGCCTTAGGCTTCAATTTGTCAAGCTATTTTCAGACGATACTGAAACCATGCCGATTTTAGCATTGTACTCTTAAGTGGGGTAGGCGCAAAAAGCAGCCTCGTCCGAATCCAGGGGTAGAAGGAATCGTTGCTAACCTAAACCATTCCTCTTTTTGTTTTGGCCCCAGGCCATTTGACATTCTTTGTTAAACACAATACAATTAGTTAATTTAATTAACAATCTATTTAACTAATCAAATGCAAAATAGAGGTAAAAAATATGCCCTCATCCAAAGAGCACAACGAATCTTTCGAACTGGCCGAACGGTTATTACTTGTTTTAGATGTCATCATCAAAGTCACCGAATTCCGCATGCCAGACGACATTGCAAATTCGCTGCGTATGAATCAAATCCGCGCCTTGTATTTGCTGAAATATGTCCCGGGTATCTCCCAAAAAGAGCTGGCCAAACAGCTAAACATCACCCCAGCAGCCGTGTCAACAACGGTGCGGGATATGGAAAAACTGAACCTGGTCGAACGCCAACCTGATCCGGCAGACGCGCGCCAGGTAAAACTATATTTAAGCGAATATGGACAAAACGTCCTCGCTCAAGGTGAAGAGATGCGTTGCAACGCCGTGGCCAAAATGTTGAGCGCTCTGCCTATCAAAGAGCAACGCACTATTGTCGAGGCCCTGGAACACGCCCTTGAAATTACTCAAAACGGCAATGGCGAGTAGAGAAGTGTAGCATATTTATCGGCATACAAAGTAAATTGGGAGGGAAACTCATGAATTCAAATCATCAAATGCACGGCAGGATTGTCATGATCACTGGCGCAAACTCTGGCATCGGAAAAGCAACAGCAATGGCGTTAGCCACAATGGGGGCAACTGTGGTGATGGTGTGTCGCGACCAGAGTAAGGGAGAAGTCGCCCAAGCTGAAATTGTAGCTGTAAGTGACAACCAGACGGTTGACTTGATGAAGGCCGACCTATCGTCGCAAAAATCTATTCATCAACTCGCGGCAGATTTTAGAGCCAGGTATCCGCAACTGCACGTCTTGATAAACAACGCTGGCGTAAATCTTCCGAAACGGACAGTGACGGTTGACGGTGTAGAAACTCAATTTGCGGTCAACCATCTGGCCCCTTTTCTACTGACAAATTTACTACTCGACGTAATCAAAGCCAGCGCGCCGAGCCGCATTATCAACTTGAATTCAGTAGTGCATACCCGGGGCAAGCTTGACTTTGACAACTTGCAGGGCGAAAAACGGTATCGCGGATTTGGGATGTATAGCCAAACAAAATTGGCCAATATGCTCTTTACCTATGAATTAGCCCGACGTCTAGAAGGAACCAGCGTCACGGTCAATGCGCTACATCCTGGCCCGGTGCGAACCAATTTGGGCAGCGATTACTTTTGGATGAAACCACTGATCACCGTTTTACGGCCACTAACCCTTAGCCCAGAGCAAGGAGCCGAAACATCCGTTTTTCTGGCCTCGTCCCCAGAGGTGGAGAGCATAAATGGCAAATACTTTGTCAAAAAGAAAGCTGTGCCGTCCTCCAAGGAATCTTACGATGAGGCTGCGGCCAAACGCTTGTGGCAAATCAGCGAAGAATTAACAAAACTGTAAATCGTTATCCTTAAATGACACACCTATTTACTTCGATGGATACAAAGGCTAAACGAGCTAACTCCGATACTGATAGAAGAAAAGCAACTCTCAGAAATTATTATTAAGGGTGATAGTCATCCCACCCCCGAGACACACATGATAATTGAGGCGGCCTTACGCCCGTGGCTTTTACAGTATCTTCCAAACGGAGCGTAAAAACATCACGTTTCACGCTTCACATTTCACATAGTTGATGATGGCTCCGTTTCCAACTTGGTATCTACATCAAACCAGAATTTGGCTTGCCAGTGGGGCAAAAAGTAACTTCCGCTTGATGTCGCCAGCCAACTCGTGAAACGTAAAACGTGAAGCGTAATGACTTATCTATGGCTTGATGTTACGTTTTACGTGGTTGGATGCTCTATGAGGTTGTCGCACCGGAAGTTACTTTTTCATTGTCAATTCTGGTTCTATGTAATAGCTAAGCCCGTGTACTCATAAACACCCCCGTCAGGATCACGCCCCCACCTAAAATTTGGATTAACTGGATTTGCTCGCCCAGCAGAAGCATCGCCGCAATCACCCCTATCACCGGAACCAGGTTGAGAAAAGCCGAAACCTGGCTGGCAACATATAAAAACCTGCGAAGTCTGGCACACTTTGCAGGTTTTATTATTTTGTGATAAGTTAAATCAGTATCTTCTCAAAAATCAGGACTGGCAGTCCTCTGAGGACTGCCAGTCCTTTTCCCCAGATTATTGAGAAGTTACTTAAATCAGTAACTAAAGAAAATTGTAAATTGTGGGGCACAAGAGAGATATTTTTGCTTGACTTTGTTAGGAGGCAGATATGGAAATCCACGAGTTGGTTATCGAGATGAAAATACTTGAGCGTCGCTTGACTCCCTATGAAGAAAAGTATGGCGTCTTGAGTGAAGATTTCTACACCGCTCTTATGTCGGGCAAGTTGGCAGACTATGATGCTTATGACGAGACCCGCACCGATTTCAGCCGATGGAAAGGGATTCATGAAACATGGTTGCGGCGTAAAAAGGCATACACCAAGCAGATTCAACAACGCAATTTGGCTGAAACGTTGCGCTTTCAGCCAGCCTACTGAAAATGACTGATAAACCGCTGAACTCGCTCAGTAATTACAGCCAGTTTGTAGCCGAGTTACTCAATCGCCCCCCTGTCGAAAGCTCTGCGATGGCAGTTTGGTCTGCCAGCCCTTACACGGGTATTGCAGAAGGGGAAGTTTTCTTCTCAAACAACATCCGCTTACGAATGAGAGAAGAATTGGACTTCGACGCAGCTTTAATTACGTCGTATGGCTACGAAGTCTATCGAGGGGCAGAACGGTTGTATTGGTACGATGATTTTCCGCATCCGAATGACTCAAGTTTAGCTTCAACACTTCCCCACCATAAGCATGTGCCACCTGACATCAAACACAATCGTATCCCTGCCCCAGAGATGAGCTTCACCCGGCCTAATTTGCCTGTGCTTATTCAGGAAATTGAAATTCTCATCAAAGAGATAGAGAGTAAGTCAGGTAAATAGCATAAGAATTTGGAGCTACGAACTGGCTAACAAAGTTCCTGGAGCTGTCCTAACATCAAGCTTAGGGGGGCCAACTACGGTAAAATATGACATCAGGGAAACATAGTCAGGAGGATTTTGATGAAACTGTTAGTCACTTACGCCAGCAAATATGGCTCGACGGCTGAGATCGCTGAAGTCATTGGCAAGGAACTGCGCAAACGCCAATACGAGGTGGAGGTCAAACCGGTCAACGATGTTGGCAGCCTGGACGGGTATGACGGGTTCGTCATAGGCAGCGCGGTTTACGCCGGAGGCTGGATGAAGCCCGCGGCCAAGTTTTTGCGCGCGAACCAAGATTTGCTGGCCGGTCGCCCGGTCTGGCTTTTCTCTAGCGGACCTACCGGCCAGGGCGATCCCAACGAACTTTTGGATGGCTGGACCTTCCCGGAGAATTTAGCCACGGTCCTGGAGGCGATTAAACCGGCGGATGTCATCCTCTTCCACGGCAACGTCGATCTCGACAGACTCAATTTCGCCGAAAAAATGATCATCAAGTCGGTCAAAGCCACCGTCGGCGACTATCGCGACTGGCTGGTGATTCGCGGTTGGGCACGAAAAATAGACCTGGATCTGAAAGCGGAATCAGGCAAAGCAAAATGACCTCATTCACAATTCCAACCGTTCCCTATGCCCTACAGTGGAAGAATACACCCCTGGCCTGGACTATTGAACAAGATGATACGTTGAGCATCACGGCTGGAGCAAAGAGCGATTGGTTCATTGACCCTCAAGGGAGTCTTGTAAAGGACAATGCGCCAGTGACCCTGTTTTCACCAGACGAAGAGAACTTCATATTGAAAGCCAGGGTCAAGGTTGAATTTGCCTCCAGTTTTGATGCCGGTGTGCTAATGATATACGCCCAGGATGATTTGTGGGCAAAGCTGTGTTTTGAGTTCTCGCCCCAGAGTCAGCCAATGATCGTTAGTGTGGTAACACGAGGGGTTTCTGATGATTGCAACTCGGTTGTAATTGAAGACAATCAGGTATATCTGCGGTTGTCACGGATCAACCACACATTTGTTTTTCATTATTCTACGGATGGTAAGTATTGGCACATGGTAAGGTATTTCACTTTGGGGGAGGAAGCCGGGTTGATGATTGGTTTTTCGTCGCAGTCTCCAACAGGAGAGCGTTGCCAGGCGATATTCTCGGAGATCAGTTACCAGAAAGGAACGTTGAAAGATATCAGGAGTGGGTAAGCCAGCCGGTGAAACCGATCTGTCCATCTTGCTGAACTCAATGCAACCGCTCCTCCGCGAGGGTGAGTACGTCTTTTGCACCGTCGCCGGGTATTGGCGCGACGAGGCCCAGCTCGAACCGGTCTGTATCTTCCAGGAGGAGGAAGGGACTACCCTGATCCTTCGCCGCGAACAGGCTGATTCGGCCGGGCTATCTTACCCGGCCGTCTTCCGCATGATTACTCTCTCGGTCCACTCCAGTTTGGAGGCGGTGGGCTTTCTGGCGACGATCACCGGCAAGCTGGCCGCACATGGCCTCAGCGTCAACCCGGTCTCGGCCTACTATCACGACCACCTGTTCGTACCGGCCTCGCGGGCCGAGGAGGTGCTGGAATTGCTTGGCGAGTTTTCAGAGTAATTTCAAGGAGGGAAAATCATGATCGTTACCATCGCCGGTTGCGGTGCGCTGGGCAGCCTGTTGGCGACCCGTCTGATCGAAGGCGGGGTCCAGGTCCAGGCCTTCCAGCGAAAGGGGGCCCAGCTTGAGGCACTTCAGCAGAAGGGGATCACCATCGAAGCGGACAGGACCGGCACCACCCGGAACTTCCGATTGGCCGCTGTTTCTGACGATCCGGCTGACCTCAAACCAACCCGACTGATCATCGTCCTGGTCAAATCTTACAGCACCGAAGCAATCTATCCTGTTCAGGCGATTTTGGAGAGAAACGGGGTCGTCCTGACTCTGCAGAACGGCCTGGGTAACCCGGAGAAACTTGTGCCCATCTTTGGCCAGGCCAGGGTGGCCGCCGGAACCGCTACTTATGGGGCTTTTATGATAGCTCCCGGGATCATTGGCTGGGGCGGGGACGGCTATATCTTTCTCGGCCCCTGGCAGAAAGGATTGGACATGACCTGGGTCGGCCATTTCTTACAGGAGGCCGGCTTGAAGGTGAACTACGTGGCAGATCCGAGGCCGGCCATCTGGCGGAAACTGGCCATCAATGCCATGGTCAATACCACGGCGGCCCTGACCCGGCTGAATAATGGGCAGATTTTGGTCAACGCCCTGGCCGTGGAAATGATGAAAAAACTGGGTCAGGAGACGGTCGTGGCGGCCGGCCGGGCTGGGGTGCCGCTTGATTTTGATGATATCTGGAGCATGCACATGGAGAATCTGGAAAGGACGGCAGCCAACAGGCCCTCCATGCTCCAGGACGTAGAAGCCGGCCGGCAGACGGAAATAGAGGCCATCTCCGGCGGCGTGTTAAAATACGCCCGGGCTGAGCAAGATTTTCCTTACACCCGGTCGGTCTATACGCTGTTGAAGGCAATTGATATCAATAGGGGATACTGAGTAATAAAGTGGTATTTACCTTCACTATCATCGCGTGTCATTTCGACCAACGTGATCGAAGGGCATAAAGGAGAAATCCCTGAGGTGCACAATAAAATGAGCCGTGGCTGGCTGAAAAGTGGGCTTCTTGTCTATCTTCTCTTTTCATGGTTAACCTTTCTCCTGACGGCGACAAACAGCCTGGCTGCCCCCCAGCTACAGCCGCCGCCCGAAGGTGAGGTCTACGTCATCCAGGCCGAGGACCGGCTGAGCAAAATTGCCGAGAAATATTACGATGATACAACGCTGTATCCGCTTATCGTTCAAGCCACCAACGCCAAAGCGGCCGAGGATAATACGTTCACCCCCATCACCGATCCTGATGTGATCGAAATCGGGCAGAAGTTGTGGATCCCCCCCCGTGATCGACTGCCAACGTCTGCTGTTGCTGACCAGAATATAGATACCTTACCTGAAATTGCCGAGATCGGCACGGCTGGCGACACCTTAGCCTTTAGCCTAATGCTACTAAGAAATGGGTTCAAGCAAAATCTGGTTGAGGAGTTCCTGACGGGCATCATTCCGGTCACCTTTGAGCGTCGGGAAAACAGCAGGGCGTCGGCGGACCTTTCTGGGTTC